>LM995447.1:812500-1160000 GCA_000953215.1 [Clostridium] cellulosi
TGTTTGAAAAGTTTGAAGGTGGAATTCTGTGATTAAAGATATAGATATTACCGCGTGCGGATATCCAAGCATGGATACGCTTATTGAATGTGAAAACGACATTGCGGTAGGCACAACATCAATCATAAAAGATTATACAGACGAGTGCTTTTTCGGAGGATGCAATGTAAATATTGCTGCATTCTGCGGGCGTATGGGACTTAGAAGCGCCGTTTTAATGAAAGTCGGCAAAAATTTTGAAAGCAGCGGCTTCAAGAAATTTTTGGAGAGCAATAATGTCGATGTGAGCGGTGTCAAGGTTATAGAGGAAGATTATACGTCATGCGCTTATCTTATCAGCAACCCCAACGGCGATCATGTTACCCTGTTCTACCCTGGGACCATGGACTCAAAGTATCCGTATTCTATAGATGAAGATATTGTTAGACGCTCCAAGCTCGGAATAATCACTGTCGGAAATGCTGATTACAACAGGGACTTCATGAATAAGTGCATAAAAAATGACGTGCCGGTTTTGCTTAGTATGAAATGGGACACAAGCGCATTTCCAAAGGATTTTCTTAAAGAATTGATTCACCACTGCAAAATCATCATGATGAACGAGTTTGAGAAAAATAAGATAGAAACTACGTTTAATCTTGACGATATTACTGACTGCTTTAAATCACATGCCGCTGAAATACTTGTTGTTACAAAGGGGAGAAGGGGAAGCGATGTTTATGTAAAAGATGGCGAAAGCTTCAAAATGAAAACTATACCGATACAGGATGTCGGAAAACCGGTGGATACCGCAGGAGTAGGCGACGCTTATATAGCGGGATTTGTAAAAGCTTATATGGATGGCAAGGATGTCTGGACCTGCGGAAAGCTCGGGACAATAACGTCTTCATTTATTGTTGAAAAGAAGGGCTGCCTTACCAATATGAAGACTATGGATGAAGTCAAAGCACGCTATAAGGCTGTTTATAATGAAGAATACTAATTGCGACTGCACATTGCTGTTACAAATTTGATGAATAATGTTGCTACTGCAATTGAGGGAGAATAGTTATGAAAACATTGTACCTAAAAGCTGCACCAGGAGATATAGCTGATTATGTCATCTTTTCAGGTGACCCTGGCAGAGTAAAGAAAGTTTGCAGTCATCTTTCTAATGTGAAAAATATCGCATGTAACCGTGAATTTGAGACATATACCGGCAATTATAAAGGCATGCCCGTAACTGTAACCTCTACCGGCATCGGCGCCCCGTCTGCTGCAATCGCAATGGAGGAAATGTATGAATGTGGCATGAAAGTTGCCGTAAGGCTTGGAACAGTTATGGGACTCATTGATAATCTCGGCGGTTTTATCATTCCGCGGGCTGCTATTCGCCGTGAGTCCACAAGTTCTACATATGTGGAAAAAGGTTATCCTGCTGCTGCGGATATAGAGCTTGTATCATATATGAACGCTGCGGTAAAGAAACAAAACGGCGTATACACGAATGGTATCATATGCAGCATGGATGGCTATTACAGCGAGATGAAGAGTTCAAAGCTTTCCGAGCAGATGCAGAAAGATATAGACGGAACGATATCAGAACTTAAGAAATACAATGTTGTCGGCTTAGACATGGAGACAAGCCTTATACTCACACTCGGTTCTTTAATGAATATCAAGGCCTGCTCTGTAACAGTAACAACAATCCTCGAAGGGCGCAAAGGCATGCTCAAAGACGACGACCGTATTGCGGCGGAAGAAAAACTTATAACCGTTGTCCTTGAAGGGCTGTATTCCTTCGCAAACGATAATAGATAAATCAGTTTATCTGAACCGAAAAACAGGCATAACGCTAACACTTTCGAAAGGACAAATCATAGCTTTCTAAAAAATCTAGATAAGAAAAGAGGATAGTATTGATGTCAAATGCTGTAATGTTCCAAGAAGGCAATAATCTAATTGGCATGGTGCACTTGCTGCCGCTTCCGGGGAGTGCCGGATTTGACGGCGACATGGAGAAAGTTTATAATCGTGCCCTTGAAGATGCGAAAACGCTCAAAGAAAACGGCATCAAAATGCTGATGGTAGAAAATTTCAGTGATGCCCCTTATGGAAAGACGTTGACCATTGAGCAGGCAACAGCGCTTGCGGCCGTTACGGCGGTTATCAAACACGAAACTAACTTGCCTGTCGGTATAGACGCTGCTTTCTGCGATTATAAGGCGGCACTTGCCGGGGCAAAAGCCGCAATGGCTGATTTTGTCCGACTTGCGGTCTTTGTCGATACTGTAGTATGCTTTGCAGGCATAATCGAACCCTGCTGCAGCTATGCGGTTCCTTACAGAAAAAGCATAGGTGCCGAGAATGTCAAGATTTTTGCTGATGTTCAGGTGAAGCATACACATATGCTTATCAAGGATGTCGATATTGTAGAGTCCGCACAGGTTGCACAGTCTTCAGGCGCGGATGCAATAATTGTTACCGGCCTTGCAACAGGCTCTGAAACTCCGATTGAGACAGTCAAGCGCGTTAAGGCCGCAGTAAAGTGCCCGGTAATCATAGGAAGTGGACTTAATGCACAAAATGCAAAGTCACAGCTTTCAATTGCTGACGCTGCCATAGTCGGTTCAAGTTTAAAGACCGACGGCAAAATTGACGGCGCGAAAGTGCGTGAACTTGTTGATAGCTTGAAATAAGGAATAATTGAAGATAAAAGGGGACTTTTAATTATGATGAGACCTATGAAACTCGCCGGTGATAAACTTGTTTTTGGCGAGGGTGCTCTTGATTATCTTGAGACCATGCAGGGCAAAAGAGCATTTATTGTTATGAACGGCGATTTCCTTAAGAAGAACGGAACACTCGACCTTATCACATCTAAGCTCGCAAAGGCTGGGATAGAAAGCACTTCATTTGATGGTGTTGAGCCTGAACCAAGCATTCAGAGTGTGCTTAAGGGTGCAGAACTTATGAATGAGTTTCAGCCCGACATTATTATTGGTGTCGGCGGCGGCTCAGCGATGGACGCCGCAAAGGCGATGTGGGTATTTTACGAACATCCGGAGCTGAAAACCCTTGAGGATATTACACCTCCGAACAAAATACCAAAGCTGAGAAACAAGGCTATTATGGTATCTATTCCGACAACAAGCGGAACCGCCAGTGAGGTCAGCCGGTCTATTGTAATAAGCGACAAGACGAGAAATATCAAACAAGGTATCGGCGATATGGAAATGATGCCTGACGTAGCTCTTCTTGAGCCAAAGCTTACTGCAACAATGCCGCCAAAACTTACAGCAGAGACGGGGTTTGATGCCCTCACACATGCACTTGAAGCCTATGTTTCAAGGCGTGCGAATGACCTCACTGATACTCTTTCTGAAAAAGCAGTTCTTGAAATATTGAAGTATCTGCCCCTTGCGTACGAACATGGGGATAACCTGCTCTACCGTGAGAAGATGCTCACTTATTCAATGGTAGCAGGACTTGCTTTTACAAACTGCTCATTGGGTATAGTACATAGCATAGCCCATTCATTTGGTGCAGTTTTCGGTGTAACGCATGGCCTGGCAAACGCCATTGTGCTTCCCTATATTGTGAAATTCAATTTTGATTGCGAAGCCGCAAAGGCAAAATATGATGTGATTGCAGAAAAATTAGGCGCAGAGAATCTTTATGATGCGATTTGCTCACTTCAAAAGCGGCTTAACATTCCGCCTCGTATGAAAGATGTAATCAACGATGACGAAAAGTTTGAAAAATATCTTGATCTTGTAAGTGAGAAGTCAATAGCAGACGGCTGCACTAAGACGTCACCGATTATTCCTGACCATCCGACCATGAAAGAACTTGTCAAGAAAGTTTACTACGGCGAATAAATAGTCCTGCTATCTTTTGAATAAGAGGTGTAAACGTGAAAACAAAACTTATAGGTTATTTTTCGATAGGTTACCCTGACGTTGAGAGAAGCATGGAGATTGCTGATTCATACGTCAAGAGCGGCATAGATATAATAGAAATCGGTTTTCCCTGCGATAACCCTTATTTAGATAATGAATATATCGGAAATACTCTGAAATGCGCTTATAACAACTTCAAAGACGCAGACGCAGTTTTCGACGCTGTTGACGAGCTTCTCAAAAGGCACGCCGATACTCCTGTAATACTGCTTATGTATGATCACATCATACGTGATTACGTGGGTGTCGACAAGTTTATTGAGCGTGCCAGCAAGAGCGGCATAAAAGATATCATTCTTGTAGGCAGCGAAGACGAATCCGTAAAGGATACCCTTATTTCGAATGGCTTCAATGTCTCATGCTATATCACTTATGGGCTTCCAGACAATGAAATTGAAAGCGCCCGCAATTCCAATGCTTTCATTTATCTTCAGGCAAAGCCCGACGGAAACGTCCGCCCCGGCTGTGAAACTCTTGCTCAATGTGTAAAGTATTTAAGAGACAAGGGAATAAAAAATCCGATATACGCCGGTGTAGGTATCAGCACACCTGATGATGTAAAAATGATCGCAGAAGCGAAAGCGGAAGGCTGCTTTATCGGAAGTGCGCTATTAAAGAAAACCGGAGATATTAAACAGCTCGAGGAGTATGTCAAGAGCCTTAAAGACGCAAGGGATAGCGCAGAAATTTAAACGTTTTATGTAATTAAACATGAATCCCGGTACATGGTATAGATAGTTTCAAAAATCCCCGCTGTTTCACGGACAGCGGGGATGCTTTTATGTTTAAATTAGTGTAATATTTGTTTGCATTTTAATATATAGAGCGATATTATCTTATGTTTCCCTGTGAGTCGCTATAAAACGGAGAGGGAAGTACTAAGTATTCGTGATAGTAGCGGGAAATGATTGCAGTTTTTTTGCAAGAAGGTAAAAGACTGATATCTAAAACCGAAGCTGAAATAACGTGAACAAAAGCCCGCACGTACACAAAGAAAGCCCGTTTTTCAACGGGCTTTCTTTGTGTATGATGTATAAAGAAGGAGTATTAACAATTTTAAATGTGGTCGGATGGATAACAGATATTATTTCTTTTCCTTGTCAAGATAATTGAGCTTGTTCAGCCTTTTCGATTTCTTTTAGCAGAATGATATACATTGCGTGTGACCAAAGCAGAGGCGAAGCCGGCTTACCCCATTGCTTTACCCAGTGAACATAATAGTTTGGATCAAGCATATGTGAGCAATCTTGCTCAGGC
This sequence comes from [Clostridium] cellulosi, assembly GCA_000953215.1. Lineage (NCBI taxonomy): Bacteria > Bacillati > Bacillota > Clostridia > Eubacteriales > Oscillospiraceae > Ruminiclostridium > [Clostridium] cellulosi. The sequence continues at coordinate 817,699 of LM995447.1, forward strand.
AAATGTCCGTTTTTGTCAGCCGTACCTTCAACCCAATTCAAAATAGACTTTGCTTTTTCAATGTTTCCTGTTAACACATAGTACCATCCAAGGAAGCATGACAGCAGAATCCATTCTCCGCCGCCGTAATATGTATCTTTTTTGTACCGGTGTACGCCACCGCCGCACAAAAGCTCTTGTTCAATACTATGAACGGTATTCTTGTATATCTGGTCATTCAAGTCAACTACTTTAAAAGGAACGCCCAGCAAGAGAAGACTTGCATCGACATCTTCAGAACCAACATATTTTACAAATTTGGAATTCTTAACGCAGTTGGTCAGTATGTACGAACGAATGCGGTTTTTCAATGTTCGTATTTCTCCACTGCTTATTAACTTTTCGATTGAATTTAAACCGCCGTAAAGGCAAGCGAGTGTAGATGTATGAATCTTATCACTGTTTTCTTCCCAAATATCAAAATTGGGATAATACCATAGATTATCAATATACTGAATGGTAAGATCAATACTTTTCCTGAACTTATTAAGCAGTTCAGTATTTCCGGTATATTCAATATGTTCTGCTAACGCCCAAAGCCAAGTTCCATATGCATCTAACTGAAAATTACCCCATTTTGAACCTTTTTCTTCTTTGCCGTCCAATGTGAATCTGGCATTGAAAACGCAGTTTTTATCGATTTTCTTTCCTTCATTCAGCGAATTCTTTAGATTTTCAATTTTAGGTTCACAAGTTGTAATTACCCGATCAACCCAGGAAAAGAATTTCTCAGCAGAATCATATTTACCAACCACATCCATTGAATTTGCAATAAAACTTCCATCTCTTATCCAGCAAAAATTATAAGTCCTGAAATTTGGACATGCAATAAATGAGCCGGAATCGGATTGGTTTTCTAAGATAACGTTAATGCTTTCGCTTAATAAATTCAAGTTGTTCACCTTCAAAAAGGATAATTTCTTATCCTAAGATTTAATTGCCTGCCCGCCTTATTAGGGCCAACTGTTTATTGTTTTATCGCGCCGTTTGTAATCCCGGCAGTAATCCATTTCTGACAAAAAACATAGACGATTAGAACAGGCAGCAATACCATTAGATAAGAAGCAAACGCGAGATTGTAATTAGTCGAGAACTGTCCCTGGAACACATATTGTGAAAGCTGCAGTGTTTGCTGTTCCGGTTTACTGAGCAAAACAAGCGGCATAAGAAAGTCGTTCCAGGTCCACATTACTGTTAAAATAACAACTGTGGCGTTTATTGGCCCCATTGTTGGGAAAATGACTTTAAAGAATAGCTGCCACGTATTTGCGCCGTCAATAGTTGCTGCTTCATCCAGTTCTTTTGGAATGCTTTTAATGTATCCCGTATACAGCAATGTGTTCATTGGCAGGCCGAAAACAATATACAAAAACGTAATGCCTAAGATGTTGTCAATATGAACAGCACTTGCTTCTTTTACAAGAGGGAGCATAATTACATTAAACGGTATAAACAGTGCGCTGATAAAGTAGTAGTATAAGAAATTAAAAAGGCGGCTCTTTTTTTGGTTTCTTCCTATTGCAAACCCAACCATTGAGTTTGTTATTATTGTAAGTATCAGAGCCAGTACAGTTATAAGGAAAGTATTTGCGAATTTTCTCGGATATTCTGTGATGTTCCAAGCGTCAACAAAATTCTGAAACTTAATCTTTTTTGGAAGAGCACAAACGTTGACCATGTCACTTGGATCTTTTAACGCAATGACAACCGTTAAATATAGCGGGAAGAAGATAAAAATAATCGCAATAACAATCAAAAATATAGTTATTGGCCATGAAACTTTTTCTTTCGCTTTTGTATTAATGAGGAGATATGAACTGTCGGTCATAATACTTTATCCTCCCTCTTTTGGAGTACAAAAAGCTGCAGGAATGACAAGACTGCGACTATGACAAACAGCAGCACTGCATCTGCAGATTGATAAGCAAACTGAGCACCCTGGAAACCTCGCTTGAATATAAGCACTGAAATACTCGTTGTTGCGCTACCCGGGCCGCCGTTTGTCATTACCATTATCTGGTCAAAGACCATTAAAAAGCTTTTTATGCAAAGCACCATATTAATGGTGAAGAAAGGAGCAATAAGGGGGAATGTAATGCTTGAAAAACGTTTCCAGGAGGAAGCGCCGTCCAAATCGGCCGCTTCATACAAATCTTGATTGACCGTTTGCAGTCCTGATAAATAAATAAGGGTATTAAAGGCGAGGGACTGCCACACAGTAACGAACAATACCCCAATCCACGCATTGTCTGTTCCTAAAATATTGACGCTGAGAGCTGGAATGCCAAGTGATTTTCCTATTGGCGGAAGCAGGTTTGCAAAAATAAAATTGAAAATAAACCCGATGATTACATTACCCAGCATGTACGGAAGGAAGAATATGGCTTTCAATCCGTTTTTGAATTTTATATTTGCATTCAGGCATAGTGCGATGAGCAAACTTAAAACATTTACAAGAATTGTTGCGAGAGTGGCAAAAAAGAATGTGAAAAGATATGCATTGCCTACATCGGAATCTTTGAAAATGTGAATATAATTGCTGAATCCGACAAATTTCCAACGCCCATAACCTTTCCAGTTAGTAAAGCTATAGAAGACGCCTTGTAAAAATGGGACTGTATGAAATGAAAAAAACAGAATAGCCATTGGGATTGTCATTATATAAAATGCGAGGTTTATATTTCGCCTTTTACTCATTTACGCTTCATCTCCATGATAGGTCTGCCGGAACAATCGGGTTGTTCCGGCAGTTATTTACTCACTCTTATTTCGCAGCGTCGTACTCTTTATCGCATTTGGCAAGGAAGTCATTTATATTTTTGGTCTCATCCATGCCAGCTTGAGCGTTTTTCGCAAAATTCTGGGTAATAGAGGCGAGGTCGAAACCAGAAGGATAGTAATGATCCGGGAAGTTTGCGACTTTTCCGTTAGCAATGTCTTCTTTGACACCTGCAACTGATTTATCGTTCTGTGTGACACCTTTTATTGCCGAAAATGCAAACTGATTGTCTATGTATTTCTGCGCAGTATCAGGTTCCATCATATATTCGAGGAATTTCTTAGCGGCATCAATATTGGATGCACTCTTTGATATTGCAAAAAGTACATCAACACCGGATGTTACATAGTTTTTCGAAGTATCGTTGGATGCAGGAAGTGCAAAAAGGTTAACATTAAAGTTTGGATTGGTTTTCTTGAACTCTGGGATTGTCCAGTTACCGTTAATCATCATAGCGGCCTTGCCCTCTGCAAAAAGCTTATTGCCGTCTGTGTATGTTGTACCTAACATATCTTTTTGGCCGTATTTCAATAACTCAAGATATTTTTGGGCAATTTCTTTATGAGTGGCAGCAAATGTGGTTTTTCCTTCAAGCCTTTCGGTCAGGAAGTTTTCAGGAGCAAGGTCAGGCGCCATGCTGTTCCACGGGCAAAGGCTGGTCCAAGCATCTTTGAAAGTAAACATGAATGGCTGAACTCCTTTGCTCTGAAGTGTTTTGCAGACAGATATCAGCTCATCCCATGTTTTAGGAACACTAATGTTGTATTTATTGAAGATGTCTTCATTATAAAGTATTCCCGATGCATTGGTCGCATATGGTACACCATACAGTGTTTCTTCTTTATTTTCCTGCACATCATAAACCATTTGCTTATAGGCATCCTGTATGTTTGCAGCAAAAGGTTCATTGCTCAAATCTTCCAGAACGCCTGCGCTCTCAACTTCTGTGTAAGTTGCATCTCCGCCCATAGCGATAATGTCAGGAAGATCGTTCTTTGTAAGGCGTGTTTTAAGAGCCGTACCGGCACTGGAACCAGGTGCTGTGATTGTGATTTTTACATTGGGATTGTTCTTCTCATATGTACTGACAAGGGTTTTTAGGATATCGAGGTTTTCGGCTTTTGTGGAAAAGAGTTCAAGTTTGACTGTGCCGCCGGAAGCGCCTGACGAATTTTCCTTGTTGCTAGCACTGTTGGAACATCCGGCAAGAGTTGAACCAATCAAAGCCAGGCTAAGCAATGCCGCCAGTGTGGTTTTAGTTTTTTTCATAGAAATCCTCCTAAATTATTATAAATAATATGTTAAACGTTTAACGTAAACGTTTACGTAAGTAAGAAAAAATAACCCTTATCTTAATTTTTTAACTGATTGCCTTTCCACAATTTCAAAAGGAATAATTTGGCTCTTAGGTTTAACGCCGGTTTCGATTTCATACAAAAGCATGTTAAAAGCAGTTGTGCCCATTTCGTATAATGGCTGCGCAATGGTTGTAAGCGGCGGAACAGTCATTTCTGATATTCTCGTGTTATCAAATCCAATGACTGAAAAATCATGAGGTACTGTCAGACCTTGCTTATATCCCACAGATAAGGTTGCAGCTGCAACGTCATCACAACATGCAACAACAGCAGTAAAATCAACGTTTCTGCTCAGAATTTCTTTAAAAGCACGGATTCCAGTTTCGAAGCTGAATGATGTGTAGGCTACCAATTCCTCTCTAAACGGGATGTGATTATCCTCAAGTGCTTGTTTGTAACCTTGAAGGCGGGGCATACCTGCGACAACATCAGATATTGGGCCAGATAAAAAAGCTATATTTCTATGTCCTTTTTTTATTAAATAGTTAGTAGCTTCATATTCAGCTTTATAGTCATCTACTTTAACATACGGAATGGTATAGTTATATGAAAGAGTTGAAACAAGAACGCTTGGTATATATGAATTTGCCATCAGTGAATCTATTTCTTCATTCGGAGGAAGGCTGCACCCAATTATTCCGTCAACCCTTTGTTCGCCAAGTACATTCATATACTCTTTAGTCCGGCTTCCGGAAGCGCCAACATGGCATACTAAAACGCTATATCCATTTTGCTGGGCAGCATCCCCAATTCCATTGAGAATAGTTATGTAATAGGTTGTTTCTACCTGCGGCAGCAAAACAGCGACTGTGTTAGATTTTTTCGTCTTTAAATTACGGGCTGCTGCATTGCGCCGGTAACCGTACTCGTCAATAACCTTTAATACTTTTTTCCGAGTTTCTTCAGAATATCCACCTAAATTATTAAGTACCCTTGATACAGTTGCTACTGATACATTTGCTATTTTAGCTATGTCTTTTAATGTCAAATCATTGTGCATAATTGATAAAATTCATCCTTTAGTAATCGTTTACGTTAATTATAGCAACCATTTCATATTTTGTCAATAAAATATGATAAAAATTTTTATAAATTTTGTACCAGTATATTTTATAGGTAAAAGATATCTAAACGATATGCCAGATATTGATTAGGGATACGCATTTTAGCAAATATTCTTATGTCTCTTAAGCGGTGAGAAGGCAGCCATTACTTAGGTTCAATAGATTCTTGTTGCCTGAATTAAATTTGCGGTATTCTTGCGGAGTACATCCCATCATTCGCCTAAACTGCCGGTTGAAGTTGGAAAGATTACGAAAGCCACTGTCGAAGGCAATTTGGGAAATAGTAAGCGTGGTAGTGCGCAGCAGCTCGCAGATTCTGCGGATGCGCAGTTGGTTTACATAGGCAATTGCGCTCATACCGGCTAAATGCTTGAACTGTTCCATGAAGTAGCTCTCACTCATGTGAGCACTTTTGGCCAGTTGCTCAATGGTGAGTGCTTCTGTTAGATGATCGCTGATGTATTGCAGTGCCGGGCGCAGCATCTCACTCAATCTACTCTCCTTGTCCCGTGCGGTGACGCTGCCGCCATTCCAAAGCATGTAGAAAAAACGCATAAGCGCACTTTTCATCAAAAGATCTGCCATCGGATTATTTGCTTTGGCACAATCAATGATTGTGGATACGCAGGTACGCAGTTCGGAATAATGTGGCGTATCAGGCGTAATGTGCGGAGTGATGCCGAATGTGCCATTTACAAGAGGATATATGTATGTAGCGTTGCATCTATCCTGTGTTTCTATCCCCAGCATGTCAGCACTGAAAACGACCGTTTCATAGCGCACAGCGGTTTTTTCGCAGTGAAACATAGCATGGAGCAGGCCCGGTGTGGCTATAACAATGTCACCGTCCTTTGCAATAAACCGTTCCTCACCACAGAGAAACTCGCCCTGCCCATGCAGGACATAGTTAATCTCAAATTCTTCATGCCAGTGCAAAGGCACATTGGCAAAGTAATCCGGAATGGCGCTGGCGTAGTAGCTATAGGGTATCCATCCTGTTGCGTGCTGCCGTTTTTCTTTTATATCTGCCTTTTCCATAATTATTTCTCCATATCGTAGTATAGTATCATAATTCTGTGATATTGTATTAGAATCAATGTATTTTCAGGAGTATTCTATCATACATAAAGTTAATATACAACTCTGCTAATTAGGAGGAAAATATTATGAGCAGACATCCTGCATGGCTGGATAACGCCATCTTTTATCAAATTTACCCCCAGTCTTTCTGTGACAGCAACGGCGACGGCATTGGCGATTTTCAAGGCATTATAAGCAAGCTGGATTACATCAAAGATCTGGGTTGCAACGCTATTTGGATGAATCCTTGCTTTGAGTCTCCCTTTCTCGACGCTGGCTATGATATAGCCGACTATTATAAGGCTGCACCCCGCTATGGTACCAATGACGACCTGATCCAACTGTTTGACGAAGTACATAAGCGCGGGATGCACATATTACTCGATTTGGTTCCGGGACACACGTCGTGGAATCATCCGTGGTTCAAGGCTTCCATGAAGGCGGAGCGGAATGAATACACCGATCGTTATGTATGGACGGACAGCGTTTGGGAGGAGGCCGCAGGATATGGCTCACTGCGCGGTATCTCTGAAAGGGACGGCTCCTGTTTGGTGAATTTCTTTACCCATCAGCCGGCGCTGAACTATGGCTTCTTTAACCCCGAGCGTCCATGGCAGCAGCCCATAGATGCAGAAGGCCCCCGCAAGACCCTGGAAGCGATGATGGATGTGATGCGTTTCTGGCTTTCTCGCGGCTGCGATGGGTTTAGAGTTGACATGGCAGGTTCTTTGGTAAAGAACGACAAAGACGGAAAGGGAACCATCGCCCTTTGGCAGAAGGTACGTGCATTCCTCGACAAGGAGTTTCCAGAAGCGGCGATAATTTCTGAATGGGGAGAGCCGGACAAAGCGCTGGAAGGCGGCTTCCACATGGATTTCCTGTTTCAATCTGGCCCATCCCATTACAATGATCTGTTTCGCTGCGAAGAACCGTATTTCTCCAGCCGTGGCAAGGGCGATGTGACTGCCTTCGTAGATAAATATGTGGAGTATCATAACAAAACCAAGAACAAGGGTCTAATCTGCATTCCTTCTGGTAACCACGACATAGACCGCCTTGCGAGGACACTGCATGGCGATGAGCTGAAAGTGGCATTTGCCTTCCTGCTGACTATGCCCGGTGCACCATACATCTACTATGGCGATGAAATCGGTATGCGCTATGTGGAAGGCTTGCATTCTGTGGAGGGCGGATATAGGCGTACCGGTTCCCGTTCTCCAATGCAGTGGGATAATAGCACTAACGCTGGCTTTTCGACAGCTCCAGTGGAAAAGCTCTACATCCCACTGGATCCAGCAGCCGACCGTCCCACTGCCGCCGCTCAGATGGCAGACCCGACTTCCCTTAGAAGCGAGGTGCAGAGGCTGATTGCTTTGCGCCAGGCTCATCCTGCACTGCAAAACTTCGGTGAAATCGAGTTTGTCCATGCCGGCTATCCACTGATGTACTTGCGCTCCTCTGGCGATGAGAACTTGCTGGTAATCATCAATCCATCGGCGGAAGAAAAGCGCGTGGAATACGCTCAAACGCTGGGCACCTGTATCTATCAGTTGAACAGCGCTGTACGGCAGGATGGAAACACTCTTGTCGTGCCTGCGCAGTCAGCCAGTGTTTTCCGCAAGTAACATTAGTTATCACAATAAATGGCGGAAAGCTAATTAAATTACATCTTGGCAGCATACAAAAGCGTCCCATATGGGGCGCTTTTTTCATATTATTTAATAGGAGGGAATAAATATATGCAAAGCAGGAACCCAAATAACATGCAAGGCTGTGACCTATCACATTATCAATCCGGTATCGACGTAAAATCCACACCAGGCACTGTAGTTTATTTGAAAGCAAGCGAAGGGCAACGCACTAAAGACCCGGCATTTAATGACCTTTATGCCAAATGCAGAGCCGCCGGCAAGAAAATCGGCGCATATCATTTCTTCCATGTCGGAGGGAGCTATTCTGTGCAGCCGCAGGTTGATAATGCGGCTTCTGTTCTGCAGGGGAAACAGCTTGATTGTCTCTTTGCCATTGATGTTGAAGGTGGTGGCTATCATGGCGGCACACCGCAGCAGGTGACCGAGCAGGTTTTACAGTTTGCTGATTTATTTAAATCGAAAACCGGTATTCCTTGCTGTGTTTATTCAAACACATACTTTATAAAGCAGCATTTCACCCCGGAGATTAAACGCCTACCGTTGTGGGTTGCGCATTACGGCGTCAATACCCCGGGTGATAATGGCATATGGGATAAGTGGGCAGGATTTCAATACACAAATAAACCCTATGACCTTGACGAGTTTACAACTGACATATTGATTAATAATGCCCCAGCCGCAAAGCCAACAGCAGTAAAAACTTTCGCAGATTCATCTTCCCGCAATAATGTTTATGAGGTGCCAGCCTCATCTTTGCCCTGCGAATGGAATTCAACAGCCGGCGCTAATTTTGACGTACGCACTGCTGATGGGAAAGTAGTGAAAGGAAGACAGGTATATAAGGGTGACCGAATAATAATCCTCAGCGTAAATTATGATACTCAGCTTGCGGAAGTCCTGTATCCTGCAAAATCATGCTGGGTACATGGCTGGATTCGTAATTTGCAAAATCTGCTTCACAATCGGTGGCACTATAAGTGGCACAACGGCAGTACAAATGAACCGGTTTACGGCAGCCCGTCAGGAAACGATAGGATAGGAACCATATTCCCGTATGAAAAAGCGACGCCGCTCTATCCCGCAGGCAACAGATATGCGCTTCTCTATAATACTAAAAAGGGCATGGAAACAAAGTTCGGCTATGTGGATTATAAAGACGGTTTTAAATTTTAGCAGTCCGCAGGTTATTTAAATATACCGTGCAAGTTATGACTATAAATTAAATCCCCGCCGGCAGACAAAGCCAGCGGGGATATTTTTATACGATTACTATATTGGTTTCAATTTGCCTTTGTCAAAAAATGGCGAATATCTGGGACAAACTTTGGCGGTCATTCATATTTTAAATAGTATGATAACCTTTTTGGAGATGAAAAATTTGTCTACGGTTACAAAATGTATTGCCAGATCACAAACCAAGTTATAGCGGAACAAATCTAAACCAAAATATGAAACTGTTTATAGCCTATATTAATAGCCCGCTTTTGCGGGCTTTTTTATGATGTACCGTAAAATTTACTCTGCGCTCATGAAATCGTTCAGCTTCTCGGCAAGCTCTGCTGCGGTATCATAGCCTTGCTTATACAGTGCCAGCAGTTTGCTCTTGTTACGTTCAAACCGGCTGATAGTGACCGGTGTTGGCGGTGCTATGACAAAAGCCTTGCCTTGCTTTTCAAGATCCCAAAGGAATGAACGGGTACTGTTGTATACTTTATGCCGCTCATCAAGGCAGCGAACCATCTCAGGATAATTTCTGAAAGCTCTCCGGTAAATCCAGCGAAACTTTTCGGGTTTACGCACAAAACTGCGGTCACGCGTCAAGATGGTTACAACTTTGTCGCATCCGTCTGCTAATGCCTTGCGTACTGGGATGGGGTCGGACGTTCCGCCGTCAAGATACTGCCCGCCTTCAAAATCGACAATTGGAGAGAAAAGCGGAATGGACGATGATGCGCGAGCGATGGTATTAATCCATTTATAATGTTCCCGCCCGAAATATTTTGGTTTGCCGGTATGAACATCCGTAACACCGGTAATAAATTCTGTTTTAGAAGAATTGAATGCGTCAAAATCAAAAGGATACAATTTATTTGGAATCTCATCAAAGATAAAATCCATCCCAAATAAAGAACCAGTTTTTAAATAATTGTGAAAGCTTACATAACGCTTGTCGCGGATATTGTCTATGTTGATATCTCTTGTTCGGCCACGCTGCTTTGTTACAAAGCTGGTTCCATGGCAAACGCCGGCAGATACTCCTATAATATACGGAAAATCAATATTCCGGTCGATAAAAAAATCAAGCACGCCTGCAGTAAAAAGGCCGCGCATCCCGCCTCCCTCTAAAACAAGACCAATTTTGGGCATGCCGTTAACCTCCTGACAATGATCAAATATTTGATGGTAAGTAAACGAAGGACTGCGGTGCATATTGGATACCGAATTCAGATAGCGACTTTGGTTCCTTGTATTTTCTGACATTACATAGTTTGTAGGCGATGGCCTTATTTTTTCCTTCGTAATATGAAGCGTAATAATCGTAAGAAATTCCAGAGTATTCGTTGGTAATATTCCACACTTCTTCGATATCACCTTCAATAATATACTCAATATTCGCTTCAGCTACGACCTTTTTTACAGGAGCTGTAGAATAAATTAGAATTTTATTTACATCAGACCTGCACCGGACTTTTCTAAATTCAAATCGCTTCTTACCGATTAGTATGTTTTTGACATGCTCCGGATTAATTGATAATAATATTCGAGACATCTGCGCCACCCATTTCTAATATTTTAATAAACTGATCTTTGTTATATTGAATGTTATACGGATATGTCGGGAATAGCCCTTGATCGCTAAGGGCCCTATAGGTAATATTTTTACCTTTACCGAAAAAGCCGTTGTATACCATCTCAATCATAATTAGATTATTGTTCTTTTTGTTATAAAGGGTTGTTAATTCTTGATTAGTAAAAACTGTTTTATTTCCAGCACCTTTGATAAATTCATCGAGACTCATCATGATTTTACCGGCGCTTTTGATAACATCAACTTTCGTAATAGTACAGTATGAAGTAACAACTGATTTGTAGGACTTTGTTCCTGATCCAGTATGTATCCTGTAGATAAAGACTGGTTCACCTATGCTATATTGTATGGCGCTGTATGGAGCACAGATATAAATTTTTGTGACGCCGTTACCCGCGGTTTCTTCGATGATTTGATTCTGACCTTTTAATTCAGAATAAGGGAAAAGCCGATCATGAAAGCGATCGTAGATGGGCAAGATTCCTGCTTTCTTAATCGAAGGACTAATGAATGGAAAGCACAGATATGGATTGCTGTAATCAAGTGTATGCCGGTTCTTGATAAATACAAGTTCTTTGTTTTTGTTTTTGCCTGCACAAACAAATCCGAATCGCTTTAATAGATAGATAAGATCTGTATGTTTTTCATAGGTAGTTATATATACTTCATCCGTTTTTGTGTTTTGCCAATACCAAAGAGAAACTCCTAAAGCACCTTCACCAAAACGTTTCCCTCTGAATCGTTCAGCTAGACGCAATGTGCCAATTTTTAAACGAGGAATAGAAGGCAATATACGGTCAGACAATACTATGCTTTCATTCTCAAGTTTCAAATAAACAAAGGCTCCAACGCCAATTTCATCATGAAAAACAAGAGCTTTTTCACCCGTATCACTCTTTTTCTTGAACCATATTGAGAAATCCTTATAATCGGCTTTAAGAGGGGCAAAAAAATCATCGCATAGATTGACGTCTTTAAACATCATCCATCTAAACTTTCCTGCCATCAAAACCCCTCCCCATATTAGCCAAGCATATCAAGCAAAAAGCTTGCACCAATAAATCTCTGCATTGAATTCAGTTTTGCTTTTAGGTTTCACTTTGTTCTGGAAATGATGTATTTCATCTCTGATCTACTTAATTACCTCCAAATTTGGTCCATAATAAGTAAGATTTTCTTATAGAAGCATCACGAAAAAAACATTATTATCCAACATATTGAAGTATACCATTTATACCGATGTATATCAAGACGGACTTATATTATAAAAATAACAATGAAATAAAATACACAAAAAATTTCAAAGTGGCATTAGTCAAACACGTCAACAAAAACAACATACTTAACTAGTCAATAATTTTGATGATAATTATTCCTCGCATCCCGCCTCCCTCTAAAACAAGACCAATTTTGGGCATGCCGTTAACCTCCCTGACAATAATGGCTTCCAATAATACCCTCAATATAACTCGTAAAGCAATTGATGTCAATAACGAGCTTGTAAGAAAAATGAAGTACCTTGTTTTATTTTTTGCATTAGTCCGCCTGACGTGCTATGATATAACCGTTAATCTTGCAAGCAGGTGAACTTTTATGCTTCAAACATTCCGAACCTCTGTCGACAGCATTTTACCCGTTGTCGTTATGATTCTTGTCGGTTACTGCTCTGCCCGCATAGGCTGGATTGATGAAAAAATCGGGAATGCTTTTACCAAAATCATTTTAAACATTTCTCTGCCATGCTACATGATTTGGAATATAACAAATTCTTTCGACCGGGATAAGTTTTTGATGCTTTTCAGCGGCATGTTAATCCCTTTTCTTTCCATGCTGATCGGATATGTAGTATCCATTTTACTCAGTATATTGTTCAAGATTCCAAGGGAGAAAAGAGGGGTTTTCCGGACCGCATTTTTCTGCTCCAATACGATTTTTGTCGGTTTGCCCATCAATTTGGCGTTGTTCGGTGAAAAAAGTGTTCCCTATGTCCTTTTGTATTACATAGTTAATACCACTCTGTTCTGGACACTTGGCGTCTATGAAATCAGCAAAGACGGTTTGTCCGCCGTCCCGCTGTTATCCTTGTCCTCTTTAAAGAAAATCGCAACGCCGGCACTATTGGGTTTTATCATCGGGTTAATCTTGATTTTTTTAGGAGTTTCTTTGCCACATTTCGCGATGGACAGCTTCCACAGCCTTGGGAACCTGACGACACCGCTTGCGCTGCTTTTTATCGGTTTTGTATTATATTCAATTCATTTATCTGAATGGAGGATAGACAAGGACATATTGCTTGTCCTTTTTGGAAGGTTCATTTTTTCCCCTCTGCTTGTCTTTATACTTTTGCATTTTATCCACGTGCCCGAGCTTATGGCAAAGGTTTTTATAATCCAATCCGCCATGCCGGTTATGACAAACATTAGTATTGTAGCAAAAGGATATGGGTCTGATTATAAATTCGCCAGTTTTGCGACGGCGATTACTTCCGTTGCCTGTGTGATTGTTATCCCGTGCATTATGACGCTAATTTAAAGAAGCACCGCCTGATTTCTATCAGACGGTATTTTATTGGCGTTTTGTTTTTATGGAAACAAATTTCGTCACAGATTGAAAAAGCAAGTAAAATAACTATTGACATAAGCCAAAAGGTATAATAAAATATGTGAATGTTAACTAGCTAATAATTATGACGATAATGATTAATAAGTTAATAATAACTTTTTATGTATGGAGGTGAAATAATAAAATATGGAAATCAGCACGCATAAAGTCAGCAACAAGGAGATTATTCATCAATTAATTGATTTTGTTATAAAACATAGGAAGATTATGCAGTGTTATTTGGATGAAACAGGCGTTTATCATTCTCAGCATCGCTTATTGATGGTAATTTCTCATAATCCTGATGCTTCACAGAATGATATTGCAAAGTCAATGGATATATCCGCGGCAGCGGTAGCGGTATCCTTAAAAAAATTAGAAAAGAGAGGTTATATTAAGAGAGAGATGGTTAAAGAGGATAACCGCCTAAATAAGATTATAATAACTGAGAAAGGGAATAAGGTTGTAGAACAAAGTAAACAAATTTTTGACTATGCAGACCAAAAGGTTTTTGAGGGGCTTACCGAAGAAGAGAAGCATACTTTATCAGGCTTATTAAAAAAACTTGATGCCAATTTAGCCAAGATGGAAGATGAAATAAAACAAAAAAAGAAAGGGTACAATGGATGAAACGGTATTGGAAATATGCTAAACCATATTTACCTGCATTTATAATAGGGCCAATTCTAATGATTGTGGAGGTTATTGGCGAAGTTGTAATGCCTCTGCTACTTAGCAATATCATTGATAACGGAGTAGTTGGCCGCAGGGGCATTCCATATATAATAACGACTGGTATAACTATGGTATTGACCGCAATGTGCATGATGGCAGGCGGTGTAGGCGGCGCTTATTTTGCAATTAAGGCCTCCACAGGATTTGCTAACGATTTGAGAAAAGATCTGTTTAATCAAATTCAGAAGTTTTCATTTAAGAACATTGACCAATATAATACAGGTTCTTTAATCACAAGACTGACGAATGATATCACCCAAATACAGAACATGATTCAGATGATGTTAAGATTGGCATTAAGGGCGCCAGGTATGCTTATCGGCGCACTGATAATGGCTTTTGTATTAAATCCAAAGCTGGCATTAGTAATTTTGTGCGTAATACCGCTGTTATCCCTTGCAATCTACTTAATTATGAAAGTAGCCTTCCCGAGGTTTACAACCATGCAGAAGAAGCTGGACGCACTTAATACTACCACACAGGAAAATTTAACAAATATCAGGGTTGTAAAATCCTTTGTCAGAGAAAAGTTTGAAGAGAAGAAATTTAAAATAGCTAATACTGACTTAAAGGAAAGCACATTAAGTGCATTGAAGGCTGTTATCTTTACCATGCCAGTTATGACCCTTGCGATGAATATTACAACTATAGCAGTTGTATGGTATGGCGGAAATCAGATTATTGTAGGCGAAATGACTTCTGGCGTTTTAACTGCATTTGTAAACTATGTTGTCCAGATCCTCATGTCGCTGATGATGGTTTCCTTTATTATTCTGAACGGTTCAAGGGCCCTTGCATCTGCAAAACGTATCAATGAGGTTCTCAATACAGAAATTGACCTTACTGATGAAAAAGCCCTGCATAAGGACCTCACTGTTCAGCGCGGCAAAATCGAGTTTAGAGGGGTTAACTTCAAATACTATAAAGACAGTGAAAAATGGGTTTTAGAGAATATCAATTTTGTTATCAATCCTGGTGAAACGATAGGCATTATAGGTCCAACCGGCTGCGGCAAGTCAAGCCTTGTGCAGTTGATTCCAAGATTATATGATGTGGACAGCGGGGAAGTGCTGGTTGATGACGTTAATGTCAAAGACTATTCGCTAAAGAATCTTCGCGACGGAGTCGGCATAGTGTTTCAGAAAAATGTTCTGTTTTCTGGAACTATAAAGGAAAACCTCAAATGGGGCAATGAAGATGCAAGTGATGAAGAGGTAGCCCAATATGCAGAAATTGCGCAGGCACATGGATTTATCACTTCATTTGCGGATGGATATGATACCGAACTGGGTCAGGGCGGTGTCAATGTGTCCGGCGGTCAGAAGCAAAGATTATGTATTGCCAGAGCATTGCTGAAAAAGCCGAAGATATTAATTCTTGATGACAGCACAAGTGCAGTTGATACGGCAACGGAAGCAAAAATCAGGGAAAGCTTTAATAACGTGTTGAAAGGTACGACGAAGATTATCATTGCCCAAAGGATTTCTTCAGTAATCAATGCAGATAAGATTATTGTTCTCGATGATGGAAAAATTGCCGGTATAGGTACTCACGACGAGCTAATGAAAAAGTGTGCAACATACTCCGAAATCTACTACTCACAAATGGATAAGAAGGTAACAGCATAATGAGTCGTATCAGTGAAGAAAGAAAAGAAATATTACTACGCAGGTATGGAAGTAAAAATATAAATTCTGGCCCGGGGAAAGTAACACCGCCTGCTCCCGGAGGAAGAAGGCCAGGCGGTTTTGGGCCCCGGGGCCCACGGGGCCATATAGGCGGCGGCAAACCGAAAAACGCAATGGCTACAATTAATAGGCTGCTTGCCTATATTGGACGGGATAAGATTAAAGTACTGTTTGTTTTTGCTTGTGTGTTAAGCAGCACCTTGACAAATTTGGCAGGAAGTTATCTTTTGCGCCCTATCATCAACAATCTGGTTGATGCCAAAAGCACTGCGCAGGAGAAAATAAGCAACCTTGTACTCGGTATACTTACTATGGCGTGTATCTATTTGGTCGGCGTTATATGTACTTACCTGCAGCAAAGAATCATGATAGGTGTTTCCCAGAATGCCTTGGTTAAAATCAGGGAAGAGCTATTCCGCAAGATTCAAAAACTTCCTGTAAAATACCATGATACGCACACCCATGGTGACGTCATGAGCCGTTTCACAAATGACCTTGATTCGGTCGGTGAAATGCTCAATAATACCCTGTCTCAGATTTTTTCATGTATTATCAACTTGGTTGGTACCGTTATACTTATGTTCGTCACAAATTGGATACTCGCATTAGTTATTGTTGTGACAATACCTTTATTAGTCTATGTAGGAAATTTGATAGGAAAGCAAAGCAGGAAGTATTTTATAGGCCAGCAGCAGGCACTTGGCGCAGTCAATGGATATGTTGAGGAAACAGTCACTGGTCAGAAGGTAATAAAGGTATTCTCCCATGAAGAAACAACAATGGCGGAATTCGAGTTCCTAAGTGATGACTTGCGTCAAAAACAGATGAAGGCACAATTTTTCGGCAGCATTATAGCACCTGTTATGGGTAACTTAGGCCAAGTTAGCTTTGCATTATCTTCGACAATTGGCGGTATCTTGTGCTTGACGGCAAACTTTGATATCGGCGGCCTCACCATATTTACAAACTATTCAAGACATTTTTCAAGGCCGATTAATGAATTGTCTATGCAGATGAACATAATTTTTGCTGCATTAGCCGGCGCGGAAAGAGTGTTTGAAGTGATGGACGAGGCGCCTGAAAAAGCTGACCCAGAAGATGCGATAGAGATTTGTGCCGAAGGAAACAGGGTAGAAGGTGCACAGATAATCAAAGGGGAAGTAGTGCTGAAGAACGTGACCTTTGGTTATGAGCCCGGTAAGACGATACTGAAAAATATAAATGTAACAGCTAAACCCGGCCAGAAAATCGCTTTTGTTGGTTCTACTGGCGCAGGAAAGACGACCATTACGAACCTGATTAACAGGTTTTATGACATTGAAGAAGGAGAAATCTTGATTGACGGCATCAATATTAAGAATATTAAAAAGGATTCCCTGAGAAGCAATATAGCGATGGTACTTCAGGATACCCATTTATTCTCCGGAACAGTCAGAGAGAATATTCGGTATGGGCGTCTTGATGCAACAGATGAAGAAGTTATTGCTGCCGCAAAGACGGCATGTGCTCATTCCTTTATCGAAAGGCTGCCCCAGGGATATGATACCGTATTGGAAGGCGATGGTGCTAATCTGAGCCAAGGTGAGCGTCAGCTTCTCAATATCGCCCGCGCTGCCATATCCAAAGCGCCAATTTTGATACTTGACGAGGCCACCAGCTCTGTCGACACAAGGACTGAAAAATATATTGAACGCGGTATGGACAGGCTGATGAAAGACAGAACCACATTTGTAATTGCCCATAGGCTATCTACTGTCCGAAATGCTGATCGGATTATAGTATTGGAACATGGTGAAATTATTGAGCAGGGTACCCATGAAGAACTGCTTGATATGGGCGGCAGATACTATCAGCTTTACACCGGCGCAGTTGAGCTGGACTAATATGTGATTATAAAAATAACAACACCCCCGCTGACCCATCGGTTAGCGGGGACGTTTTTTATGTAATATCAGACCGATTGACTGCGCAGGTTTGCTGCTTGGAGCTGACGGTGGATAGGAGAGTTTTACAGGAAAGATTAAACCGCATATTTGGGAACGAGTTTAGGCAGTTCGGTTGTAAATTTTACAACCTGTTTACCATCAATATTTTCGTTTTCTAATATAACTTCTTGACTATAAAAATTGTCCCCCAACTCCTTATAAAAAACCACAACGAAAAGTTATATTTCTCAATACTGTATGGAATATCGATATTGAGTAAGAAAAACTCATCTTTTTGAATGTTACCTAAATTTTTGCGAAACTCGGATCCAGGATAAGCGACATCAACATCGATCGCTGAAGCTTGCCCAATATTTTTTATCCACATCTGTTTTCGAATTGATTTACCGATTGTTTGATTTGCTCCAACTATTGAATCCTTATCGACCTCAATTTTCGCTTCATTAAATATAGCTTGATTAGAGTTGTAGTATGTCGTAAGGAAAGGTTGGATAGAAACCCTTTCTTGCTCTTTAATATGTTCGAGAATTCTTTTGCTTTCCATTTGATTTTCCTTATATGTAAAGTAAAACGCAATAAAAGTTGCAGCCGCACCAATAAAACTTCCAATATAGGACCCCAAAAAGGATAACCAATTTGGATCAGATTTATAGTTGTGAGTCAAAATAAGTAAAACTACTATGAAAACAACAATCCCTGCCAGAACAACTAACAGCATTTTTATATTAGAATTTCTGTTCTTTCTCATTTTCATTTCTCCTTTGAGAATACATTATATCCCTTTTTTTACCAAAAAGGAAGAGGTTATCCTATGTTAATCAATAACCGCCAATAGCCTAACTAAACCATACTTATCTATCAAATTTAAGGTGTCAAATATTTATGATAGAATCTAAATTTGCTTTGTGATACAATTATGTATCACAATATTGATAAAAGTAAAACAGAGGAAGGGCACAATGAAAATACTAAAGAGTGCGGTTCTATGGTTCACATCAATCATATGCGGCATTTTAACACTGACGGGATTATGTAGTATGCCGTCAAGCGCTGGACTATTATCTTTTATTATTCCGGCAATACTTCTAAATCCGGTTATTAGAAAGTTAGCAGCCAAGAAAAAGTTTTACATTAAGAAATCAACAACAATAGCAGCAGTTATAGCCCCTTTAATAATAACTATAGTATTTGCCTGCATATTCCCGGCGCAGACAGACAAAGAAAATACATTAACTACAAAAACAAGTTCCGCTATTAAATCTGCAACTTCATCATCTGAAACATCCTCTTCATCAGCGCCAGCGCAATCATCTTCACAGACAACAGACACGGCAACTGAATCTTCTGCTCCAGCTTCAAACGCGAAATTAAAGGTCCATTATCTTGATGTAGGACAAGGTGACAGTGAATTCTTAGAATTGCCCAACGGCCAAACCATGCTGATAGATGCTGGGGTTCAAGAACGCGGAGCCGGCATTGTAAGCTACATAAAAGGCCTCGGATACAATAAAATTGATTATATTATTTGCACACATCCCCACGCTGACCATATTGGCGGCATGACAGAAGTCGTAAATTCATTTGCGATAGGCAAAATATATATGCCGCGTACTTCAAGCTCAGATACGCCAACAACAAAGGTTTATAAAAATCTGTTGTCAGCGATAAAAAATAAAGGGCTTAAAATAAATACAGCCAAATCCGGTGTAACGGTTGTTGACACAGGCTCTTTATCCATAAAGATGATAGCGCCAAATGGAACAAATTATGGCGACTTGAATCAATATTCTGCTGTACTCATGTTACAATATGGAAATATTAAGTTTCTATTTATGGGTGACGCGGGAAACGTTTCAGAAAATGAAATAACCGCCAATGTAAAAGCAGATGTCATTAAAGTCGGACATCATGGCAGCAAAACGTCTACTGGTGCAAGTTTTATCAAGAAAGTAAGTCCTAAATATGCTATAATTGAAGTTGGCAAAGGTAATAGTTACGGTCACCCAACAGCGCAGTGCTTGAAGCGTTTGCAGTCAGTCGGTGCCAAAGTATACCGCACTGATGAATATGGTACAATAATTTTTACATCAGATGGGAATGTAATAACAGTAAATAAAAATGCGTCAAGCATTAAGGAAAATGCCCCCTAATCAAACGCTAATAGCAGAAGAATATCATAAAATCGCGCGGATAAACCATATAGTAAGTTTAGTCCGCCGGAATTAAGGTGTTAGTATGAAATATACGATAGATCGTTTTGAAGGAAATTTTGCGGTTGTAGAATTAGAAAACGGAAAATTTGCAGATATCCCACGGATCGCCATCCCTGCTGAAGCAAGGGAAGGGGATATCATCGAGGTTACTGTTAACAAATCTGAAACCGAAAAACGCCGCAATGAAATAAGAGAGATGGAAGAAAACTTGTTTATTGATTAAAAATTTACTAATTGCTCATTGCAATTCGATGGTATGCCATTTAAGGTCAAATAATAAAAGAAATTAAGTCTTAATTGGAAGTGGCTTTAACGTATTCGACCACTTATGTTTTCACAGCGACCATCTATTGAAAATCAATAGATTTGGTCGCTTTTCTTATATATAATGAAATTGACAAAGGCGCAGGAGGTGAAATCGTGAAGGTTGAAGTAAAAATCGACGAGTCTGTTTCCGAACCCAAAATTATTATAGTGACTGATAAGATGACAGAAGAAATAAACGAGATTGTCAGAACGATCTCGGGAACGCAGCCACAGATGATTGCCGGGTTCAAAGGGGACACCGTTACCATGCTGGATAAAAGAGATATCCTGCGGATATATGCCGCAAACGGCAAGGTTTACGCAGTCACTGCCTCAGATGAGTATGTTCTTAGATACAGGCTGTATGAGCTGGAGGAATGTTTGAAACGGGAATCATTTGTGCGGATATCCAACTCGGAAGTTGTTAATTTGAAGAAAGTTAAAAACTTTGACCTTAGTTTCACCGGTACAATCTGCGTCACTCTTACTGATGGAACCGTTACGTATGTTTCAAGGAGATATGTATCAAGAATCAAAGAGGTTTTAGGGATATGAGGTGATCCGTTATGAAAAAGAAAATATTGCTGCGTTGCTTGGCTGGCGCGCCAATCGGACTTGCTGTCAGCACCATAGTTACGATAGTTATTTCATTGATTGTCAACGACGGCAGATACCATGCTATAGTGCCCGAATTAGCATCGGATTTCGGGACAGAGATGAACGCGGTTTTGATTCAGGCCATTTTCTCAATGCTTTATGGAGCAGTATTCGGCGGTGCCTCTGCCATATGGGATACAGATTGGAGTATTTTGAGAATGACAGTTACTCATTTTATTATCTGCTCTATCGCTACATTTCCTATTGCCTATCTAATGAGATGGATGGATCATACTGCTGCCGGAATATTGTTGTACTTCGGAATCTTCGTCGTTATCTATGTAATAATCTGGTGCAGCCAGTATACTAAAATGAAACAGAAGGTTCAGGCGATGAACAAAAAGTTGAGTGAAACCAAGTAATTAAGAAGAGACTTAACTTTAAAGGCGGTTACAATCCCCAATTGAGGATGTAACCGCCTTAATACGTTCAACCATATTTGATTGAAGAAATTCATTTTATGGCGTCTATGCCTCTTTCGCCAGTTCTGATACGAATTGCGTCAGAAATATCGGAAATAAATATCTTCCCGTCTCCCACGTCGCCAGTCTTGGCTTTTTCGCAGATATTCTTGATGACATCTTCAAGCTGGTTATCTTGAACAACAAGTTCAATTTTGATTTTGGGTAAGAAATTTATGTCCACTTCTGAACCCCTAACAATTTCTTTCCACCCGCTTTGATTACCGCAGCCCATAACTTGTACGATGCTCATACCGTTTAAGTTCAGGGCTTTGAGTACATCTTTAATCTCTTCCAACTTTTCGGGCCTGATGAAAGCTTCAATCTTCTTCATAGTGCCACCTCCCATAATTCTGAATTAATCCATGCCGTTGAAGGATGGATAAGCGGATTCCCCGTGCTCAACAGTGTCAAGCCCGATATCCTCTTCTTTAGGCGATACCCTGAGCTTTTTAACGCAAAGCTTAGTAATACCAAGTGCGATCAATGTACCGACGACGGCAACCGCAATTGCAATACCGATTGACGCCAGTTCACGGACAAAAAGTTGCCATTGGCCGAAAACAAGCCCGTTCCACTGAACCGCATCTAACTTTGGGTCGGGGTTGAAGCCATTTTTGGCAAACAGGCCGGTAGCGATTGAGCCCCAGATACCGCCGATACCGTGGCAGCCAAAGGTGTCGAGCGAATCGTCATAGCCTAACTTTGGCTTCACAACAGAAATAAAGAAATAGCAGATAGGACTGACCAATGCGCCGATAATGATCGAGGCCCAGATTGGAACATAGCCTGCGCCAGGCGTAATAGCGACAAGCCCGACAACCGCGCCGGTTGATGCACCAACTAAAGTGGGCTTTTTATTTCTAATTTTCTCGATCAGCATCCAGGAAAGCATTGCCGTTGCACAGGCGGTATTCGTAGTTATAAAGGCGTGTATAGCGAGGGAGTTGGCTGCACCTGCACTGCCTGCATTAAAGCCGAACCAGCCGAACCATAGAAGGGCCGCGCCGAGGAATACAAAAGGAATGTTGTGCGGATGATAGGTTGCCTTACCGTAATTCTTGCGCTTTCCAAGTACAATGGCGGCTACCAGCGCACTGACACCGGAGCTAATATGAACTACAGTGCCGCCAGCAAAGTCAATGGCTCCAAGTTTCATCAGGAAGCCGTTGCCCCAGACCATGTGTGCTAAAGGATAATAAACAATAATGGACCATATTGCGATGAAAATAAACAGAGCGGAGAAACGCATACGCTCAACAATGGCACCTGTAATCAACGCCGGAGTAATTATGGCAAACATCATTTGAAAGACTGCGAAACAAACGGTGTTGGGTGCGTAAGCTGTGGCCGCTGAGCCTTCCGTCAGACGCATACCAAACCAGTTCAGGTCACCGATGAATCCTCCCGCTCCTCCGCTGAAGGAAAGCGAAAAGCCAATCAGAACCCAAAGCAATGAGGCAAGCCCCATGATAAAGGCGGATGACATTATAGTGTTGATTGCATTTTTACGTTTAACCAGACCTCCGTAAAAGAAAGCGAGGCCAGGAGTCATTATAAAAACCAATGCTGAAGATATAAGTAACCAGGATATATCGCCTGAATTTAATGCGTTCATGCTATTACCCTCCTATAGATGAAATGAGTTTTCGCAATAATCCAGATTTTATATCTGACCGCCGGCAAATCAAATATAAAAAAGAGGCCAACGTCTACATTACGCTTTACTGTAGACTATGGCCCCTTTGCCAGATCACTGCATCAATTTGCATATACTATACCACAGTATATGCAAAATTGCAATATTTATTTCTGAAAATTGCAAATAAAAATTATAAAAAGTATCTCGCTTTTTAATCAAAAAATTGTATAATATTGAACAAATGCCAATATAGCTTGATTTATATCTTGTATACTGATTTTGTTGCTTGATTATAGATTACTACAAAATGAATATTAATAAATAATAAAATTCAAAAGTAATCAAATATTTATTTTTGATAAAGGGTGTTTATAAAACTGATGGCAGATTGCAAGTGATACGCACGACGGAAGGGGAAAGTGGCACCCCTGCTTATGCAAGGGGTGCACTTTCAGAGCGTAAATATGAGCAAATATGCGTTATAGCGAACAAAAAGAGAATATTAGATTAGGTGCGGAACACATGCCTTTTGGGATTGCGAAATGATTAGACCACGCTGAAAAGGAGCTTGCCGTAAGTGGGGTACGGCCAGTATTTTTCGCCGACCAGGCTTTCAATTTCGTCCGCTGTGGCACGTGTGTCTTCCATAGAAGCAAACACAGAATTGCGGTAGTACATTGCTTTTTCCAGTATATCTTCGAAAGAGGGCTGCTCGTTAACGACCTTTTCAAGAGCCTCCATCTTACGGTAAAGCTCGGCGGAAAGAGCGGAAAGTTTTTTGAGCAAGGTTTCTTCCAGCTCGCAGCAAATCTCGGCATTAAGCTGCTTCTTGTTGAGGGCTTCCTTGCTTATATCCTTCATGTAAGAGCAGACGGCCGGGATGATATCCTTTTTGATCATGTCAATCATAGTCAAAGCCTCAATATGAAGCTGTTTACAGTAATTCTCAAGCTGGATTTCATAACGTGCATGCATCTCAGCTCTGGAAAGCACTCCGAATTTTTCAAAGAGGGCAACGTTTTTCTCGGAAATATAGTAAGACAATGCTTCAGGGGTGGATTTTAGATTCAGCAGGCCGCGCCTTTCCGCTTCTGCGACCCATTCTTCGGAATAGTTGTTGCCGTTGAAAATAATACGCTTATGTTCTTTAATGGTTCTGCGAATGAGCTTATTCAAAGCGTCGGTGAAATCGTCCGCTTTTTCAAGTTCGTCCGCAAATTCACAAAGGGACTCTGCAACAATAATGTTCAGAATTTGGTTCGGGCAGGCGATTGAGAGAGAAGAGCCAAGCATGCGGAATTCAAATTTATTGCCCGTGAAAGCAAACGGAGAGGTGCGGTTGCGGTCAGTTGTATCCCTCGGAATGGCCGGAAGGACGTCAACGCCGATTTTCATGAATGTTTTACCCTTATGATGGTAATCGCTTCCGTTCTCAATGGATTCCAGAATTTTTTCCAGTTCATCTCCGACAAATATAGAGACGATTGCGGGAGGAGCCTCGTTCGCGCCCAGACGGTGATCATTACCCGCGGTGGCAACGGAAGCGCGTATAAGGTCCTGATGTTCGTCTACTGCTTTGATGACGGCGGCGAGGAAGAGCAGGAACTGCGCGTTTTCACGCGGAGAGTCACCGGGTTCCAGCAGGTTGATTCCGGTGTCTGTGGAAATGCTCCAGTTGTTGTGCTTACCGCTGCCGTTGACGCCAGCGAATGGTTTTTCATGAAGCAAACAAGCCAGCCCATGCTTTGCTGCAACCTTTTTCATTATTTCCATGGTAAGCTGATTGTGATCGGTGGCGATGTTGGCAGAAGTGAAAATCGGTGCAAGTTCATGCTGTGCCGGGGCAACTTCGTTATGCTCTGTTTTCGCAAAGATACCGAGCTTCCAGAGTTCTTCATTCAAATCTTTCATATAAGCGGCGACGCGCGGCTTAATTACGCCGAAATAATGGTCCTCCAGTTCCTGACCTTTTGGCGGTTTCGCGCCGAACAGGGTTCGGCCGGTATAAATCAGGTCTTTCCTTTTTTCGTATTGCGCTTTATCGATGAGGAAGTATTCCTGTTCCGGACCGACCGTGGTGATGACACGACGGGCAGTCGTGTTGCCAAACAACCGAAGCACGCGCAAGGCCTGCTTGTTGATTGCTTCCATGGAGCGGAGAAGAGGCGTTTTTTTATCAAGCGCTTCGCCGCCATAGGAACAAAACGCAGTGGGAATGCACAATGTTCCATCTTTCACGAATGCGTCACTGGTTGGGTCCCAGGCGGTATAGCCTCTGGCCTCAAAAGTGGCTCTCAGCCCGCCGGACGGAAAGCTGGAGGCATCAGGTTCCCCTTTAATAAGTTCCTTGCCGGAAAACTCCATAATAACTTTTCCGTTATCCGTAGGGGAAATGAAGCTGTCGTGTTTTTCAGCTGTAATACCGGTCATCGGCTGGAACCAGTGAGTGAAATGGGTCGCGCCCTTTTCAATGGCCCATTCTTTCATGGCGTTAGCTACTACGTTAGCAACTTCCAAATCCAGCGGTTTGCCTTCTTCTCTGGTTTTCATAAGTGACTTATAGATATCTTTGGGTAGCCTTTCTTTCATGACGGTCTTATTGAATACTAAGCTTCCGAAAATTGCAGGGACATTGCTCATTGAAAATCACTCCTTGCACAGAAATTCAAAAAAATAAAAGAAAAAGGCGCTGCAGGTTTCCCTACAGCGCCTTTGCTGTGATGCAACTATTATAAGATAACCGCAAATGAATGTCAATACCAATTTGCATGATTTAATAATAATTTATGCAATAACAAGTTTAAATGTTCGCTATATGCCGTAAAATTTCTTAAAAGTGCAAGATACCATTAAATTATATGCAAAAATTTATTCAAAAAGTATTGACAGAGCACTTAAAAAAATATACTATAAAGAAACACAAAATAACTTTCAAGAGTTAAATCAGATTTCTATAGATAAAAAACAGGGTAATTGAAAAATAAAGAAAATAAGACATACATTACCATATTATGCAGGGAGGATAATTGAGTTATGCAAAATGAGGGCGAATTTCGTATTCCTTCGGGTTGTGCGATATCCGGTATTTTTTCGCGAAGCGGAAAAAAGTTTAACGGGGAATCCATTATCAAATCAATTTCGACCATGCATGACCGAAGCAATGGCCTTGGGGGCGGTTTTGCGGCTTACGGCATTTACCCCCGCAACAAGGATCTCTATGCGTTTCATGTATTTTATGACAGCGTCCGTGCCAAGGAAGAATGTGAAGAGGTCATTAAAGCAAATTTCGACGTTAACATAGCGGAAAAAATTCCAACCAGAAGGATACCAGAAATTACAGATGAACCAATGATATGGCGCTATTTTGGCTTGCCCTTTGAAAAGCTTCTAAAAGACGCACGACTGGACGAAAAAGAATTTGTCGCACGGTTTGTCACAAAGGTGAATACGGAGATTAAAGGCGCGTATGTTTTTTCCAGCGGCAAAAATATGGGCGTGTTCAAGGCTGTTGGTTTTCCAGAAGATGTTGGCCGATATTATTGCCTGGAAAATTACGAAGGTTACTGCTGGACGGCGCACGGCCGCTATCCAACCAATACGCCCGGCTGGTGGGGCGGGGCGCATCCGTTTTCCCTGCTGGATTATTCCATTGTACATAACGGGGAAATATCCTCTTATGACGCGAATCGCCGATTCATTGAAATGTTCGGCTACAAATGCGTGCTGCTGACCGACACGGAAGTCATAACCTATATCATAGATTTTCTCAACCGCAAGCAGCGCTTAAGCCTTGAGGAGGTGGCACAGGTCATTGCTGCACCGTTCTGGAGCGAAATTGACCGTATGCCCCCGGAACAGCAGAAAAAACTGACCTACCTGCGTAATGTGTTCTCCAGCCTGTTGGTTACCGGGCCGTTTTCCATTCTGCTCGGGTTTACCGGTGGGCTGATGGCGCTGAACGACCGCTTGAAGCTGCGCTCCATGGTTGCCGGGGAAAAGGGCGATATGTTCTATGTAGCCAGTGAAGAATGTGCAATTCGGGCGGTTGAACCGAATATCGAGCGATTCTGGGCCCCGCAGGGCGGGGAACCAATTGTTGTTACTTTGAACGAGGGGGTGAATGTTTAATGGTCATCGATTACTTATCGCCTGATTACGAAGTGGTTCGCAATCAGCAGCGGTGTATTGCCTGCCGTGTATGCGAACGCCAGTGCGCAAACGAAGTGCATTCCTATGACCCGGACCTAAAGGTCATGAAGAGTGACGACAGCAAATGCGTAAACTGCCATCGCTGCGTGGCACTATGCCCGACCCACGCGCTGAAAATTGTAAAGAACAATGATACCTTTAAAATTAACGCAAACTGGACGAATGAGGCTATCAGCGAAATTTTCCGTCAGGCGGGAACGGGCGGCGTGCTCCTTTCCTCCATGGGAAATCCTCAGCCCTATCCAATTTACTGGGATAAAATCCTTATCAATGCTTCGCAGGTGACCAACCCCTCCATAGACCCGCTGCGCGAACCAATGGAAACCCGCACGTTCTTGGGCAAACGCCCCGATAAGCTGGAGCGCAATGCGGACGGCAGCCTCAAGACCGACAACCCGTACCCTAATCTGGAACTTTCCGTTCCTATTATGTTTTCGGCCATGAGCTATGGCTCCATCAGCTACAACGCGCATGAAAGTCTTGCCCGTGCGGCACAGGAGCTGGGTATATATTACAACACAGGTGAGGGCGGCCTGCATGAGGATTTTTACAAGTACGGCTCTCATACCATCGTTCAGGTTGCATCTGGGCGTTTCGGCGTACATAAGGACTATCTGGAAGCCGGTGCGGCAATTGAAATTAAGATCGGCCAGGGTGCAAAACCGGGTATCGGCGGCCACCTGCCCGGAGAGAAGATTGTTGGTGATATTTCCCGTACCAGAATGATTCCTGAGGGCTCTGATGCAATTTCGCCTGCGCCGCATCACGATATTTATTCAATTGAAGACCTCCGCCAGCTTGTTTATTCCCTTAAAGAAGCTACCGCTTATAAAAAGCCAATCATTGTAAAGATTGCGGCTGTGCACAATGTAGCGGCCATTGCCAGTGGTATTGCCCGCAGCGGCGCTGATATCATTGCCATCGACGGCTACCGCGGGGGTACCGGCGCAGCTCCGACCCGTATTCGCGACAACGTCGGTATCCCCATTGAGCTTGCACTCGCGGCAGTAGACGAACGCCTCCGTCAAGAGCATATCCGCAACAACGTTTCCATTGTGGTTGGCGGCACAATACGCAATTCGGCTGATATTGTCAAAGCTATTGCTCTTGGAGCTGACGCGGTTTACATCGGTACCTCGGCGCTGCTGGCGCTCGGCTGCCACCTGTGCCGCACCTGCCAGAGCGGAAAATGCAACTGGGGTATTGCGACCCAACGCCCAGACCTTGTCAAACGGCTGAACCCAGAAATCGGATACAGACGCCTGGTCAACCTAGTTTCGGCATGGAAGCATGAAATAATGGAAATGATGGGCGGTATGGGAATCAACTCGATTGAAGCGCTTAGGGGCAACCGCCTGATGTTGCGAGGAATCGGATTGACTGAAAAAGAACTTCAGATTTTGGGCATCAAGCATGCGGGGGAATAATTGATGAAACGTGTTTATGTGAATGAAAAATGGTGCCTTGGGTGCCATCTTTGCGAATACAACTGTGCTTTTGCAAATTCTGGCTGCGACGATATGGTCAAAGCATTAAAAGATGTGCCTATTTATCCCCGGATTCAGGTTGAGGAAGGCGACAATATCAACTTTGCCGTGAATTGCCGCCACTGCGAGGAACCTCTCTGTGTGAAAAGCTGCATTACCGGCGCGCTCAGCGTGCAGGACGGCGTAATTTTCGTCGATCAGGAAAAATGTGTGGGCTGTTACACCTGCATTCTCGTCTGCCCGTACGGCGCAATCATGCCGGGGCCGACCGGCAACGTGGTGCAGAAATGCGAGCTGTGCATAAACAATTCCTTTGGTGAGCCGGCCTGCGTGAAGGGCTGCCCGAACCGCGCAATTGTATTTGAGGAGAGGTGAACAAAATGAACTATGTGATTATCGGCAATTCCGCCGCGGCGGTTGGCTGCGTTGAGGGAATCCGCTCCGTCGACAAAACGGGGAATATTACGGTAATTTCCAACGAGCCGTACCATGTTTATTCCCGTCCACTGATTTCCTATTTACTTTATGGCAAAACGGACGAACAGAAAATGAAATATCGTCCGGATGACTTTTACAAGAAGAATATGGTGACCCCCCTTCTCGGGGTTACCGCTGAAAAGGTAGATTACGAGGCAAAAAAGGTGCTGCTGAATAACGGCAGCAGCATTCCTTTTGATAAATTGCTTTTCGCAACGGGTTCCTCCCCATTTGTGCCACCGATTGAAGGACTGGACACCGTTTCGAAAAAGTTCACCTTTATGAAGCTGGACGACGCAAGGGCGCTAGAAGAGGCCATCGGCCCGCAAAGTCATGTATTAATCGTGGGTGCGGGATTAATCGGTTTGAAATGCGCCGAGGGCATCCGCGGGAAAGCCGGAGCAATTACGGTGGTCGATCTTGCGCCCCGCATCCTGTCCAGTATTCTCGACGAAGAAGGCGCCCATATGGTGCAGAGGCATATTGAAAAGCAGGGGATCACTTTTCATTTGGGAACCAGCGTTGTAAGGTTTACCGCAAATAAAGCAGAACTGGCAAATGGCAAGACCCTGGATTTTGACGTTCTTGTACTTGCGGTAGGGGTTCGCCCGAACACTGCCCTTGCGGCGGAAATTGGGTGCAAAGTGAACCGTGGTATTGTTTCTGACAAGCATTGCAGAACCAATCTGGATGGTGTTTACGCGGCGGGGGACTGCAGCGAAAGTTATGACATAACGGATGGCCAGTACCGTGTGCTGGCACTCTGGCCGAACGCCTATATGCAGGGCGAAACCGCCGGTATCAACATGGCGGGCGGTGAAAAGCTTTACGACAAGGCGATTCCAATGAACGCCATCGGATTTTTCGGCCTGCACGTTATTACTGCCGGCAGCTATGAGGGCAAGACCTATGTCACCCGTACCGAAAACACTTATAAAAAATTGATTACCAAAGACAATCTGCTGAAGGGCTTTATTTTAATCGGAGAAATTGCCAGAGCGGGGATTTACACCTCTCTGATTCGCGAAAAAACGCCGCTTGATACAGTGGATTTTGACCTAATTCGGGAGCGCCCGCAGTTAATGGCGTTCGCTGCCTCGGAACGGGCTTTGATGCTGGGAGGTGTCAAAAAATGAGGATCAACGCAGACGGGAAACATTTTAAAATCCTGAATGATGAGATACGTGCCGCTGTTGAGCAGGAGATTGTCATCGACAATTGCGAAGGGCAGCGCTACATTGGCGCGGGCATGAGCGGAAAAAACATAACCATCAACGGCGTGCCGGGCAACGACCTCGGTTGTTACCTGGACGGCGGCTCCATCACTGTGAAAGGTAACGCGCAGGACGCAACTGGTGACACTATGAACGACGGCGAAATTGTCATCCACGGTTCGAGCGGGGATGCAACCGGGTATGCCATGCGCGGCGGGAAGATTTTTGTAAAGGGTAACGCAGGGTATCGTGCCGGAATTCATATGAAGGCGTACAAAGAGCAGCAGCCACTGCTTGTTATCGGTGGCGAAGCGGGCAGCTTTCTTGGCGAATACCAAGCGGGCGGTACGATTATTGTACTGGGGCTGAATTCAAACAAGAAAGTCCCGGTGGGCAGTATGTGCGGAACAGGAATGCACGGCGGAAGAATGTACCTGCGGACAGAAACACTTCCGGAAGACTTGCCGAAGCAGGTGGAGGCAAAACCGGCCACAGAAGAAGATATGGCTGCGATTGACGGCTATTTGGATGAATTCTGCGGCCATTTTTCTGTGAACAGGGAGGAGGTCCTTTCCAAGCCGTTTTTCGTCTTGACACCTAACTCAAAAAATCCGTATAAATCTTTATATACCTTTTATTGATTACAAAAATCAGAAGAGCAGCCAACAGGCTGTTCTTAATTTATATACCTTTTCTATGCTATGGCAAACGTACTTAGTCTAACCCGAATACTTGTATTTATTTTGATATATGATATCATGAGTATTGGTATATACCTGCCAACGGATTGTGGTTTTTGCAGAATAAGAGTGGGGCATTTAGCGGCAAACCTAAAATTGGCGGAGGGTAATGTAATGACACAAGATGAACGGCGTATATGGCTTATTAAATACCTTTTGCGGGAGCAGACACCGTACCACGGGACACAGATACCGGAGGATGCGGAAGGGCAAAGAATCCTTCTTCGCTCGTTAATGAATGTTCGACCACCCCGGCCGGTATCAGACGAATTTCTTAAATTGCAGGATGAATACTTGTCAGAACGTAATGCAGAGCGTGGAATCATAGATGTGACAACGCTCCAACCGACAAAAGCGGATAACCGCCTTTTCATTTGGCAGGGTGATATCACTACTTTGAAATGCGATGCTATAGTAAATGCCTGTAACAGCCAGATGCTCGGATGTTTCCAACCGATGCACCTTTGTATCGACAACTGTATTCATACTTATGCCGGGGTGGAGCTTCGCCTGAAGATGAATGAGATCATGCAGGCGCAGGGGCATGAGGAACCACCCGGACAGGCAAAGATAACGCCGGGATATAATCTTCCCGCAAAATATGTACTGCATACTGTGGGGCCGATTATAAGACGGAGCGTTGAGGAAAAGGATAAGAATTTGCTGCGTAGCTGTTACCGTTCCTGCCTTGAACTGGCTGTTGAAAACGGAGTGGAATCTATCGCTTTTTGCTGTATTTCAACTGGAGTATTTCGGTTTCCACAAGATATAGCTGCTGAAATTGCAGTCACAACAGTACGGGAATTCTTGAATACGAACACAACGATTAAACAGGTAATCTTCAATGTCTTTAAGGATGAGGACTTAAACATTTACAATAACCTGCTCAATAAATAGCATGTAACTACCATGAACGTGCTTTAGAAATTAATATTTCAGTATTATAGTATAATATCTTTTGGATATACAACCTCACGTAATTAAAGAAAGGATGGTTTTTATGCGTAAAAACTTTGGAGCAAAATCTTTATTGTACCCTCAGCCGGTTCTTATTATTGCTACTTACGATAAAAATGGTAAGCCAAATGCCATGAATGCTGCTTGGGGCGGCATATGCGGCACGAACAAGATTAGCATTAGTCTTGGCAGCCATAAAACAACCGATAATATTAAAGAGAGTGGCGCTTTTACAGTCAGTATTGCAGACGCAAGACATGTTGTCGCTTGTGATTACGTAGGAATTGTTTCTGCTAAAAAGGAAGCAAATAAAATGGAGAAGGCAGGCTTTACTACTACCAAAAGTGAGTTTGTAAACGCGCCCATAATCAATGAACTTCCGCTGGCTTTGGAATGTAAACTGTTGAGCATGGAAGAGGAATTTGGAGAATATCGTGTTGTTGGTGAGATTGTAAACGTAAGTGCAGATGAAAGCATTCTGGGAGAAGATGGACTTATTGATCCTTCAAAACTGGAAGCCATCACTTATGACACAGTACATCACACATATATTAAGTTAGGGGAGACAGTGGGCCATGCCTTCAAGGATGGTGAACAATTAAAATAATCTAAATATCTGCCGTTTATGGGTGTTAATTTATTCTGCTGATTTATTAATGTCCGCCCAAATAAAAGGGCGGACATTTTTTTGTATACAAAAACTTAAAAAGTTTCAGTATTTAGGATTCGCTTAAATTTGGATTCGTTACCGTTCATTATAGTAATTCAACTTGCTTGAGTAAACCGGACAGTTGTAAATCGCTAACACAGTAAGGACGGCTGAATGAAGCCGTTTTTCTATTAGATTACGCTTACCCTTTTTATCTCCTCATTGAAAAATATAGCAATTATTGATATAATAAATTAAGCTGGTGCGCAGTCAGCTTAGTTGATAAAATTAATCGAGGTGGAAAGAATGAGTAAGCATAGTGATTTGCCTTTTGGAAGCGAGTTTTCGCCTTCTCAAATAGATTTAGCGGAGCTTCTTGAATTGTGCGTTAAACACTCTGGAAATCTAAGGGAGCTTGAAGAAAGCATATTAAATACTTATTTCTTGCACCATGGCAATGGTAATATTGACAATCAAAGGAAGCTTGCTATGAATTGCCGTCTTGGTCTTAAGTCATATGGCATTATTGATGAAAATGCTAACCTTACTGAATTTGGTAAGTTACTTGTTTCTGTTAAAGAAAATCCTGAACAACTTTATAAAACTTTAGCACGGCATATTCTGCTAAATCTAAATGGCATGGCATTTATCCAATGCATTAGAGATATGACAGTTGCAGGAGAAAACATTAACCTCACTTCACTTCGTACCAATTTAGCTGAGCGTGGCATTCATTTTCCCTCTGGAGGAAAACACCCCAGTATAATGCGTTTATGGCTTGAAAAGGCCGGGGTTTTTGTTGGCAGTCGTTGGCAAATTGATGAGGAAAAATTACAAGAAGTACTCGGTATAAACCCTGATGAAATGGATGTGCTTGCTAAACTAACACCGACACAAAAAGCATTTTTGCTTGCTTTAGCTAATACAGGTATAACTGAACCTCAACCAGCTAATCAAATTGCAAAACTTGCAGAAGCAACTTACGGTGTCACTTTTCCAGAAAAAAGTCTTCCAAAAGAAGTCTTAAAAAATCTGGTTGATGCTGGATATATTACCATTAGCAAGACTACAGGAGGAAGAGGTGCTAAACCTTTTGATGTTACCC
The DNA here is from genome assembly GCA_000953215.1 of [Clostridium] cellulosi. Lineage (NCBI taxonomy): Bacteria > Bacillati > Bacillota > Clostridia > Eubacteriales > Oscillospiraceae > Ruminiclostridium > [Clostridium] cellulosi. The sequence goes on from LM995447.1 coordinate 851,567, forward strand.
CTACTGATAAACTCATTGGTGAAATTGTTGTTCCTTTGCTTGAACAATTAAAAAAACAGACAGACCCCAAATTGGTAGAACTTTTACGTAGACCAATAAAAGAAATAATAAGCGAACTAAATTCTAAGGATAGATACATATCTGGTTTGGCTTTAGAAGCCCTTGCTTTTAAACTTATGAGATTATTAGGGATGGATTATCTCGCAACAAGGCTTCGTGCACAAGCTACAGGCGGAGCAGAAGTCGATTTATTATTTGAATCTGCACGACTGGTATATTCAAGATGGCAGATACAATGCAAAAATACTGCGCGCGTTGCACTTGATGATGTTGCCAAAGAAGTTGGATTAACTCACTTTCTCAAAAGCAATGTTATCGTCATTATAAGTACGGGTAAGATTGGCCAAGAAGCTCGAAAATATGCAAATAAGATTATGAACGACTCGAACCTCTGCATTGTTATGGTAGACGAAAAAGATTTAGATGGAATTGTAACAAATCCTTCTCATATTGTCGATGTTTTTAATCGCGAGGCCAAGTTAGCAATGAGTTTAAAGAAGCTTGAATTATAAGGAGGTATAAAACTTGACCAATAAACAAAATAATACTCTCTCTTTATTCTATGAAACAAATAATGGGCGTATTTTTCTTGGTGATTCCTTAGAGTTATTACGCACTATTCCAGACGATAGTGTTAATTTAATAATGACAAGCCCCCCTTTTGGACTTGTACGAAAGAAAGAATATGGAAATGTTGATGCTGATAAATATCTTGATTGGTTTAAACCTTTTGCAAAGGAGTTTTATCGCGTTTTGACTAATAATGGAAGTCTTGTAATAGATATTGGTGGTTCATGGGTTCAGGGATTACCGATTAGAAGTTTATACCATTTTAAGTTATTGATAATGCTCTGTGAAGAGTTTTCTTTTCATTTAGCCCAGGATTTCTATTGGTGGAATCCATCCAAACTACCAACGCCTGCCGAGTGGGTAACTGTGCGTAGAATCAGAGTTAAAGATGCTATCAATACAGTTTGGTGGTTATCAAAAACCCCTTGGCCTAAAGCAAGTAACAGACGAGTATTACAACAATATAGCGATAGCATGAATGAATTGCTAAAGAATGGTTATACACCTAAAAAACGCCCTAGTGGTCATGACATAAGCGAAAAGTTTTCTATAAATAACGGCGGAGCAATACCACCTAACTTAATTGCAATACCAAATACAGAAAGCAATAGTGCATATATCCGTTATTGCAAAAAAATAGGAATACAGCCTCATCCTGCGCGTTTCCCTTCAGAATTGCCAGAGTTCTTTATTAGAATGCTAACAGATGTAGGGGACCTTGTACTAGACCCTTTTGCCGGTAGTTGTGTTACGGGTGAAGTTGCTGAAAAACTAAATCGAAAATGGATTTGTTGTGAAATTATAGAAGAATATCTCCGTGGCGCATTAGGTCGTTTCAAAGAGATAAATACACCGTCAAATAGTTATTCAGGAGAAAATGTGTATTATAAACTACCCAAACCAGGGTACTTTTGGAAAAATAATACTGAAGATACATTACCAACTGATGGTGGACAAAAACGTATGCTATCTAATAAAAAAACACTCGAAAATTAGTTAAGTAAAATGATTGTAATCATCTACTCTCCAACCCCAAAAACTGCTGGATGTCTTTCATCTCCATCAGTTCCTCAACTGTCCAGTAACGGTGGAACCGGTTTTTGTAGCGGAGTTCCCACCACCTGCGGAAAAGCGGCTCAAGTTCATCGAACATCGGCCAGCGGCTCCACTTCATTTTTTCTCTCAATTCTTCCAGCGTCCAGACACTGCCGTCTTCCTTTTTGGGTATGTTAATGCGCCCGTCAGATTGGATAACCACCTGCGGCTGTGCAATCTCTTTTTGGAGAACAGTCAACTGCGCCAACCTCCTTTGGTTATTTATCGGAAAGAGTTATCAAACAATCAAGCTCAAAGCTCAAAGTTTGGTAATAATTCTTGTTTTGGGCTTACTGCCTGAAACCGCCGGGTAAGGTTTGCTGAAGCCCTGCGAGCGTGGAACCGTCGTCTACAACGCGGTCCCGCTTCAGCGGCTTCAGACGAACCCGTATTTGACCAAGGTCAAAGCTCAAAAATATATATAGCGGTTTTGACATTTTGACCTTCGGCAGTATCTGTTTTATTCATCGCTGTCTTCGTCGTCAGCTTTCCACCCGTCGGGTGTCTTTGTAAGTGTGTACGTTTTTGGAGACCCTTGATGTCCCCCTTCTTCCTCAATGGTGAAGCCGCCTGCCCTCAGTTTGCTGATGTCGTTTCTCACAGTCTGGTCGCTGACTTTCAGCAAGTCGGTTAGCTCTTTCTGCGTGTAGCTCCTCTGTGTCAACAGCTTCGCCAGCTTCTGCAGGCGCACTTCGCTGTCTTTCAGCTTGATGTTGATGCGGAAACCGTCGTCGTATACCAAATTCCCATTCTCAAATTTTAAGCTTAAGTTCTCTACAGTCTCAGCGTCGCGGAACTCTCCGGTGACGACGACACCTATATCTTCGTCTTTCTGGAACTTGCGGATGTCTATCACACCGTCCATTTCCGCTCCTTTGACTGAAGACCCCCTGCTGGCATACACCAGAACGTCCGACGGCTTTTTTGCGGTATGGTCAACGACAACGACCGCCATGTGGGGGTACTTGCGGAGGAGCATATTCAGCGGCGCAAATACCTGCTGCATGACGGAAGAGTCGTTTTCGTCTCCGTCGAAGAAGCTCCTCAGTGGGTCAAGTACCAGCAGGTCAGGCCGGAACTCGTCAATAAAATTGAGCAGGTCTTCAAATTCCGGGTTTTTCGGCAGCAGTTTCACGCCTGTCCTGTGCGGGATGACGATGTTGCATGTACCGGCGAGGCTCTGCTGTACTCTCTGTATTAAAGCGTTGGTCGAATGCTCTTCCTCCACCATAACGGCTTTGACTCCAGAGACGGTAGTTTTCCAGAACGATACCCCGCAGACGTTTTCTCCGCGGCTGAGCGCTTTCAATAAACTTAGGACAAACCACGTCTTCATCTGCTTCGGCGGCCCTTGGACAAGGATTTTTTGCCCTCTCGCTATCATCCCTCTTACCAGCCAGTCAGGCTCCGCAGGCTCTCTCTTCAGCAGTTCTTCCACCCTGTAGTAGCGGGAAAACCGGTCTTGGTGCTCCTCAAGCGGGATTAGCTCTACCAGTTCCTGGTCGATATGGTTGTTGCGGGTCAACCACTCGCAGATGTCTTTGCCGACATCACCCCGCTTCCACGGCAGTTCAACGACTTTACAGCGTTCTTCTCCGAGCACCGCTAAGGCAGACCTCACGAAGTTTGCGCTGGCGTCGTCGTCCTGCGGGATGAGGTAGACAGTGCGTATACCTTCAAATTCCCGCTTCCATTCTTTGCGGAAATTGTTGCCCGGTACGCTCACCACAGGGATGTCTACGCCGCAGGCTTCACTGAAGGAGCAGGAGCTTGCCGTCCGCAGGCGTTATGAGCATTACTGGCCGGAGATGGAAAACCTCACAAAGCTGGCGCAAAATATTGCTGTCGTGAAAGAAGCGATTGAAGAGGAACTGTTTGATGTCCGCTACCAGCCGGATGATAACACCGTTACGGAGAATATTGCTTTTGTGAAGGTTCACGATGAAAAACATTTAACGGTTGGATTCCCACAGAGGGTAGTAACCTGGGAGGAACTGCTTGACAGGTTGCAGGTTAAACTGTGGGTATATCCAGACCGTTTAGAGGTTCGGGGAATTGTCCCGATTGAAGATATAGCGAATCCTAAATGCTGTTAATAAAAAAGAGCCTCAGCTTCAGACAAAGTATCAAGGAGGCAAATCAGCATGTTTACGGGCCGCAAATTCACATTATTAAAACGATAGTAATGATAACTCGACGAAATAACCAAAAAATTCATTGACTTCACAAGAAATGTTATATATAATATATAAACGGATGGAAAATATTTCCGTTATCAATATGCAGCCAGCTTCTCTTGGCCTTAATGTATCAAGTGCCGAAAAACTCAAGTTTAGAAGAGTTTGAAGAATGTTGAACCGGCGTCTTCGTATCGAGTACAGAAAAGTTAATTTTGTTGAATTGGGGTGATGTTTATGTCGCGGTTATACTTATGAATACCCGCAGAAGCGAGAACGTATTCTAAACTTGAGTTTGACAGTCCCAAAGGTGGACATACATTGCGCAGAAAGTTAGGTCGTGAGGAGGAATATGTATGAAAAAGAGTTTTTTGTGTATGGTTTTAACGTTACTATTAGTTAGCGTTACCTTCATTATTCCTATGACTGCCGGAGCTACTAACAACGATCTTGAGGTACAGATGTACAACAGCAACACAGCAGCTACAATAAACGGTATAATGCCACATATCAAACTTATCAATAAGGGCAGTTCAGCGATTGACCTTTCTAAAGTAACTCTGCGTTATTATTACACAAAAGACGGTACGCAACCCCAGAACTTCTGGTGTGATTGGTCAACGGTTGGCAGCAACAATGTCACTGGCACATTCGGCACTCTTTCAACTCCGGTCGCCGAGGCTGACACATATCTTACAATAGGCTTCACAAGCGGTGCGGGAAAACTTGAAGCTGGCGCTTACATAGAGATTCAGGTTCGCTTCTCAAATAATGACTGGAGCAATTATACACAGACTAATGACTATTCGTTCAATCCAACAGCCACGTCATATATCGATTGGACAAAAGTAACAGCATATCTGAACGGAACACTTGTGTGGGGTACTGAACCATCAGGTTCAAGCTCATCAAGCTCATCAAGTTCATCAAGTAGCAGCCCTATTGATGATACAATCACTGTATCAGACCCCGTGGCAAAAAAGGTGGGGTATTCCAACCCACTTATTGATTACAAATATGGTGCTGACCCATATGCCCTTGTTTACAATGGCAAAGTGTATCTTTATATGTCGAGTGACGCTTATGAGTATGACAGCAATGGCAACATTATCGATAATGACTACTCAAACATAAAAACCATATCAGTAATCTCTTCATCTGATATGGTCAATTGGACGGATGAAGGTGAGATTCCAGTTGCAGGCCCAAACGGTGCGGCAAAATGGGCAAGCAACTCATGGGCTCCGACTGTAGCCTGCAAGAAGATTAACGGCGTCGATAAGTTTTTCTTATATTTTGCAAATAATGCTTCAAGCATTGGCGTGTTAACAGCAAGTTCGCCAACCGGGCCTTGGACAGACCCTCTTGGGAGGCCATTAATTACAAGAAGCACTGCTGGGTGCAGTGATGTCACCTGGTTGTTTGACCCGGCAGTATTAGTTGATGACGATGGAACAGGGTATCTCTATTTTGGTGGCGGAATACCAGGATCGTCACAGGCTGATTATGCTAATCCCAGAACAGCAAGGGTAATTAAACTGGGATCTGATATGATCAGCGTCACTGGCAGCGCAGTGACAATTGATGCTCCATTTATGTTTGAGGATTCTGGTATCCACAAATATAATGGAAAATACTATTATTCCTATTGCACAAATTTTGGAGGAGATCATTCAAATGGAGCGCCTGCAATGGGCGTAATCGCTTATATGGAAAGTAGTAATCCAATGACCGGTTTCAGATATGTTGGGACAGTCCTTCAGAATCCGTACAACTACTTTGGAGTTGGCGGAAATAATCATCATGCTATTTTCAACTTCAATAATCAATGGTATATTGCTTATCACGCGCAGACACTTGGCAAGGCTCTTGGCATTACCAAAGGGTATCGCTCGCCTCATATTAACAAAGTTGAATACGACAGCAGCGGCAATATGAAATTAGTTAGCGCGGATATGAAAGGAGTATCCCAGATTTCGAATATTAATCCATATAATGGGGTGGAAGCTGAAACGATTGCGTGGCAGTATGGTATTACAACAAAATCATGTTCCGCCCCGGGTTGCTCTGGTGATGCGTCCAATCAACAGGTTACAAATATTCATAATGGAGACTGGATTGCTGTATCTAATGTAGATTTTGGCGACGGCGCGTCGACATTTGCGGCAAATATTGCCTCATCAGTCGGCGGAAGAATTGTCTTGCGCATCGACAGTTCCAAGGGTCAAATCATTGGCGCGCTTGACGTAGGTTCAACCGGAAGTGAAAATACATGGAAACTTTTATCCTGCAACATCAGCAAAGTAACAGGTGTTCATAATCTATATATGATTTTTGAAGGCAATGGCGGGGCAAACCTATTTAACATGGACTATTGGAAGTTTGTTAAGTAAGGTAGCCTGCATGCTTAACCTTGTACCCGGATTTTAGTGTTATTAACGCCGGTTCAACGTCAACTTCTACCTTAACCGCGCAGTTATTTATCCGGAATATGTAGAAATTGAGATAAATAACGTGCAATCAAACTAATAGGAACCAGACTGCGATTTTTAAAGTTGTAGCATGAATTCCTCCGATAACATGAATAAAGACCATAAAAAGCAGAGTGTCCGCCCAAATAAATGGGCGGACACTTTTATTTTGGTGAGACGAACTAAGGGAAATACGTACATATTATGTAGTCAAAAGGTTTTACATATTTAAATATGGCACCGATTACAAAAGTTGTATTTTGATAATGTAGTTTTTTATACAGACAAGACTCCGGAAAAGTAATATAATATAATCAACGGAGAATATGTCTGGTACGACTAAGGCGCGGAAAGTCAAAAGCACCTGAAAGTGCTGTAGATTTGAAATTTACATAGTTTAGCGTTTAGTCTGCACTCTATCTTTGGCTATCAGAACTCGGTGGAGAATTACTACCCCATTTTACTGGGATGCCGCTTTCTGATTTTATAGTATTGCTCAATGGCAAACAGGGTTATTACTGTCTTGCCGCTTGATTTTTATCTTGACAACCAAGCCATTATGAGTTTTAATCATACCATATCGAACCAAATCGAACAACAGAAAATTCGTTGTGCGAGAGATGTTGCTGATATGAAAAAAGTATTGAACCGCCTCAAGAACGCATACATGAACTTTCGAATCTCAACGAAGTTGTCAATTTTGTATCTTTTCGTGTTCTTACTCTCAATGTTTCTTTCATGGATTGTCTATTACAATCTAAACTACCGTTTTTCCATTCAGAAAAGCGGCGAACTTTCTATGCAAACTTTGTACTCTCTGAAATCAAACATAACTAACCTTCTGGAAAACGTCGATTATAACTCACGAGTTATCCTATCGAACAATGATGTTCAGACAATTCTGAGCAACGGGCAAAATGAAGATACTTTTGTGGCAGAAAATAGAATGAGAACCAGCTTGACCCTACTGATTAATACAATGCCATCGATTGAATCCATCTATGTTTTTGATAACTACGGGCACTGTTATGGAGCCGGCAGAGGAATGAACTATACCCTTAAAATTTCAAGGATTACGGAAGCACCGTGGTACAACGAGGTTGTGGATCTTAACGGTGCCAGCCTGTTTCGTCTGCATGCCAACAATATTTTCTCTGCCGAAAACAAAGAAAGCAGCGTTTCAATGGTCCGGCTAATCAACGGCACCGTTTCACAGCGCCCGATCGGAATTCTTCTCATGAATATTTCCAATTCGGCATTGGAAGAAAGTTACCATGAAATTGTTAAGAAATATGGAAGCACCGTGATCCTTTTGGATGAATCAAACAAATACATAATCAGCAACGAAAAAATTTCCACGGAGAATGTAGCGGCTATTTTGCAAAATAGTGAAAAAAATCACGATGACCCACTCATTCTGAAATCCGGTGGTAAACGGTTTATCTACTCTTCAATCACACTCGATTACCCAAAATGGAAAATAATCATGGGAATCCCAATGGAAGAAATCGATAAAGAGCTTGCCCTTTACCAGCGTATCACGTTCATCATTATTTTTCTCAATATCATACTTCTGTTGGGATGTATCATGATCTTCTCACGCCTAATCACCATCCCGATACACAAACTGCTCGAGTCGATGCGAGGCGTACAGAAAGGCAACTTCGTTACCGTGCACATGAACACCGGCGCAGATGAAATCGGGCAGTTAAAAGACGGCTACAACTTGATGATTACCAAGATTCAAGAACTTCTGAATAAGATCATCAACGACCAAAGAGCCAAACGGAAACTTGAACTGAACATTCTACAGGCACAAATCAAGCCTCATTTTCTTTATAACACTCTTGACGCAATGGCGTATCTCTCCCTCGCAGGAAAAAACGCGGAGCTATATGACGCCCTCGAAGCTTTGGGAGAATTTTACCGAAAAAGCCTGAGCAAAGGCGGTGAAATTATCTCTATCAAGGACGAGATTGACATTACCCGAGATTACCTATTATTGCAACGGCTTCGCTACGGCGATATATTCACAGCGAAATTCGACATTGATGAAAGCGTTCTGAAGTATAAGACGCTGAAACTGATTTTGCAGCCGTTAGTTGAAAATTCTATCTACCATGGCATTCGGCCGAAAGGTGAACCGGGAGAAATTTGGGTTCGTGTTAAAGGCGACGGCGACCGAATCATTTTCTCCGTAGAGGATAACGGAATTGGTATGCCCGACGATGTCATCAAAGCCTTTCAAAACCGCGACATTAAGGAAAGCGGTTTCGGACTGTGGGAAACGCTTGAACGTATCCGAATTTATTATGAAAACGATAGCTCTTACACAATAAAAAGCTCGAAGAACAAAGGTACAATTATTACGATTTCAATTCCAAAAGAAACTGTAGAAAGGGGAGGGGCAAAAAATGACGTGCTTCAACCGACACATTAAAGTAATGCTTGTGGATGATGAAGAAAATACCCGAAAGCTGCTTAAGCTGTTAATAAATTGGGAGGAACTTGGCTTTACAATCTGCGGTGAAGCGTCAAGCGGTCAGGAAGCCCTACATATGTTGGATGAAGTACAGCCGGATCTCATCATAACTGACGTTCGCATGCCATATATGGATGGTCTGGAATTTTCGAAGCTTGCTCTTCAGGCGTATCCAAACCTGAAAATTATTGTATTGACCGCTTACGAGGATTTTTCGAGTGCTCAGAAGAGCGTACAGATGGGTGTTTCCGCATTTCTGCTCAAACCAATTAAGAGAGAAAACTTGATATCGACTCTGAACTCAGTTGCTAAAAAGATTGAGGAAGAGTTGGATATGAAGCAGGAATATTCGCGCATTCAGGAACAGCTCGGTCAAATGCGGGAACTCCTGCAGAAAAAATTTTTGAGTGAATTGCTGATTGCCGATTTGCCTGATGATGAGTTAAAGCAAAAAATCCAGTATTTTTCGCTGGAGCCGATTGAAAAGCAAGTACAGGCTGCTGTTATTACCCTGCGCGGCGAACCGGAAAATATGGATGGCGAGAAACGGATTCTTTACAGCATGGCTGCAATGGACCTTGTGGAACAGTTTTTCAGCAATGATCCAAATTCCTATGTTTTTTCGGATCATCTGAGCAATATCGTAGTTGCGTACACCGGAAATTCCAGTACTTTTGAGTCCGCAATGGAAAGATTGAAGGACATACTTTCCTCCAAACTTCAGGGGCGGGTGAGCGCGGGTATCGGCACGCTCCGCTCAGGTCTGCATGGACTTTCGAAATCATATCAGGAAGCCTGCATGGCGCTGAAATACTGCATTATTTACGGAGACAGAATCGTTCTTTCCTACAAAGACGTCAGCATGGTTGATTCAGACAAAGCAGAACAAAACAAGGGATTGGATGAAATTGCATTTTTTGTACGCGCCGGTTTACAGAAAGAGGCAGTTGAAGCAATTCACCGCTCGCTGGTTCAACAGTCCCTGGCTGAAATTGAAGACATCAACGCTATTCGGGTAAAAGGTATCAACATCATAACCCTGCTCTTTAACATTGCAGCGGAGCTGCATGTTGTACTTCCTACGCAGGAGTTCGGAAAAACCTATATGGAAATAATTAATCTAAAAGATATTTCTGAAATTGAAAAGCGATTGATCCAAACAGCCAATGAGCTCACTGAAACGACACGGAAGATTCGTAAGAAAAAGAGTTGCCAGCAGATTACTATGGTGATGGAATATATCAACGAGCACCTATCTGACCCAACACTTGGCCTTGCGTCTCTCTCCGCGCATTTTTACCTTAATCCAAGCTACCTGAGCCGCACGTTCAAGCATCAAGTAGGCTCTTCTATCGTTGAATACCTGACTGACCTTCGGATTCGAAAGGCGAAGGAGCTGCTTCAAAACACTGACAAAATGGCTTATGAAATTGGTGCCGAAGTAGGCATTCCTGACCCGAACTATTTTGGAAAATGCTTTAAGAAATATGCCGGGTGCTCAATTCAGGAATTTCGAAAACGCATAGGAAATTCCAACCCATAACAGGTTAACCTTTATTGGTATTGTATTTTGCCCAAATATTATAAATATCGTTGCGGTAATCTGTGCAAAAAGTAAAAATCCTACTATGCAGAGTAAAAATTTTGCCTTCTGATTGCAGTTCCTTTTGGTTATAATAAACGTAAAGGAAGTCATTCAGGTCTGTTAAGGAGGAGAGAATACTATGAACAAAGTCCTGAAAAAAGTCATCGTAGGAGCTCTTTCTGCAACCATGGTATTAAGCATGGCTGGTTGCTCAAAGAACAGCAGTTCCAACACGACATCAGGCTCACAGTCCGGTTCTGCAGACCAGCAGGTCACACTTAAACTGTGGCACATCTGGGCAGCAGATTCCGAATCCAGCAAAAAACCGTTCCTGAAAGTACTTGATAATTTCCAAAAGGAACATCCGAACATCAAACTTGATGTTGACGCAACGGAAAACGAAACATTCAAGACAAAAATCCGCACCGCCGTTGCAGCAAACGAAGCTCCGGACATCTTTACCTACTGGGCCGGCGGCTACATGAAAAACTTTGTAACGTCCGGAAAGCTTCTCGCGTTGGATGATTATCTGAACGACGGTACAAAAGACAAACTTCTGGAAGGCACTCTCGCAAACATGACATTTGACGGCAAGGTTTATGGCCTGCCTCACACCATGGACGTCGGCACGTTCTTTGTCAATCAGGAATTGTTCGACAAGTACAACATTAAGGTTCCGACAACATATGATGAACTGGTCGACGCTTGCAAGAAGTTCCGTGCAGCCGGCGTGAAGACCCCGATGGCCGTCGGCGCCAAAGAAGCATGGTGCATTGATATGTACCTTGACATTCTTCAGGTTAGGTCCGCCGGTTATGACGCTTGCATCAATGCTCTCTCCGGCAAAGGTTCCTACGAAGACCCTGGAATTATCGACGGTGCCAGGAGGCTCCAGGAACTCGTAAAGATGGGCGCATTTGGCGACAGCCCGATGAGTATTTCCAGAGACGAATCTGAAGTTCCGTTCTATAACGGTGAAGTCCCAATGTACTTCAACGGCAGCTGGACCATCGGTAATATTGCTAGGAGCGACAAGGTAAAGGATAAGATTAAGATAGTTCCGTTCCCGAAAGTCGGCGACAAGAGCGATTCAACCGACCTGACAGGCGGCGTGGCTGGAACCTTTGTTGTCAGTGCTAACACCAAGTATAAAGACCAAGCGGTTACTTGCTTAAAGTATATCGCTCAGGGATTTGCAAAAGAAGCATTTGAAGCTGGCGTAAGTCTCCCGGCTTGGAAGATTGACATCGATGAATCCAAGGTTGATCCTCTGACAAAACAGCTGATGACTTTGACAGATTCGGCAAAGACCTATACTCTTTGGTGGAACACCTATCTGGAAGGTTCCAAGTCTGAACTTTACATGAACAAATCCTCAGAACTTTTCGCACTGAAGATTACTCCGGAACAGTATGCAAAAGACCTGCAGACTATGAATTCCTAATCATTTCGGGACCCGGGGCCTTTACCGGTCTCGGGTCCACTTTTCGTTGACAATCCCGAATGCAAGCCAAATCTTCGGCTTCCGTTCATTACCTGTTGAGGGGAAGACCTATGAACAAAGTACTATCAAACAAAAAAGCCATCGTTTTCTTTATGCTTCCGGCTGTGCTGTTTTTTCTCGTGGTAATTCTGATGCCTGTCCTAATGTCCTTATACTACAGCACATTGAACTGGGACGGCATGGGAAGTGGAACGTTTATTGGCTTTCAAAACTATAAGAAGCTGTTCGTCGGAAATGTTGATAATTTTCCGAAATCTGTTATAAACTCATTTCTCTTTTTACTTGCTTCTGTATTCATTCAAATACCGATATCTCTATTGCTGGCAATCATCTTAGCCAACGGCGTGAAGGGTGAAAACTTCTTCCGCAATGTTTATTTCGTTCCTGTTGTTTTGTCTACCGTGGTAATCGGCCAACTGTGGATGAAAATTTATCATCCGGATTACGGCCTTCTGAACACTTTTCTTCGGAGCATCGGTCTCTCAAGCTGGGCACATGGTTGGCTTGGCGACCAGAAGACCGCATTAGTCGCTACTTTTATTCCGATATTATGGCAATACACTGGATATCATATGCTTTTGCTTTACGCCGCAATTAAATCGATTAACCCTGAGATTTTTGAGGCTGCGAGGATCGATGGCGCAAGCAGAGCAAAAATCGCTCTACGTATTACGATCCCGATGATTCTGCCAATGCTGGAAGTCAGCGTGATTTTCTCAGTTATCGGTTCACTGAAAGTATTTGACCTTGTGTATGTTTTAACTAATGGAGGACCGGCACAGGCAAGCGAGGTTCCAAGTACATTAATGGTCCGCACAATTTTCATGGGATATCAGTACGGCTACGGCAGTGCAATGGCTGTGTTTATCATCGCGGAATGTGCTCTGTTCACATTCGTAGTCCGCAAGATATTCAAAGCATTGCAAAAGGATTAGAGGTGTCGCAGCTATGAAAAATAAAAATATTCCTATCTGCATTGGAAAAATCATACTCTATATCTGTCTGATAATTTGGGCTATTCTATGCTTATTCCCGATTTACTGGCTATTTACATTCTCGCTGAAAAACAACACGGAAATATTCGGCGGTAATATTATCGGCCTGCCCAAAGTTTATCGCTGGGGTAACTATTCGAATGCCCTGCTGAACGGAAATGTGGGTATCTACCTTTTTAACAGTTTCGTCGTTACAGCATTGACCATTCTGTTTACCATTCTTGCTTCCACCATGGCAACGTTCGCCATGCAGCGGATGCGTTGGAAGCTGAGCAAGGTTGCCATGTCTATTTTGCTCGTGGGCATGATGATTCCGATTCACGCCGCATTGCTTCCCGTATTCGTTGTCATGCGCAACCTGAAGCTGATCAACACCATTTGGTCTTTGATTATTCCTTACACCGGCTTTGCAATCCCGATGGGAATTTTGATTATTTCCGGCATTTTGGACGGAATTCCAAGGGAACTTGATGAATCCGCATGCATAGACGGTTGCAATACCTACCGTCTCTTCTTCAGCATTATCCTTCCACTGCTCCGTCCAGCTATTGCAACCTGCGCAGTCTTCACGTTCCTGCAGTCGTGGAACGAACTGATGATGGCAGTTACCTTCATCAGCAAAGACAATGCAAAAACACTCACGGTAGGTATTCAGTCCATGGCCGGCCAGTACCTCACGGAATGGGGACCTATTGGTGCAGCTCTGATGATTGCAACAATCCCAACTTTGATTTTGTATTTCATGCTGAGCGGTCAGGTTCAAAAGAGTTTCGTTGTCGGTGCGGTCAAGGGGTAAATAAAACATAAAACAGCCATGAACGGGTTTCCCTTCATGGCTGTTTTTGTGTTTTGGAGGGTCACATACACGTAATCGCTGAGATTGTCTTTGTTCCATAGCCGTTTTAGCTGTTGCCAGAGATGTTTCCGGCCATCGGAATTTTCAAATCCCAGACGCTTGCCCATCTCTGCATCAAGCATCTATTTAATGTAGAGTTTAACATCTTTCAATCTTAGATTGCCTTAGGTACATAAAGATTTTTCTTAAATCCGTTAATTCTGTATATTCTTTTTATATATCAATCACTTTCCCAAAATCATTTTCATAAGTTCGGGCAATGCTAATTCAAACTTTACCCCATACCAATGCGTTTCATCGCCCTGCGTTTTTTCTATACAAAGAACCGTATAATCTGCCGCAATTTTCGCAGCTTCAAATGTATTAAAACCATTCATCAATGCACCGACAAAGGCAGAGGCGTAAACATCACCTGTTCCGTGACATCCCGTTGCTATGCGCCTGTGTTCATAATAGGAAGCTTTACCTTTTTCAAAAACGGTTACGCCGGTGGTGTCTGGGCGATAACCAACGCCGGTCAAGACAATTTTGTTTGCTCCCAGCCCGGAAAGTTCCTGCAGTAATTTATTAATGTAGCTTTCATCATATTCCGTGCGAAATTCCATTCCGGTTAACAGGCAAGCTTCAGTAATGTTTGGAAGTATAATATCAGCTTCCGCACAAAGAGTTTTCATTTCTTGAACAAATGACATATCAAATCCCGGATACAATTTGCCGTTGTCAGCCATAGCGGGATCGACAATACGGATACAACCAGGCTTTCCGGTCGTTTTCATTATATCTTTAACATATGCAATCTGCTTTTTGCTCCCAAGGTAGCCGGTGTAAATTGCATCAAAGTAGATTTTTTCTTTTATCCAATGATTTTGGATAGCTGGCATATCGTCAGTAAGATCGCGGAAAGTGTAGTCATGGAATCCGCCGGTATGTGTTGAAAGAACGGCTGAAGGCAATATACAGGTTTCCATGCCGCAGGCGGATATAATCGGAAGCGCAACGGTAAGCGAACATTGTCCGACACAAGATATGTCTTGAATTGTAAGTACTCTTTTATAAGCCATATTTACTCTCCTATTTCCTATGTTATATTCAGCATTTTCAGAAGCTAAACGCTGAAATCATCTTAATTTCTTTCTTCGCTTAAGGCCTTAAAGATTAAGCACAGTATTTGGCGTTCTATATCATAATAGCCTAATTTGCAGCGTCAGTCAATTAATTGTAATTTAATTACCAACAGATTACTATTATTAGCCTTAATGATATTGACAAGAGTTAAGATGTTTTCTTATTTCACCGGCTCAAACTATCCCTCAAGCGAAAAAGGTTGGCGCAAGAAGATCCATGCTCGCCGATAAGTGCGAAATGACTGCAATACAAAGGAGATTTAGATCTCATTCGGAAAAATTCTTTGTATTGCAAGTTTTTTTATACGAAAAATAATTGACAAAGGCACTATATAAGTGTTTCTGCTTTAGCGTGTAAATAGCGTGTATAAATTCGACAATAAAGCCGCAACCCTTGAAAATATAAGGAGTGCGGCGTTTTTTTATGCGAAAACGCTATATATTGTGAGCTACGAAAAAAACTTTGAAATTAAAAATACATCTAAAATAATTTTTTGCCCCTTTATAGTTTCTTTATAATTGGCTGTTAAAGTTTAAATCGCAAAGAGAATGATACTTTATTTGAAAGGATGATACAAGATGGCAGAATTAATACTTGAAACTAGGTGTCTTAAAAAATATTACGGCAAGCAGCTTGCTGTAAATGATGTTTCGCTTCAAATACCAAGAGGCTCTATATATGGACTCCTTGGGCCGAATGGGGCAGGAAAGTCGACGACTTTAAAGATTATAACAGGGTTGCTGTACCCTAGTGCAGGTGAAATAATAGCTTTTGGAGGACGTTGGGAGCGTAAGCATCTAAGACGAATGGGAGTACTCATAGAGTCGCCGGCTTTGTATGGAAATCTAACGGCCTATGAAAATCTTTTAGTGCACGCAAAATTAATTGGCCTTCCAAAAGAACGCATCTATGAAGTTCTTGAAATAGTTGAGCTAAAGGATGTGGATAAAAAACAAGTATCACATTTTTCAATGGGAATGAAGCAAAGGTTGGGGATTGCAATAGCATTGCTTGGCAATCCAGAGCTTTTGATTCTTGATGAGCCTGCAAACGGGCTTGATCCTATTGGAATTCAAAAACTAAGAGAATTGATCCGCTCTTTACATGAAAAAGGGATTACAGTTATACTTTCAAGTCACATATTATCAGAGGTTTCCCAAATTGTAGACCATATCGGAATTATAAGCGGGGGAGAGCTTAAATATCAAGGTGAGATAAATCCTACCGAAAATCTTGAAACGTTATTTATGGAAGTAGTAAATGGGGTGGAAGAGCAATGATAAATATATTGCAGTCAGAATTCCTTAAGTATAAAAGAACTTTTACAAGACGTTTAATACTGCTTGCGCCTATTTTTTTTATAATCGTTGCATTGCCTCAAAAACTGTTTATGCCTGAAAACTATCTTAGGCCATGGCAGCTTATTCTTGACTTGGTATTCAATTGGTGGCCTGTTGTATTTATTCCGATGGGTTTGGCTTTATTCGCTGCTTTGACGGAATCACAGGAGAAAAAGGCGGGTAACTATAGAAGCCTTCGAGTACGAGATATTTCACCGGCTCATTTATGGATTGCGAAAGTAATTATTATGGGCTGCCATACGCTGATATCCACATTAGTCCTAATTGGTGCCACTGTTATATCGGGGCTTATTACAGGAGGCGGCTGTATTCCATGGTTTAAAATTTTTGCCGCCAGCCTTACAGCATGGGGTGTGTCACTTGCCATAATACCACTGCAATTATGGATAGCTACATGGAAAGGCACATTTGCAAGCATAGCAATGGGTTTCTTGGGCTTAATCGCAGGTGTCATCGCTGCACCAAAATCATACTGGATATATGTACCATGGAGTTGGCCTATAAGGCTAATGTGTCCTATAATAGGGGTCCATCCTAATGGGACACTTTTGGAATCAACAAGCCCGTTGCTGGATGCTTCGGTAATACCACAAGGTATTATAATTTCAATTGTATCTTTGATAATCCTTGCTTTTATAACTGCAGTATGGTTTAACAAAAAAGAGGTGAAATAATGAGAATATTATACGCAGAATGGTTGAAAACAAAACGGACAGCCATAAGATTGCTTGCGTTTTGTATGCCCGTAGTTTATGCGGCGCTAATTATTGGATATTTCGCTTTAAGAGGTATCGATAAAAATACTCAAACATTGGTTTTTCAAGGCTTTTTTGAAGTGTGGACAGTGTGTGTTATTCCATTAAGCATAGGAATCCTGTCCGGCTTAATAGTGCATCAAGAAGAACTCGCTGGCAATTTTAACGGCCTTCTAAGCAGTAACGTTTCCAGATATGGATTATATGGGGCAAAATTCATTCTATTGGTTCTAACCTTGACAGCTAACACCTTAATTGCAACTGTTGCACTTGGGGTTGGTTTAGATGTATTCCTCGGCGTTTCTATTGGCTGGCCAATTTACATTGCTGCATCCATACTTGCTATTATAGGGGCGGTTCCACTATTAGCTTTGCATTTATGGGCAAGTTTTAGATGGGGAATGGGCGCATCCATCGGAATTGGTATCGGTGGCTTGCTGATGGCTGCTTTACTGGGGGCAACGAGCCTTGGGGATAAAATATGGCAGTTTATACCCTGGACATGGCCTGTAAGGTTGGGAATACTACCTGGAGCGTACTTACAGTTTACGGAGGATATGCAATATCCACCAGAAGTTATTTCATCGGGTTTTGTGTTAAAACAGTTGGCGATGGGTTTTACTGTGTCAACGCTATGCCTTGTTGCAGCATTAATAGGGGGAATCGTTTGGTTTAACAGGTGGGAAGGAAGAAAATCCTATGACTAAATAAATCGCTGGTACATTTTAGATGATTACACTTCTTCAAGCACTTTGGATAGGAGTACTAATAATATTACCATCTTGATTTATAAATAAAGTAAATAAATACTATAAGGGTAGCCGTATTGGTACTCTACCGATGAAGAAATTGAATGGAGTTGATAGATTGAGTAAAATACTGATAATTGATGATGAAAAGGAACTTGTTATGCTTCTTGAGGATGAACTGAAGGCGAGGGGGCATGAAGTGCTGGTGGCATACGATGGTCAAGAAGGTATAAAACTGTCTAAATGCCAGCCTGATCTTATCATATTGGACATTATGATGCCCGAAGTCAATGGATTTGATGTTTGCCGTGCAATCAGAGATGACGTATTGTGCCCCATAATTTTTTTGAGTGCAAAACAATCGGAGGCCGATAAAATCAAAGGGTTAACTCTTGGCGGGGATGATTATGTGGTAAAACCCTTCGGACTGCGGGAACTCATGGCGAGAATAGAAGCAAATCTGCGGCGGGAAAAGCGGTCGCAATATATCAACGCGGAAAACAAGCGCACTAAACTATATTTTGGAGAACTCAGCCTCGATATGAGAGAACGTACTGTAAAGATAAATAATGAGCCTATTGCGCTGACTAAACGCGAATACGATATCGTTGAACTGTTGGCGCTTCATGCGGGACAAGTGTTTTCGCGGGAACATATTTACGAAAAGGTGTGGGGATATGATTCGGAGGGAGATTCGGCGACAGTGGTAGAGCACATAAAAAAGATACGGGCGAAGTTCGCTGCTATTACGCCATCTGTTGAGTACATTTCTACGGTTTGGGGCATCGGGTACAAGTGGAATAAGATTTGAGAAAGAGAGGAAACAAAAATGAAAAACCGATCGCTCGTAACCCAATTTAGGCTTGCATTTGCTTGGATCGTTATTGCTAGCATAACTGCAACGGCTATAACCTATGCCTTGGCTGCTGTTTTATATGTTAAAGCCCAGTACAAGAGTATCTATCCTGCAAACTATTATGAGAGACAAATACCTGATATTGATGCTTATATCCGTGATAAAAATACTGCCCTGCTCTTGCAGTCAGGGGAAGAGGCACTGCAAAGAACAATTAACGGTAATGGCATATACTATCAAGTTATGGACAATGAAGGTAATTTACTGTACGGAACGAGCCATGAAAAAATCTTTAATGATAAATCCGAGCTTTATAGCCGGCTAAATACTACTATTAAGAAGCAGAATTACTATATACACACTGTTCCCATTATTGATGATAATGGAAAGGTTTTAGGTGCGGTCGCTCTCCTATACCAGTTGAAAATTTCATATGTGGGAGTCCGTGGCTGGTGGGTGATTGCCGTTCTAATCGTTGCCTTAATTTCTCCTTTTCTCTACATCATTGGCTTTACTATGTTGTTTTCGAGGATTTTCGTAAACAATATAAATAGGCCATTGCAATTATTGATGGATGCCTCCCGGAAAATTAAAGAAAAAGACTTGGATTTTGAAATTGACTATCATTCCGACAATGAGCTTGGCAAACTTTGCGTTGCTTTTTCCGAAATGAAAGATGAATTAAAAAAATCATTATCCGCACAATGGAAAATGGAACAGGAACGAGTGGAGATGGTTGAAGCACTGGCTCATGATTTAAAAGCTCCACTGTCTATTATAAGGGGATATTCTGAAGCGTTGATTGATACCAATATTGACAGCGGTGAAAAATTGAGTAAGTATCTTAAGATCATAAAAGGTAATGCAGAAAAATGCTCCAATCTCGTGCAGCAAATGCAATATACCATGGATTTGGAAAGAGCCGATGTGCAATTGCAGATTGTTCCTGTCAAATTATCTGAATTTCTTGAACAAAAGGTACATCAATACGAATTACAGGCAAAGCAAAAGGGAATTACCATTACATTAAATGTGCAAGGTGAAACCAAAACATCAATTTTCATTGATAAAGATAAGCTGGAACGTATTCTTGATAATATCGTATCCAATAGTCTCCAATATACCCCAGCAGGCGGCAGGATTGACATATCTGTAAAAGCTGAAAAGGAAAACATATTTTACAAAATATGCGACTCCGGCAGTGGTTTCAGCAAAAAAGATTTGGAAAAGGCTTTTGATAAATTTTATAGGGGGGATGAAGCTCGTAGAAGCAAAGACGGACATTCCGGCTTGGGGCTTTTTATTGTCAAGCAGTTATTAGAGCAGCTCGGTGGGTCAATTAAGTTAAGCAATACGGAGTCTGGTGGGGCCTGTGTAACATTCCAGCATAAAGTGTTTAGTAATAATTTTTAATAGTGTAGTTCGATGTGTCAAAAAAACAGTGGTATAATATACCTAACAAGAGCATGAACTTGCTGATGAGATAGGATAGATGTAAAACCAATATCTCGAAATATTGTTTAATCAACTGTTACTCTTTCCGACTCTCGAAAAAGTCTTTTAGAACTATTCTAAGTGTGATAGAATAGATGTCGGTGATTGCTGACAAAACAGGAGTTATTTATCGTTTTTTTCGAAGCTGTGTTGTCAGCTTGGACAAATAATTTCAATAAGAGAGGCAAGCAATAAATGGGAAAAGCAAAGGTTTATTTTACAGATTTTCGTACGGTCCCTTTCGGAGATGGACTGCCTACAAAACTTAAGAAACTCATAAAAAAGCCGGTATCGGTCAGATAGATATGGATGGCAAGTTCGTTGCTATCAAGATGAATTTTGGTGAGCTGGGAAATATCAGCTACCTTCGTCCTAATTATGCTAAGGCTGTGGTTGATGTTGTAAAGGAGCTGGGCGGTAAGCCTTTTTTGACCGACTGCAATACTCTGTATCCTGGAAAGCGAAAAAATGCCCTTGAGCATTTGGAGTGTGCATGGGAAAACGGCTTTACACCGTTGACGGTAGGATGTCCTATTCTGATCGGCGATGGACTAAAAGGCACTGATGATATCGCGGTACCTGTAAAGGGAGGACAATATGTAAAGGAAGCCAAAATCGGCCGTGCTATTATGGATGCGGACGTGTTTATCAGTCTGACTCATTTCAAAGGGCATGAGCTGACTGGTTTTGGCGGAGCAATCAAAAACATAGGCATGGGCTGCGGCTCCCGCGCAGGAAAAAAGGAACAGCACAGTAATGGCAAGGCGAATATCGATCAGCGTTTGTGCCGGGGCTGCCGCAAGTGTCAGAGCGAGTGTGCCAACAGTGCTTTAGAATTTGATACAGTACATAAAAAGATGACGGTCAATAGGGAAAATTGTGTGGGCTGTGGCCGTTGCATTGGTTCGTGTAATTTTGATGCTATCTCATTCGATAACGATGCTGCCGTTGAGCAGTTAAACTGTCGTATGGCAGAATACGCCAAGGCTGTGGTGGACGGCCGTCCTTGCTTCCATATTTCCCTGGTAGTGGATGTGTCACCCTACTGCGACTGCCATGGAGAAAATGACGTGCCTATTTTGCCTGATTTGGGTATGTTTGCATCCTTTGACCCGTTGGCATTGGATCAAGCTTGTGCAGACGCCTGTTTGAAAGCTACACCACTTCCGGGAAGCCATCTAACCGACAATATGTCTAAGCCAGACTTTGTTGACCATCATGACCACTTCATCAACTCCACGCCAGAATCCGAATGGCGTTCCTGTTTGGAGCACGCGGAGAGAATCGGTTTGGGTACGCGGGACTATGAACTGATTGTAGTTAAATAAACTGGGAGCCAAATAAAAAATACATAGGATTTTATACCAGATACGAAGATTGAGATTACCTCAAAGCGGGCGACGCGCGAAAAGCTGATAGCCTGCTTTTCGGCTCAGGCGCAGAAAGCCGGCGGCAGCCGCTTTACCATTCCGTTTTAGCTCAGAAGCGGCGGCGTGATTGGCTTTCATAAAAATCAGTTTGAGCTGCCGTAAAAGGCTTAATACGAAAAATTAGCGCCCTGCTTATAGCGCAAAGCAGGGCGCTTTAATGTATATGGAGGTTCAGTAACTTGCTAAGTTTAAAAAACTTAAGTATTAGAAAAACAGGCATTAACCTTTTACAGCTCCGACTACGATACTTGACTGTACTTGGTCGCTCAAGAAGAAGTAAATTATGAGGGTAGGTATTGTTGCGATAACCATTCCGGCACCGATAACGCCCCAATTTGTTGAGAACTCGCCGGCGAATGAATAGATACCTACCGGCAGAGTGCGGTAATGTGCGCTGTTGACAAAGGTATTCGCGAACATAAGCTCATTCCATGTACCCAAAAAAGTGAATATTGAAACAGTAGCGATTGCGGGCTTGACGATGGGAAGAATGATTCTGAAAAACACCTGATAGATGTTGCAGCCGTCCATGAACGCCGCTTCTTCAATATCTCTCGGTATCGAGGTATAAAATCCGCAGAGGATCATTATGCTCATAGGAATTGCAAACGTTATGTAGGGAATAAGCAGCGCCCAATATGTGTTCAAAAGTTTTAAGTGATTAAGCACTAAGAACAGCGGGAGGAGAACCGCCTGCAGAGGAATCATTATGCCAAGTGCGAAAAAAGTGTAGGAAAAGCCGTTAAGTTTCCAGTTCAGCCTTGCAATTGCGTAAGCCGACATAGAGCTTAGCAAACCTGCGACAACGATAGTGACCGTGACGTAAAACACGCTGTTTATGAAGTAGTTTAAAAGTCCGCCGGAAAAGAGCGCCTGAGTGTAGTTACTCCATCTAAAAGCCTTAGGCAAGCCGAGCGGGTTTGTGCTGAAAATCTCGGCGTTGCTTTTCAGTGAAAACTCAATAAGCCAAAACAGCGGGAATATCTGAATCAGCGCAATTATAAATAGAACGATAATTAAGATGACCTGAGAGGGTTTTGTTTTTTTCTTCATTGCGAACCACCCCTTATACCGCCGAAACTTCAGCTTCCGATTTTTTAAACAGCAGCTGAATTATCAAAGTGGCAATTAAGCATTCGATAACGATAAAGACTGCCTGCGCGCTGCCGTATCCATAAGCGCCCGCGCTGAAGAGGTTTGTGTACATGACCGTTGACGGAAGCTCTGACGAATGGAACGGGCCACCGTTGGTCATCGCGAAGACAAGGTCGAACGACTTGAACGAACCTGTCATCGCAAAGATGATGCAGACCTTAATAACAGGGGAAAGCAGCGGGATTGTAATCCTTGTTGTCATCTGCCACTTATTTGCACCGTCGATTTTTGCGGCCTCGTGTATCTCGTCAGGTATTGCCTTAAGCCCGGAGTACATGATAAGTATATATTGGCCGATGTACTGCCATATTGCAGGAATAACGGTGCAGGTGAAGGCGGTGTTTGTGTTGGCTAACCACGGCTGTGCGTACTGCCCGAGCCCGACGGCTCTAAGGAGTGCATTCACAAGGCCGTAGTTTGAGTCAAATATCCTAAGCCATAGCTGGGCGATAACCATACTCGAGAGGATTACCGGAATGAAATAGACCGTTCTGAAGAACTTTTCAAATCTTACGCCGCTAGACAATATAAGCGCGAGGATAAACGCAATGGGGAGCTGGATGAAAACAGACGCCCCCGCCAGAATCAAGGAGTTAGTTATCGAATGTCTGAAGATTTCATCGGAGAACAGCAGCTTTTTGTAGTTCTGAAGTCCTATAAACTGCATGGCGCCGATGCCGCTCCATTTGAAAAGGCCCAGATAAGCGCTGACAAAAATGGGTATAACGATAATCAGCGTATAAATAAGCAGTGATGGCAAGATAAAAACAGATATTGAGCGTTTTTTATACATTAGTTTGTTCAATAAAATCACCCTGTTTTATAATGAGAAGCTATCACCTTTAAAATGATAGCTTCTCATAATATTACTCATTATATATTTGTTTGAGAGTTATTCCCAAGAAGCATTCTCATTCTTAACAAAATCCTCAGGAGTAATCTTGTTGACGAACAGTGCCAAAACGTCTTGCTGATGGGCGTTTGTCTTTGCGCTGTCAAGGAAGGTATCCCAAGCGAGAGTGCTTACTTTGCACTTAGATGTCATATCGGCAATCTGCTTCCAAATGTCATTCCAGTTGCTTGTATCAACGTCGTCTTTCCAACCGTCAAAGCCGAGGCTGTCCTGAGCAACATATTTGCCCATCGTGCGGTTTATGTATTTCATGAATTCATAAGCTTCTTTCGGATGCTTTGTGTTGCTGTTGATAAGGAATGACTCTGTGAAACCGCCGCAGAAGTTTGTCTCGTCGCCTTTGCCGCCGTTTACGAGCGGAACGGGCAGCGCGTCGACTTTGCCTTTAACCGTTGAGTCATCCGCGTAGCAGTTGCCGGCGAACCAGCTGCCCTGAATTCTCATAGCAGCCTTGCCTGTTGTGAAGATAGTGTCAGCGTCGGTGGAACCGGTGGCAAGCGTGCTGTCGCCGAAAGCTCCGACATTTACAAGCTCGATAACTTTTTTTGCTGCGTCGGCGAAGCCGTCGCCCATTTTGGAGTTGCCGTTGAGATAGTTGTTAACAGCTTCAGCGCCGTTTTCTCTCATCGCGAGGAACTCATAGATGAAGCAGGCATTCCATGCGTCTTTTGTGCCGTTTACAATCGGGAGAAAGCCTTTTGCAGAAAGCTTCTTGCAAGCGTCTATCAACTCGTCATATGTTGTTGGTTCTTTTGCCCCGGCCTGCTCAAAGAGTTCCCTGTTGCAGAACAGGCACATGTACCATGAGAACATCGGCAGCGAATAAAGCTTGCCGTTCATCTTAAATGCGTCGAGCGAGCCTTCCTTAACGCTGTTGAGCGTTTCCTCATCGACGTAATCGTCTATGGCAAGAATTTTTCCGGACTCAGCGAGGCTCTTTGTTCTTCCGGGGCTCCAGTCATAGAAAACGTCGCAGTCTGCCGAGTTGCCTGCGAATGCAGTCTGGAGTTTTGTCTTGTACGCTTCTGTGGCAAGTGAGTCGCTGACGATTTTTATGTTCGGATGTGACTTTTCGTATTGCTCAACCGCCTCGTTATAATGTTTTCTGAGGTTGTTTGAGTCGTCGGACCATTGGTGCCAAACTTTAAGAGTGATTTTTTCCTCTGATGAGGATGACGTACCGCCTGAGTTTTTGCTACTGCAGGCAGTAAGTCCAAAAACCATTGCGCCGGCTAATAATATGGACACAAGTTTTTTCGCCGAGATCATTCCAATATCTCTCCTTTTCCACCTAAATTTATTGCGGCAATTTTAATTTTTGGTTATATTATACCTTTTAATAATTTTTTGAAAATTCAATATTTTGAGGGAATTGTATAATATTTTTACTTTTCGGGCATTTGTTTTGTATATATAGTATATAAACCGGGAATCAGCTTAAGCAGTTTTAACTTAAGCGACTCCCGGTTAATATATTTTATAAATTCAAAATTTAAGCGGATATACATTCTTTTTTATATTTTTGAATAGACTTTCCCGTGTACTTTTTAAAACAAATACTGAAATAATGCGAATCGCTGATGCCAACTTTTTCAGCAATTTCATAAGCTTTAAGATTTGTGTTGTTAAGATATTCGAGGCTTCGCTCGATGCGAAGTCCGGTTATATAATCCGTTATATTTTTATTAGTTTCCTTTTTAAATAACCTGCAAAGATAGCTCGGATTGACATATAACTTTTCTGCGATAGTTTTAAGTGAAAGAGTGCTGTCGGATAAATAGTTATTGATAATCTCAATTGCTTTTTCGACCAGCTCGCTGTACTTTTGGACTTTATTAGCGGCATTTTGATTGTTATTTATGTATTTTCTTTTTTTCTCAATGTGCTTTTTAACTTTTAAACTAACATCCTTAAGCTCGTTTTTATCGATAGGTTTGAGAATATAGTCAAAAGCGCCCAATCCTATTGCCGTCTTCGCGTATAAAAACTCCCTGTGGCCTGTGATTATTATAATTTCGATGTCTTCAAACATTTCTTTAATTTTTTTTGACATTTGCAGTCCGTCCATAAAAGGCATGCAAACATCAGTGAAAATAACGTCGGGCTTATTTGACTCAATTTGTTTTATCATTTCCTCGCCAGAGTTTGCCTCGCCTATAATTTCAAATCCGATTTCGTCCCATGGCACACTGTACTTTATTAATGTCCTTTCAAGATACTCATCATCCACAAGGAAAGCTTTAATTTTATCCATTAGTTATCCTCCTCATTGATCACCGGAATTGTAATTGTCACACGCGTGCCTTTCCCTTCTGCGCTTTCGATTGAAACGGGATTTTCAATGCCGTAGAAAAGGGAAATTCTTGTAATGGAACTGTATATTCCGAATCCGCCTTTTTGCCTTGTGGTATTCCTGCTCATGATTTCTTCGATTTTTTCTTTTGACATTCCTACACCGTTGTCTTCAATGCTGAAAATCATTAAATCGTTGCTTTTTCGCCCTTTTATCGTTATAATTCCTCTGCCGCGCTTGTTGTGAACGCCGTGAGCAATCGAATTTTCAACAAATGGCTGCAGCAAAAGTTTAAGGATTTTTTCATTCGTAATGTTCTCATCAACAAAGTAATTTACGTCGAAAGAATCTTTATATCTTATATTTAAAATCTTTACGTAATTCTCAATGCATTTTAATTCTTCCCGAACTGTTATGACATCTTTGCCGCTGCTTAAACTTATCCGATAAAAGTTTTCAAGAGCCTGGGTGAGCGTATATGCGCCCTCACTGTCTTTTATCAACGCGAGCGCGCTAACCGCGTCGAGGGTATTGTACAAAAAGTGAGGATTAATTTGCGCCCTTATAATGCTCAATTCGTTCAGCCTTATCTGTTTTTGTTCTTCCTTCACTTTATCTATCAGGGTCGCGATCTGTTCGGTCATATTGTTGTAGACTTGTTTAAGCCTTACGATTTCGTCGTCTCTTACTTCCTCAACCGGTATCTTGTGTAAATTGCCGTTGTCGGAGCTTTCTATTAATTTTTTCATTTTCGTCAGTGGCTTAGTAATCAAATTGGTGACGTAATACCCGCCAATGAAAAGAAAGACAATATTTATAAGCAAGGTTACAAGAATGATTACGCCGGTGCTTTTAAACTGCTTTGAAAGCTCGCTCATCGGCATAATGCCGATGATGTGCCAATTTGAGCAGGAGGATTTTCTTGAGCTCAGCATGACATCCTGGCCGTCGAGCTTTTTAATCTCGTAACTTGAAGTGCCTTGTGAGCGGCTTATAAAGTCCGCGACGGCTTTCGGGATTATTTCCGACGTTTGAATTATTGGTTTTCCGCTGTCGTCGACGATAATAAACTGCGACTTAAACTCCGAGCAGACATTGTCAAAAATCCTGTTACCAAAAGATTTGCCTATATTAACGACAAGAACGCCGAGCGGCTTGTAATCCTCAGTGTTGTAGACCATCCGGACAAGCGAGACCGGTAAGTCGTCGCTGCTTTTTTTAATCGCCATATCGTCGTTCATCACCCAGACAGGATAGCCTTTGGCATTTTTGACGGTTTCATACCATGAGGCTTTTGCCACGTCGTCGGTCAGCACTTCCGGAGACTTGAGCCTGCTCATGTAGTAGACGTTGTTGTAGTTATCAAACAATAGAACCGAGGATATGTCATCGCTTGATAAAATCGTGTTTATAAGGCTTTTGTTTATTTCCTGCTGAATTGTCGGGTCAATGCCTTTCCTGTTCGACCGTTTCAGCGCACTCTGGACGTTTTCATCAACGAAAACATAGTTGGAAAACTGCGACACGTTTGATACCATGCACAAAAGGTTTTGGTCGATGGCCTCAAGAGTCTGCTGTGCGCTTGAACTTGACCGTTTTACCATTATCGCGGAGCTGATATAGATATACGCTACGGAAATGAGCACGATTGATATTAAGAGAATCGATATGTAGTAAACGCTGATTTTGGTTTTAAGGTTTGCCTTTAAATATTTGATATATAATCTTTTAGGAATATTAAGAATCTTCATTTCTCGTTACTCCCAAGATGCCGATGTTAAATTCTGCGGCAGGAGTTTCTCTCAATCAGCTTTACGGGCATAACATAGTTAGCGCAGTAGTCCGTGTCGGTTTCGATGGAGTTGATAAGTAAGTTGATGGCCTTGTCGGACATTGCATCAAGCGGCAATCTTATCGTCGTCAGTGACGGGGATATGTAGCTTGCCACTTCAATATCATCAAAGCCGACGATGGAAATATCGTCAGGAACGTTGACGCCCATCTCGTTCAATGCTTTTAAGCCGCCAATAGCCATCGCGTCATTGCCGTAAAAAATCGCAGTTGGGCTGCTTTGGGAAAGCAGCTTTTTTGTTGCGTTGTAGCCGCCTTCTCGCATGAAATCGCCTTTGACGATAAGATTTGGGTCGACGTCAATACCGCTTTCCTCAAGCGCCGCTTTGTAGCCGCTCAGTCTATCGATTGTCGAAAGCTGCCCGCTGTAGCCGGTGACGTGTGCTATTTTGGTGTGCCCAAGGTTTATCAGGTACTTTGTCGCTTCATAGGCACCGTTGAAATTGTCGGCGTTAACAATTATGCTGTTTTTAAATTTTTTCTCCGTACTGCCGTACTGCCTGTCTATTAGTACCGTTTTAAAGTTGCTTTCGGCAATCTCGGTAATTTCGTCGTCGTTTGTCTGACCAATAAAAATTCCGCCAGAAATAGTTTTGTTATAAAAAACATTCCGCACATTTTCATAGTCGTCCGCCTTGCCGACGGCATAGACAAGGACGTTGTATCCATTTTTGTTGGCGCCGTCTATTATGCCACCAATAAACGGGATAAAGTAGGTGCTCATCGAAACTTTGTGCCCGGCGGTGCAGCTTTTTTTGTCAATCAGGAAAAGTCCTATAGTTTTGCTTTTGACGCCTGCGAGCGCTCTTGCGGACGCGTGGGGGACATAGTTATATTTTTTTATTACCTCAAGGACGCGCGCTCTTGTCTCTTCGGGGACGTTTTTGTAGTTGTTGATTACCCTTGAGACAGTGCTCCTTGACACACCCGCCAGTTTCGCTATGTCGTTGCTGTTCATTAAAACACCCCGATGTGAACACGTGTTTATAAATTTCTATTTATAATAATATAACTCATCCCCAAAAAAAATCAATATAACAGATAAAAATTATTTTCTTTTTTAGTCATTATTTTTACAATTTTAATTAATTGTATTGAAATTGTTTACTACGGGACGTATATTAAACTCAGAAATTATAAACACGTTTTCATTAGTGCAAACAAACTGCAAAGAGGTGCTCTTTCGATGTCAAAGGTTGATGCCTGGCAATTTACAGGCAACGATGCAACGTTTTCACTCAAGAACCCAGACTTGAACAGCTATCTTTATTTTCCGCTCGCGAACGAGGCGGGCATGATGTCATGCATTACCCCGACGCTTTCGGGAGATATAAAAACCGGTCAAAACAGCTTTTTAATGACACCGGTGTCAGCCGAAGACCTTCATCTGTCGCGGTCATCGCGGAACTTTTGGATTTATAAAGAGGGCATGGGCGCCTACTCGGCAGCCGGAGTGAGCGCAAAGCAGATTGCTAACCGTGACAGCGGCGCCGAAAGCTCAACGCTTGAGGCAGGCTTATTATGGCATAAGATAACGCGCGAAAACGCCGAGTTTGGGATAAGGTCCGAGATTACGAGTTTTGTGCCGTGCGAAAGCGACACAGTTGAGCTTAGCAAAATTGTCATAACGAATATATCTCAGCAAGAGGCAGATATAACGCCGACATTCGCGGTGCCGGTTTACGGGCGCTCGGCTGACAATATACGAAGCCATCGACATGTTACATCATTGCTCCAGCGCACCGAGGCCGAGAAATACGGGGTAACTGTCAAGCCGACTATGCTATTTGACGAAAGGGGCCACAGTGTAAACCGCAACACATATTCGGTGCTCGGCGCGCAGGGTAACGGGCAGCCTCCTGCCGGTTTTTTCACCGACGTCGAGGATTTCATAGGCGAGGGCGGAACGCTTGATTGGCCAAAGGCGGTTGTAGAAAATCTCCCCCCAAAAGCCGTCGTCGGTTACAGGTCCGAGGGTTATGAGGCGATAGGGGCGCTGAGATTTAAGAAAGTCACTTTGGCTCCCGGGCAGAAAGCGGTCTTTATCGTTGCCCTTTGCGTTAACGGGAGAAACATAGCTGAAAAGTATTTGAGCGAAGAAAAGTTTGATAGGTATCTTCAGCAGACTAAGGCGTTTTGGCAAAAGAAGCTGAACATAAACTTTCACACCAGCGACCGGGAACTTGATTTGTGGCTTAAGTGGGTTTCCTGCGAGCCGGTTTTGAGAAGGATTTACGGCTGTTCCTTCTTGCCCCATCATGATTACGGAAGGGGAGGAAGGGGCTGGCGCGACCTGTGGCAGGACTGCATAGCCCTTTTGCTGATGGAGCCCGAAAAGGTAAGCGAGATGCTTTTCCAGAACTGCGCTGGCATACGCTTTGACGGCACGAATGCCACGATTATCGGTGCGGGGAAAGGAGAGTTTATCGCCGACCGCGACAACATCACCAGAGTCTGGATGGACCACGCTGCGTGGCCGCTTAATACGGTTGAGCTTTACATCAACGAAAGCGGAGACCTTGATTTCCTTTTGAGGGAGCAGACCTATTTTAAAGACAGGCTGATTATGCGCGGCAAGGCCGCCGATACGGAGTGGGGCGAAGAGTACGGCACAAAACTTCAGTGCGAAAATAAAAGGCCGTACCTCGGCACGGTAATCGAACACCTGCTTATCGAGAACATGACCGCCTGCCTTAATGTTGGCCGCCACGGAATGCTGCGGCTTGAGAACGCAGACTGGAATGACGCTCTTGACATGGCGGCGCAAAACGGCGAAAGCGTCGCGTTCTCGTCGATGTACTGCGGGAATTTAAAGGCCCTTTCAGCTCTGCTGAGAAGACTTAAAGGTGATAAAAAAGTCACCCATCTTGAGCTTGCGAAGGAAATGCAGATTTTGTTTGACGGCTTCAAAAAGGCGGAAACACCTGTTCAAAAACAGCAATTCCTTAAAGACTTCTGCAATACATGCCGCCACGACATCTCCGGAGTAAAGCGAAGATTCGCCGTTGACGAGATAATAGAAACGCTTGATGGCATGGCGCAGCGGCTTGCGGTGCTTATAGTAGAAAACGAGAAGGTTTCATCAACTGAAGGGTATACCTGGCTCAACGGCTATTACGACAACGATAGCGAGCGGGTTGAGGGCGAGAAAAACGGCGTCGTCCGAATGACGCTCACCGGGCAGGTTTTCCCGATAATGTTTTCGGTGTCAGATGACAAGCTTACCGCCGAAATGGTCCGCGCCGCGGACAGGTATTTATTTGACGGCTCGACGGGCGGCTACCGCCTTAACACCAACTTTAATGAGCTTAAGATGAACCTCGGCCGGCAGTTCGGGTTTGCGTATGGGCACAAGGAAAACGGGGCGGTTTTCAGCCATATGACAATAATGTTTGCGAACGCGCTTTACAGGCGCGGATTCGCGCACGAGGGATATAAGGCGCTTGAGACGCTCTGGCATCATTGTATGGACTTTGAAAAAAGCCGTATCTATCCGGGTATTCCTGAGTACATAAACCAAAGAGGGCGCGGCATGTACCATTATCTCACAGGCGCAGCAAGCTGGCTGATGTTAACGCTCGTGACCGAAGCTTTCGGCATAAGGGGCGAGTGGGGCAATCTTGTTGTTTCACCAAAGCTTCTGGCCCAGCAGTTCGATAAAAACGGCAACTGTGCCTGTGAGCGGATTTTTGCGGGCAGAAAGTTTAAGGTAGTCTACCATAATCCCGCGCGCCTTGATTATGGCTCTTACGCAATTTCCAACGCGACGCTGGACGGAATGCAGAAAGAAATCAAGAATGGCAGGCTTGAGCTAACGCAAGAGGAACTGCATGCGCTTTCCAGAGATAAGCTTCATATCGTAGAAATTTTACTAAAGGAGAAAAACAGCGATGATTGACGAGAAACTTTTGCAGATAAGCTCATATGACGGGGAAGGATACCTTCCGCTTATTCATTATGGCGGCTGGCGGGTTGCCGTGCTGCGGTACTGCGACGAGCTTTTGCCGCAAAATATTGGGAAGTTGCAGCGCCACGACAAGACTGATGAGATATTCGTGCTGCTCGGCGGCGAATGCACGCTTTTTGTGGCTGACGGCGGCGATTCAGTCGGGGAAATTCAAGCCTTGCGTCTTGAACCTTTAAAAATATACAACGTGAAAAAGGGAACCTGGCACTCGCATGCGCTGAGCCCTGACGCAACGGTGCTGATTGTCGAAAACGACGACACAGGCGGCGACAACTCGCCGGAGGTTTCCCTTACCGATGAGCAGCGCAAGAGGATTGTTGAACTGTCAAAAGCTTAAGAAGGGAGGAATTTGATATGCCTTTTTACAAATTGGAAGACAACGGCGACTTTGTTGTGGGCAACTACCGCAGCGCGAGCCCTTTCGCGAGCTTCCTGCCAGGTATCGCCGGCGTTTACGGCATACCGATGTGGGTATATTACGCAAACAGGGGCCAGTGTATCTGCTCCTTCGGCGTAGAGGATAAGAATCATGCGATAATGGAATTCTCACCGGCCGACAAGGCTTATCAGGAGGTCGCCTTTAGGGGCTTTCGCACGTTTATAAAATCGGGCGGCAAGGTGACGGAGCCCTTTTCCGGCAGCACCTGCTGTCCGGCTGACGAGACGATGGTAATAAGAAACGACAGCCTTACTATCAGAAACCACGATAACTGCACAGGCCTTGAAACCGAGGTCAGGTATTTTACAATCCCGAACGAAAACTTCGCCGCCCTGTGCCGCAAGGTAGTAATTAAGAATATTTCAGGGCAAAAGACGGTTCTTGAGGTGCTTGATGGGCTTGCGCAGCTCATTCCATTCGGCATTGGGCACGCTGA
Organism: [Clostridium] cellulosi; assembly: GCA_000953215.1. Lineage (NCBI taxonomy): Bacteria > Bacillati > Bacillota > Clostridia > Eubacteriales > Oscillospiraceae > Ruminiclostridium > [Clostridium] cellulosi. Next base: position 884,186 of record LM995447.1, read on the forward strand.
GTATAAGGAAATCAGCAATACGCTCAAGGCTTGGATGGACGTGTTTAACCTCAAAAACGGCGCTCCGTTTTTCCGGGTGCGGGCCTCTACCGCCGACACCGAAACCGTCGACGCGGTAACAGGCGGCTTTTTCTGCGTCAGCACCGTAAACGGCGTGCCTGTGACGCCGATTATTGACGCGCAGCTCATTTTCGGACAGAATACGTCGCTTAGCTCACCCGACGGATTTGTTATGTCTTCGCTTGATGAAATAAAAAATGCGCGGCAAATAACCTCGAACAAGGTTCCGTGCGCTTTTGCGCCCGCAAAGGCAGAGCTTTATAAAAACGAGGCACTTGAGATAAGGACAGTGATAGGATACCTTGACAGCGTGGAGCAGCTTAACGCGATAAAAGATAAACTTTGCAACACGCAGTATTTTGAAGACAAGGCAAGGGAAAACGATCGGATGTTGGCCGAGCTTTTGCGCCCGGTTGAGTGCAAAACCGCGAGTACCGAGTTTGATGCGTATATCCGCCAGTGCTACCTTGACAATATCCTCAGGGGTGGCAGGCCAGTCTTTTTCGAGAACGAGAACGGAACGGCCGTTTACTATGTCTTTTCGCGCAAGCATGGCGACCTTGAAAGGGATTATAACGATTTTCGCCTGCAGGCTACGCCCTATTCGCAGGGCAACGGCAACTTCCGCGACGTCTGCCAAAACAGGCGCTGCGACACGCTTATCTTCCCTAAAGTCGGCGATTATAACATAAGGCTTTTCGCGGAACTTTTGCAGGCGGACGGCTACAACCCGCTTGTAGTTAATGGCAACGTTTTCAGAATATCGCCGCAAAAGCTTGACGCCGTTTTGAAAAAGCATGACGTGAGTGAATTGCAGAAAAAAGGTATTGCGGCGGTTGTCAAGGACGGCTTTATTCCGGGAAGCCTTATGAAGTACCTTGTAGGCACCGGCAAATCCCAGAATGAGATTCAAAAGCTTTTTTCGGATATACTTTTCTATTCAACCGAGGACACCGACGCGGAGTTTAAGGAAGGCTATTGGGTTGACCATTGGACGTATATCCTTGACCTTATAGAAAGCTATCTGGCAGTTTTCCCTGAAAGGTGCGAAGAGCTGCTGTTCGGGCGGTCTGATTATAGATACTATCAAAGTCCGGTGAAAGTCGCGCCGCGAAGAGAAAAATATGTAAAGGTCAGCGGGGCTTTGCGCCAAGTTCACGCGGTCAGGGAAGATAAGACAAGACAAGGCGGCTGGATGAAAACTAAGGACAATAAGTTGTTTACGACCAATCTTTACGTTAAGCTCTTTACTCTTGCACTTGTGAAGTTCGCGGCCCTTGACCGGGCAGGCATAGGAATAGAGATGGAAGCGGGAAAACCGGGTTGGAATGACTCGTTGAACGGGCTTCCGTCGCTTTTCGGCTCGTCATTTCCTGAAACAATAGAATTAAAGCGGCTTACCGCTTTTTTGCTTGATAACCTGAATGATAAAGAGATTTCCTTACCCGACGAGGTATACAACCTCCTTGCTCAAGTAAGTAACTCTCTAAAAGACTGCGGTGAGAGCGACCTTAAGTTTTGGGAAAGCATTTCGTCGGCGCGCGAAAGCTACCGGGAAAGTATAGCATGCGGTTTTAGCGGCTCTTATAAAAAGTGCAGCGCTAAGTTTATCCAGCAATTTCTTTCGGAGGTTTTGAAAAAGCTTGACAGTGCAGTCGAGAAGGCTGTCGCAGCGGGCGATGGCATTGTCCCAACTTATTTTTGTTATAAGCCCGGCGCGGCAGGCCGCGAAGAGGTGAAACCTATAACGCTCCCGCATTTTCTTGAGGGCAGTGCGCGGTTATTGAAAATCGCCGATAAAAAGACCGCAGAAAATATCGCAAGAGCGGTTAAAAATTCGGACTTGTATGATAAAAAACTTCAAATGTTTAAAATCAGCGGCTCGCTTGAAAGCCTGCCGAATGAGGTCGGGCGAGCAAGGGCGTTTACGCCGGGATTTTTGGAGAACGAGTCTGTTTTTCTCCACATGGAGTATAAGTACCTGCTGGGCCTTTTGAAGGCAGGGCTGTACGGCGAGTATTTCAGCCTGATTAGAAAGGTGCTTGTGCCGTTTATGTCCCCTGAAGTGTACGGGCGCAGCATCTTGGAAAACAGTTCGTTTATTGTGAGCAGCGCAAACCCTGACCCTTCGCTGCACGGCCGTGGGTTTGTCGCGAGACTGAGCGGCTCAAATGCCGAAATGCTCAATATGTGGCTTGCAATGACTGCGGGCGAAAAGCCGTTTAGGTATGAGGATGGCACGTTGAAACTCAGGTTTGAGCCTGCGCTGCCTGACTGGCTTTTCAAAGACGGCAGGCTGAGCTTTACATTTCTGGGGCAGACCACGGTTACATATCACAATCCGCGCAGCATCCCGCTTTATGGAGATAACGTCAGGGCGTCAAGAATAGCCGTAACCTATAATGACGGCACGGTTTATCAACAGAATAGCGATATCCTTGAAGGGGAAATGGCCATTGATGTCCGCAACGGGAAGGTTAATGCATTAGATGTTTACTTTGAATAATAAGCCTGGACGTTGTTAGTTGCAAGGCGAAGATAGATAAGGCTGCTATCCCAAGCTGTACGTTCGCAATGAAAAATAGATAGCAGCCGTCCGAACTATTAGGTATCAAGCTACTGCCTGTGACAAGAAACAACTATGCCCCCGTTAAAACGGGGGTATTGTTACATGTGCTTAGTATATGACTTCATCGAAACAAACAACAAAGCCCCGCAAAGCGTTACGCTTTGCGGGGCTTTTCTACGGTGGACACATCGGGACTCGAACCCAAGACCTCTTTCGTGTGAAGCAAGCGCTCGCCTGTTGAGCTATGCGTCCTTAAAGGTTTAATTTGAAACCATCGATATAACCGACAGTCCTTATGGCAAAAATGTAAAAAATATCTTAAAAAATATGTGAAAACGAATTGACATTTATAAATTATAGTGTATAATTATCATAAAGCGTGCACGTGAACGCAAAAATTTTTTTATATATCCTGACGAAAAGAGCGGGTAAGATAGATGAAAAGGGCAAAACTTCTTTTGGATAAGGACTTAGTCATAGCTCCAGTAGATGACAGGCTTTTTAGCTCTTTTTTAGAGCATTTGGGGCGTGCGATTTATTCCGGTATCTATGAGCCCGGACATCCTGATGCGGATGAGGAAGGATTCAGAAAAGACGTACTCGATATGATTCGCGAACTGAACGTATCCTATATCCGTTATCCGGGCGGGAATTTCGTTTCGGGTTATGACTGGAAAGACGGAATCGGCCCAGTCGATGAAAGGCCGGTGCGGTTAGACCTTGCGTGGCATTCGATTGAAAGCAATAAGTTCGGAATTGACGAATTCGTCGATTGGAGCAAGAAGGCCGGTACAAAAATAATGGGCGCCGTCAATATGGGAACAGGTACCCCGAAGGAAGCTGCACAGTTTGTTGAGTACTGCAATTATCCCGGCGGTACAATGTGGTCGGACCTGCGTATAAAAAACGGGCACAAGCAGCCGCACAACATTAAGCTTTGGTGTATTGGGAACGAAATGGACGGTCCGTGGCAGATTTGTCACCTTGATGCACATGATTACGGAAAAAAAGCGTTAGCGACGGCCAACATCATGAAGATGGTCGACAGTGACATTGAATTGGTAGTCTGCGGAAGCTCGATGTCGTCTATGCCGACTTTCCCTGAATGGGACCGCATAGTTCTCGAACATACATATGATGCGGTTGATTATTTGTCGCTGCATATGTATTATGAGAATTTCGGCAATAATCAGGATTTCCTGGCATCGTTCGTAGATATGGATCGATTTATTCATACAGTTGCCGCTACTGCCGACTATGTAAAGGCTCTGAAAAGAAGCAAGAAGACAATGTATTTTTCCTTTGATGAATGGAACGTATGGTACCAGCACAATCAAAAACCCCATCCGTGGCAGGAAGCGCCCGATCTGCTTGAAGATAGGTATTCAATGCTTGACGCATTGGTTTTCGGAGGACTCGGCATAACGCTCCTGAACAACGCAGACCGTGTAAAAATTGCTTGCCTTGCCCAGCTTGTCAACGTGATTGCTCCGATTTATACGCAAAAGGGCGGAAAAGCAATAAAGCAAACAATTTACTATCCGTTCCGCGACCTGTCTCTTTATGGAAGAGGAACATCCCTTAGAAGTATTGCAAAAGTTCCGAAGATAGAAACAAAATACGGAGATACGCCGTTAATAGCTAATGCGGCGGTTTACAACGAAAACAGCGGCGAGATAACTGTATTTGCTGTCAACACCGACTTAGACGAGCCGATAGTGCTTGATATTGACCTAAGGGCATTTGGCAATGCGGTTATTTTTGAACATTCATGTATGGAAAATAAGGACATATACGCTGTTAATACGTTTGACAATCCGTTGGCAGTCGTTCCGTATAAACTGCCAGTTGATCAAAGGAAGGCTTCAAGGTTTGAAATAAAGCTCCCCAAAGCTTCATGGAACACCATAAGGTTTAAGGTAAATTAGTCGTTAAGGGCGTGTTTGAATCTTTCAGTTACGCTATTCTTCAAACAAGTCCTAATAAATAAAAACTTATAGGAGGATTTGTGATGAAAAGGCTAAGAAAAGTTACAAGTGTTATTTTAGCCGGTCTGCTTGCTGCAGCAATGCTGACGTCATGTTCAGGAAACAAGACCTCAAGTACAAGCTCAACTTCAGGCGGGACGTCCAGTGATTCAGGAAAGAATCAGACCATTACTTTCTGGAACGTGTTCACAGGTTCGGACGGCGATATTCTAAGAGAGATTGTGTCAAAATACAACTCGGAGAACAAAGACGGCGTTAAAATTGAAATGACGATTATGCCGAACGACCAGTTCCAGCAGAAGCTCCCGGCTGCAATCGCCACTAATACAGCGCCGGACATGGTATTATTCGGAGTCGAATACATGGCGTCATATGTAAAGAGCGGCTCACTTGAAGACATCAGTGATTTTTGGGACACAATGGGTGTCGACAAATCAAATTTTTACGATAACGTCGTAAAGCAATGCCAAGTTGACGGAAAACAATATGGTATTCCAATGCAGTACAACGTCTCATATCTGTATTGGAATAAGGACTTGTTTAAAGCGGCAGGCCTTGATCCGGAAAGCCCACCGAAAACCCTTGATGAGCTTGCAAGCTACGCCGTCAAGCTTACAATTCCGTCGAAAAAGCAGTACGGGCTGCTTTTGCCGATAGGTGTAACGTATCCTCAATTCCTTTGGGCAAATGGTGGCGATGTCGATGATCCTTCGACAAATAAAAACCTTCTTAATTCCGATGCCAACCTAAAGACTCTTGAATGGATGCGGGACCTTGCAGTAAATAAGAAGGTTACACCTAAGGGAATTACAGGCTCAGAGGCTGACACAATGTTCCAGAACGGTCAAGCCGCAATGTACATGAGCGGTCCGTGGCAGATAAACGGCCTTCGCACACAGGGTATAAACTTTGGCGTAACATCTGTTCCAAAAGGTTCTGCGGGTGCGTATTCTCCAGCAGGAGGCTGCGCATTTGAGATACCGGCCGGAACAAGCGCGGAGAAAAAAGCCGCAGCGTATAAATTTATGAAATACTGGCTGTCAGACGAGATATTGAAAACCTGGTCAAAGAAGAACGGTTTCCCTGTATGGTCAAAATCACTTGAGCAGCAGGATGACATCAAAAATGACGCCGTTCTCAGCGCTATTACAGAGGCTACAAAGATTGGCAGAAGCTACAACCTCGGATATTCGCTGGCGAGCCAGATTGATAATGACGCAATTATTCCTATGTTTGACAGTATAATTAATGGTTCAGCGACTCCGCAACACGCTTTGAAACAGGCATCAGATAAACTTGACACTATCCTTTCAAGCGCGAGCTGACAAGATGAACAGACGCACAGGTCATTGCAGAATTGCGATGACCTGTGCAGCTCAGATTGGATGTGAGGTTATTTGGTTAAAAAGAAAAAAGCTAATATCGGCACACAGCGCTCAGCCTATTTATTTATTCTGCCGTCAGCGATAATACTTGCAGTATTTGTTTTTGTCCCGCTTATTTCAACATTTATAATAAGCCTTTTAAATATTGATGTATTTATGCGCAACGTATCGTTTGCGGGACTTGCTAATTTCAAAAAGCTGATAACGGATACAAGAGCCTTTAACGATACTTTTAATACAATTTACTTTACGGTTTTAGAAGTGCCTCTGCAAATAATAACTGCGTTGATAATATCAACATTTGTCGCAAATAACACAAGATTAAATCAGATTTTCAGAACAATTTTTTACCTTCCGTTTATATGTTCATTAACGGCGATAGGCATTGTCTTTTCTATGTTATTAGACCCGAATATGGGTTGGCTGCCATATCTGCTGAATATGGTGGGGCTTGGCGGTATAGCCTTTTTGAAAGATGCTTATTTGGCTATGCCTACCCTTATAGTTATATCTGTTTGGAAGAACTTCGGTTACACGATGACTCTTTTAACAGCGGCAATTATCGATGTTCCGGGTTATCTTTATGAAGCTGCGGAAATTGACGGAGCAGGATACTGGAAAAAGTTTATGAAGATAACAGTGCCGGGAATATGGCCGACAATTTGCTTTTGCATAGTGACAAACATAATAGCAAGCCTCCAGACATTCGATCTGCCATATATCATGACCAAAGGCGGTCCGGATTTCCATACCGAAACTATCGTGCAATACATCTATGACCGGGGATTCCGCACAGCGCCGTATAGTTTGGGATACGCGTCGGCGATTTCCGTGTATCTGTTTTTGATAATAGCCATAATTACGTTCATATTCCGGAAGTTTATCCTTAACAGGCGTGAGGAGGCAAATGCATGGTAAATTCAAGAAAGATAACAGCCTTCAAAATTATTAAAGTCGCTATTTGCCTTATCGTTGCCGTAACTGTTATAGTGCCGATACTCTGGTTGTTTGTTTCCTCCTTTAAAGACGACCGTGAGGTAATCGCTTATCCGCCTAAGTTTTTTCCGATAAATTGGACGCTTATGCAGTATCAGAATGTAAATGACAGTGTCCCAATTTTATCTTTTACAAAAAATTCGGTGATTTTTGCAGGGCTTGTCACGCTTATAAGCCTGTTGTTTGATTCGATGTCAGGCTACGCATTCGCAAGAATGAATTTCAAGGGTAAGGAATTGCTGTTTGGAATCATTCTTGTAACAATGATGGTTCCTTTTCAGGTGGTTATGACGCCGTTATATATAGAGATATTTAAGTTTAAACTGCTTAATACTTATGCAGGGCTGATTTTGCCGCGGGCTACCAGCGCGTTCGGCATATATATGATGCGCTCGTTTTTTGTCAGCCTTCCAAAATCACTGGAAGAGTCAGCTCGAATCGACGGGTGCAGGGAATTCAGAATTTACTGGTCGATAATGATGCCTTTGTGCAAGCCTGCGCTTCTGACGCTTGGAATATTCCATTTTATGAACAACTGGAATGACCTGTTATATCCTCTAATGCTGACTAGTTCAACGGATATGAGTACGCTCGCTTCCGGCCTTGCTACACTTGTCGGCAACAAAGTCATCAAATATGGTCCGACGCTTGCGGCGACCATGATTTCTATATTGCCGATACTTGTTCTCTATATTTTTGCCCAGAAGTATTTTACCGCTGGCATTTCAACTACAGGTGAGAAATAATACAAATATATTAGGTGAAACAATGAAAGAAACAAAACTGATTTGCAATAAAAAATTTCGTATAGGGAAAGTGGATCCGAGAATTTTTGGCTCATTCATTGAGCATATGGGGAGGGTTGTTTACTCCGGAATCTATGAACCTGAGCATCCTCTGTCCGACAATATGGGATTTAGAACCGATGTTTTAAAGTTGGTAAGTGAAATGGGGGTAACGGCAGTACGCTATCCCGGAGGAAATTTTGTCTCAAATTATGATTGGCGGGACGCTGTAGGCCCGTTGGAAAGCCGCCCGACAAGGCTTAATCTGCCGTGGCACTCCACAGAAACCAACCGCTTTGGAATAAACGAGTTTATTGAATGGTCTAAAAAAGCTGATGTTCAGCCGATTTTTACCGTGAACCTCGGTACTAAAGGCATCGAGAACGCGCTTAGCTTTCTGGAGTACTGCAATCACCCAAAAAATTCATTCTACAGCGATTTGAGAAGAAAACACGGGATTGAAGAGCCTTACAACATCCGAACATGGTGCCTTGGTAATGAAATGGATGGAGATTGGCAGATAGGCCACAAAACTGCGGATGAGTACGGCCGCCTTGCGCAGGAAACTGCAAAAGCAATGAAAATGCTTGACCCGACGGTTGAGCTTGTTTTATGCGGCAGCTCAAAATCCTCAATGGAAACATTCCCGGATTGGGAACTTATAACATTGAATTATGCTTATAACTATGTTGATTACATAGCTGTCCATCAGTACTATGGGGGACAGGAAAAAGGAACGCCCGAGTTTCTTGCCCAATCCCTTGACATGGAGAGGTACTTAAAAACTGTAAGGGCAGCGTGTGACCTGATACAGGTAAAAAAGCATTCTCCAAAAGTAATAAATATAAGTGTCGATGAATGGGGAGTGTGGGAGCTGCCGTCCGAAGAAGTGGATTTGCAGCTTAAAGACACTAATTGGGACCAAGCCCCCGCAATCAGCGAACAGATTTATACAATGGAGGATTCGCTCCTTTTTGCAAGTATGATGTTGACATTTTTAAAAAATGCAGACCGTGTAAAAATTGCGTGTCAGTCTCTGCTGACAAATATCAGCGCGTGCATTATGACAGAGCGTAACGGAAATGCGTGGGTCCAGCCCATCTTTTATCCTTTTTCGCACATAGCAAAGTTCGGCAAGGGCGAAGTGCTAAACGTCATGCAAAGCGGACCTTCATATGAAACATCAGAATTTAAGCAGGTCCCATACGTTGACAGTGTTGCAGTATATCATGAAGATTCTGGCGAAGTCACGCTCTTTTTAGTCAACCGCTGCGAAAATGAAAAGCAGATAGTGTCCTGCGAGTTGGAAAATTTTAATGTAAGCGGCATTGTTGAGCATATTCAGATGTTTAGCGACGACAAAAAAGCGACAAACCTTCAGGATCATAACCGCATAAGGCCGGATAATAACGGAAAATCGGAAATAAAGAATGGTATGTTGACAGCGCAACTTGAACCGTTGTCATGGAATGTGATACGTATTCAAGCTGAGTAAAATAAGATAATTGGGCGTGTTCTTAAGGCCTAAAATCAATAGGCTTTTTAACACGCCTTTCTTAATTTGAAAAAGGAGATAATAAAAAAGTTAAAGAACTAAAGGCTATAGAGAAAAAAGACATCCTATGCTGAGGGTAGGATGTCTTTTCCTTTGTACTTAAAGTGCAAAAAAACTGCCAATATGACCTGTGGTTTTCGCACTTTATATTGAATCCCCGTCGATAATTTTATGTGCAATTAAAACATGTGTGTCCGTAGGTTCGGAATTCATAAGTTTTATGAGCATGTCAACCGAGGTTCGGGCTACAGTGTCAATTTCGTTCGATAGAGTGGTTAATTTCGGGGTAACAAATTCAAGCATATCGATGTTATCAAATCCCATTATTCCAACGTCCTGTGGAACTTTTACGCCGCGCATTTTTAAATGCTTCAGTATCTGTAAAGCATAGATGTCACCTGAACACAGAATAGCGGTACGTTTGTTTGAGCTTTCTAGAATACGGTCGACCTCATTTATATAATCCCATGAATCAATAATGACGCCACCTACTTGCTTATTTTTATTTAGTTGTTCCTGAAAGCCGATAGCTCTGTGCTCGTGTGTATAGACGTTTTCATTTTTTTTATCAGAAAGTGGCGGACATACAAATATTATAAATTCATAGCCTTTAGATATAAGCAATGATGTTGCGTCTTTTGCACCCAACTCCTCGTCAATGCCAACGTATGGGATTTTTGGCGAGATGAAGTTACCAATTGAAACAACCGGTATAGGCAGGTCTAACAGAAATTTTTCGAACTCGGGGCCTTTATTGACAGGGCAAACCAGAATACCATCAACGCGTCTGCTTACGAGACTGTTGATTAACTGATATTCCTTTTCTTTGTTTTTTTCGTGCAGCGTTATATATAGAAAGTAATCATTTTTACGGGATTCTAACTCAATTGTGTTGACCAACTGTGAAAAATAGTAGTTACGTATATCAAAGACAAGAACGCCGATACACATTGTTTTTCCCTTAACAAGACTGCGTGCCAACAAATCTTTTCGATATCCCATCTGCTTTGCAACAGCAAGAATCTTTTCTTTTGTTTTAGGGCTAATCCGGTCTTTTCCATTAAGGGCTCTGTCAACTGTTGCGCGGGAAACACCGCAGATTTCGGCTATTTCTTTTGATGTAATTCCCATAACAAAGTCCTTCTTTTTTGGTGAGTATATATTGTCTTACGACGTTATCTGAGGGGTTATTGAATAATTATAATACAATTAATCTTTTTAGATTATACTACATATATTTCCATAATTCAATTAGATATCGTTTCTTTAACCAACCTATAAAGCAGACAGCCCCTGCCAAAACATAGGCTCTCGTATTGACATCATTTTATTATGCTTTCCAGCACCTGAACAAACTCATCCTGTGTGATTCCATTCTGTGCGGTCACGGTAAAACCGGCACCCTTGTATTCAAAATCAGCGCAATAATAATCTTTCACCTAAAGCGTTTTTCCGGCAGTATCCCCGCCTAAATAATCCCACACGCTGCCTTTGTCTTTATGCCAGATCGTGACCTCTGTTCCATTGATCTCTCTGATTTCTTACCCAGATTCAGCAGCTCGTTGACATCCGTAATTTGTACTTCACCCTTAAGCTGGTATGCTCTTGGAACCGACCAATATGGAATGGACGAGGGATTGATGTTAACGGTTACGCTTTTCGCGTGGTCCTCTGAGCCGCTTGTATAGACAAAACTCCAAGTGTTATAAAAATCAACGCATTGGCGGAGCTTTTGGCCTGTGAAAGGGCAATCTTATATACCATGTCGGCATATTTGCTTAATACATCATCAATATCATCATCCGTACGCAACGATTTACGATTCATGGTTCCAATCCCTTCATTACAAATATCCAGTAGAAGGTCAAAATGCTGCAAGGGAAATAAAAATTTTAAGTTGATTTTTAATTGTCTCTTTCAGTATATTTCGATAAACGGAAAAAGCAAGCTCTACTGCTATGCCATTTTCATTCACGCGGATGGTCGGCGAATTGTGGAGCTTTTCCCTCTGATGTAAGTCCATCTTCCAAAGGTTAATCAGCTTGACGAGAAGGAACTTTTGACTGCCTACCGCATAGCTCAGAAAATGTATGAAAACAGGACATTACCGCAGCTAAAACAGCTGCTTAACCTTTAGCCCAACCGCATAGTGGTTTATCTTGAATATGTCGAAATTGAGATAAGTAACGTGCCGTTAAACAAATTGGAACCAGTCTGCGAATTTTAAAGTCTTAGCATAAATTCCTCCGCCAACATGGATAAAGGCCGCAAAAACAAAATGCCCGCCCAAATAATAGGGCGGACACTTTGTTTTTTGGTGGAGGCGAGGGGAGTTGAACCCCTGTCCGAAGATGCATTCACACAGCTTTCTCCGAGCGCATCCGGTTATTTAAGATTCCCTCGGTGAGACGTCAGCCGGCAGACTTCTCACCTCGGTAGCCTTTAAAGTCCTGACGCGCCTTAAGGCGACAGCGCGTTCATGTTCACCGCTAACTCACGCTCAGACACCGGGCCGCGGTACTCCCGGGCTGAACGGCTGCTTGATTAATTAAGCAGCAAGCGCCATTTCCCTGTTAAAGTTAACGGAAACGACGTTGTTAGATTTTTTCGCGTTTATATTTAATGCGGATTTTATAGCGGTTCCGCACCGCTGCTCGCTTACTATGCTTCAACATCCCCGTCGAAGCCAATACGCCCCCGTATATATACCCTGTAAAACAGGGGTGTTGCCACATGATCTGTTGCTGACCAAATTATCGATATCTTTCTTTCAGTGCACGGTCAGCTTCCCGCTTGGCGTCGCGGCGGGCTATATCTTCTCTCTTGTCGTATAATTTTTTACCTTTGCACAAGCCAAGTTCAAGTTTTACATGAGGCCCCTTGAAATATAGTTGCAGAGGAACAAGCGTCATGCCTTTTTGTTTTGTCAGTCCCATCAACCTCATGATTTCACGCTTGTGCATAAGCAGCTTGCGGCGTCTCATTGGGTCTTTGTTGAAAATATTGCCCTTTTCATAAGGACTTATGTGCATGCCATTGACAAAAAGTTCACCATTATCAATGTCGCACCAAGAATCCTTGAGATTGACGCGGCCCATACGGACTGATTTTACTTCGGTTCCGCAGAGTTCAATCCCGGTCTCATAGGATTCTTCAACAAAATAGTCATGTCTTGCTTTTTTGTTCTGAGCAATGACACGCGACTCAACTTTCGCCATATGTCCTCCAGCAAAGAAGTAATTTAACTGTGCGAGTTATCATTATAGCTGCTAGCGTACAAAAAATCAATACTATTGATTATACAAATCTGCCTTATTTTTTAAAGAAGATTCCCTTAATATTATATCATAATTATGAGTTAAAAGAAATTAATTTAATCAGCGGAAATAGGTAACCAAGCACTATTAGAAACTATCCGGCGAGTGCAATAAAACTACCGAGTCCACTGATGAAGGCAAAACTTTTGCAGATACCATGGCATTTAAGCCTTATAAAGGCAGAGTCTATATGCCGCAATAAAGTATAAAATGTTATAACCCACAACGCATTGCTTCGCCGTTTTGCAGACTGGCCCAGTTTCGTTCATCAAGACATTATCAGTAAAAGCCTACCCCAATAGGGCAGGCTTACTTTTTGGGTGTACGGATGTCACAGTAGGCTTTTACTATACTTTGACACTTGACTGCACTTTAAGCGGGTTTGCCGGTACTTGAATGTGTAGTTTTGAAAGCGCTTTCTTTTTATTTTACCTCTCCGCCTTCGACAACCAGACTATCGGGGTCTACTGAATCTCCATAAACCGGAGCAAGGGTTTTCTGAAAATCTTCATGGAAGAATTTTTCTTTTCCCAATGCCTTTATTTCATCGTTTAACCAATTCAGCAGTTCAGTATTGCCCTTTTGAACTGCTGGGGCAATGGTATCAAGATCACCCAAGCTCTTAATGCCTACTGTAAACCCGGGGTTTTTAGCTGCCCATGCCAAGACTTCGGTGTTATCGGTTGAAAAGGCGTCTCCGCGTCTGTCCAGAAGGGCATTGAAGGTTTCAGTATATTGGTCAAATTTTAATAGTTTGACTTCAGGATGGTTTTTTGTAAAGTATGTCTCGGCCGTAGTGCCTTTTGCTACAATCAATGTCTTGCCTTTGAGCTGCTTGACATCGGTAATCAAGGCGTCATTCGGGCTGACTACTCCCAAGGCAACTTTCATATACGGAAGAGCAAAGTCAACAGACTGGGCGCGTTCTTTAGTCACCGTAAAGTTTGCGAGTATAATGTCTACTTTTCCGGTTTTCAAATATTCAACGCGGCTTGCGGGTTCAACTGAAACAAATTCTACTTTAACACCTAAGTCCTTTCCAATACGATTGGCAAAATAAACGTCGTAGCCCTGGTAGTTGCCCTCAGAATCGATATAACCGAATGGTGCTTTGTCGCTGAATACACCGATAATAACCTTTCCGCTGGCCTTAATTTCATCCAGAGTACGCGCTTTTTTTCCGGTTGTGCTGATGGCGCTTCCGTTTGCGCTCTTGCTGGACTGGTTATTGCCGGAGCAGCCGGTGAACAATACTGTACCGACGGCCAAGACACAAATAATTGACACTATTTTCTTAAATAGTTTCATATTACTCACTCACTCTCTCACTGAATTAAATTCAAATGTATTTAGAAAACGGCGTGCACGCTCCGTTTGGGGATTTTTAAAAAATGATTCGGGGTCAGAACTCTCGGCAATTTCGCCTGCATCAAGAAACAAGATTTTATCCGCGATTGCCCTTGCAAATTGCATTTCATGAGTCACAATAAGCATTGTCATTCCGCCCCGGGCAAGCTCCAAAATTACGTCCAGCACTTCCCGAACCATTTCAGGGTCCAGTGCCGCTGTCACCTCGTCAAAAAGCATAATCTCCGGTTCCATAATCAGAGCGCGGACAATGGCGACTCTTTGTTTTTGCCCGCCGGATAGTTGGCGGGGATAGGCGTTCCTTTTTTCCAATAGCCCGACGCGTTCCAACAGCCTTTCTGCTGCAGCCGTGGCTTCTTGTTTGCTGCGCTTTTGAACCTTAAGCGGCCCGAGAAGAATATTATCCAATACAGTCATGTGAGGAAACAAATCGTAGCTTTGAAAAACCATGCCGATTTTTTGCCTGATCTGACTCCAATTTGTCTTGCTACGAAGGATATTCTGACCGTCTAAAATAATTTCTCCTGACTGAACCGGTTCAAGGCCGTTAATACACCGCAGCAGCGTACTTTTTCCGCAGCCAGAAGGGCCTAAAATTACGGCAACTTCGCCTTTCTGAATCGAAAAGTTGACGTTCTTTAATACCGGAGTTTTGTCGTAGCTTTTTTGCAGATTACGGACTTCCAACAAAGCCTGTTCCAATGTTTTCACCTCAATTCTGCCAGCGTTTTTCGAGTATGCCTGCCAGCTTCGAAATGGGATAGCAAATTGCAAAATATAAGAAGAATATAGTGCCATAAATCCACAGAGCGGCTGACGGCGCTGTATATCGATTCGCTTCAATAATCTGTTGCCCGACCTTCAATACCTCAACGACACCAATCAATACAATCAGTGACGTAGTTTTAATCATTCGGGTAACCAAATTAATGGCTAAGGGAATTAGTCTCCGCAGCGTTTGGGGAATAATAACGTATCGGTATGTCTGAAACCGCGAAAGGCCAAGAGCCTTACTGCTTTCATACTGGTGTTTTGGTATAGATATGAGCGCCCCGCGGACGAGATCGCCCATTTCAGCCGTTCCCCAGAGCACAAACACAATGACAGCGGCAGTCTCGCCTGAAATGTCGATATTGAATGTCTTTGCCGCACCGAAATACACCAGAAACAAAAGGACAAGCTGCGGCATAATACGTATAAACTCCAAATATATGCGCGTAAGACATTTTGTAATAGGGTTTTTAAGCGCCATGACCATGCCCAAAAGCACACCAAGCAGCATAGAAATCGCTGCCGAAAGCAAAGAAATTTTGACGGTGACCCATAGTCCACCCATCAGTCTCAAAAAATTGTTTCCTTCAAACAGCACTCGAATACCCAAATCCGGCATGGCGCAGCCTCCTCTCAATCAAGGATGCGGCAACGGATATCGGGAGCAGGATGATTAAATAGAAGACTACAAGCAATAACAGGGCCTCATCCGTTTTGTAGTACAACCCGATAAGATCCTTTGCTACAAACATCAAATCAGCAAGTGCCACAGCGCTGAAAACAGACGTTTCTTTAATGAGGAAAATAGTGTTTGCACAAAGAGGCGGAACAGAAGTTGAAACCGCCTGAGGCAAAACAATATAACGTATAACCTGCGCACGGGTTAACCCTAAACTTAACCCAGCCTCAAGCTGTGATTTTTCCACTGATTCCAGTCCGCTGCGAAACGCTTCTGCCATGTAGCTGCCGCCAAGAAAGGCGAGACCGATAATGGCGCAGGCCTTTGAACTAATAACGATACCGGCCTTTGGAAGCCCGAAATATAAAAAGAAAAGCTGAACCAAAAGCGGTGTGTTTCTTGACAGTTCAATGTATCCATGCACAATCCGCCGAATAACCGGTATTTTGTAATATAGTATCAGGCTGCAGGCAAGCCCAATTGCCAGAGAAAGCAGAATTCCCAGCAGCGCTATCGAGAGCGTTAGTACTGCGGCCTCTTTATACAGCGGTATACATTGTTTTATAAATGCCCAATCCAATTTCAACGCTCCTTTCATAGCTGCTGTATAATACATACTAATTATATCAATATGGTATGATTAGTGGTCGCACGAGGTTACTCGTTAAAAGCTGTCCGCATTTATAGGAAGAGTTCTGCGAATAGGAGAGGGCAGGAAATACCCTGCCCCTCTCCGCCGCAACCGTTAAGACTCAAATGCTTGTTCAAGGTCATAAATCAAATCGTCAATGTGTTCGGTGCCGATAGAAAGCCTAATAGTATTTGGTTTTATGCCAGACTCCAACAGCTCTTGTTCAGTCATTTGTGAATGTGTAGTACTGGCTGGGTGAATGACAAGTGACTTAACATCCGCAACATTGGCAAGCAGTGAGAAGATTTTTAGCTTGTCGACAAAGGCCTTTGCTTCCTCAGCTCCGCCCTTGATTTCAAAGGTAAATATTGAGCCAGCGCCCTTTGGGAAATACTGCTGATAAAGCTTGTGATAAGGGCTTTCCGGCAGGGAAGGATGATTGACACGTTCGACTTTAGGATGGGATTTTAGGAAGTCAACCACTTTGAGTGCATTTTCAACATGACGCTCCACGCGCAGTGACAAAGTTTCCAGACCCTGCAGGAACAGGAATGAGTTAAACGGGCTTAAGGCTGCTCCGGTGTCCCTTAACAGGATAACGCGCGCTTTAGTGATATATGCCGCATTTCCGGCCGCCTCGGTAAAGCGGACACCGTGATAGCTGGGGTTAGGTTCTGAAAGGCCGGGGAATTTTCCGGAGGCCGCCCAATCGAATTTTCCGCTGTCTACAATCACTCCGCCGATTGATGTGCCGTGGCCGCCTATGAACTTTGTGGCCGAATGCACAACAATATCAGCGCCGTATTCAAAGGGGCGCAGCAGGTAAGGGGTCGCGAAAGTATTGTCGACAATCACAGGAATACCGTTTCTATGGGCTATATCGGCAACGGCGCGAATATCGACGATACTGGAATTGGGGTTTCCGAGGGTTTCAAAAAAGATTGCTTTGGTGTTGGGCCTGATTGCATTTTCAAAGTTCCTGGGTTCGTCGGGGTCAACAAAGGTCACGTCAATGCCGAAGTCTTTGAAGGTATGCGCAAATAAGTTATATGTACCTCCATACAGCGTGTTGGCAGCAACGATGTGATCCCCTGAACGGGCAATGGTCTGAATAGCATATGTAACTGCTGCCGCACCGCTGGATAACGCCAAAGCCCCAACGCCGCCTTCCAGCGCTGCCATACGCTTTTCAAATACATCCGATGTCGGATTCATAATGCGGGAATAGATATTTCCGGGTTCCGTAAGTCCAAATCTTCCGGCGGCTTGGGCTGAGTTTGCAAATACATAGGACGAGGTTTGATAAATCGGAACTGCCCTCGCATCAGTCGCCGGATCAGGGTGTTCTTGCCCTGCATGTACCTGGAGGGTTTCAAAATGGTAAGTTCTTTTTTCTGCCATATCATTCACTCCTAATCATTATAAATCATATAGAAATAATAAGAAATAGTTGTGCAATTTCCCCGGAAATCAAAATTCAGATATCGCGCTTCCGCTTTATCCTTTCGCTTTATCCTGTAGTTTTTTGTACTGTATATTTACGAGATCCTCTAATGTAATATTGTCGACTACATTGCTGACTGCTTCATCAATTTTTTTCCATACTTCCAGTGTTGCGCAGAATTCACTGCGAGGGCATTGATTAGGATTATCCTCCATACAAGCTACAGGAACAAGGCTGCCCTCAATCAGCCGCAGAATCATACCTACCGTATATTCACTGGCTGGCCGGGCAAGCTTATAACCGCCTTGTGGACCCCGAATGCTTTTGACATATCCTGCTCTGCTTAATACTGTGATAATCTGTTCCAAATACTTATTTGAAATTCCTTGGCGTTCTGCAATCATTTTAATTGGCGAATATTCATCGTTATGCATAGCCAAATCAAGCATCATTCGTAATGCGTATCTGCCTCTGGTAGAAATCTTCATGATATCACTTCCCGTAAATCATATTATACCATATGAAAACCGGGAATTCCATCCACTCTTCTTACCAGTTACGTCAAATGTTATGCGGTTGGTCAGGTTCATATTCATCTTTGTCAAAAATATTATTAATCTTATATGTATAATAATAATCCTTTACTGGGGTTTGTCAATACTTATCTTATTATTTTTATAAAAATTATATATTTTAGGAGACACATCAGTTAATTTATGTGCGTATTTACACCTTCATTAGAGGATATTAGTATAAATAATGTATTATAAAATAAAAAATTTCATAAAAAGACAAGTATTAGAATACAAAATTTTAGTAGTTTGGGCAAAAATAATGAATTTGCCGCGTCCACTATTGACATTCTAATTAGTAAATCATATAATTTCTATAAAAATACTATGAATTATGAAATATCTGCGAGAGAGGGGATACCCAGAATGAAAAACAGAAAACTCCTCATCTTAAAAGATAATATGGATTGTAATTGTGTTATGGGTATGCAGATGTTCTGTATGCCCTATTGTTATATGTGCAATTTGCTTACCATCGGATAATTCTATCCTTGTTTGATTTACAGCCGGGATAAGAATTATCCCGGCTGATTTTATTTTAGCTTAAATGCAACTTATCTCCGCAATTTCAGTGGAAAGGAGAAGTACGTCATGCCTGTTGACAAACGCGATGATGTTACAGATAGATATATTCAAATTTCAGATTTACATAAAACATTTCACTCACATGGCAGTTCGCTTCAAGTGCTAAAGGGAATTAATTTAACGGTTCGCAAAGGAGAAATATTTGGGATCATTGGATTCAGCGGAGCGGGGAAGTCCACGCTTGCCAGATGTATAAATCGGCTTGAAACGCCGGATTCAGGCAGTATCAAAGTAGGAGGCGTTGACATTCTCAGCCTTTCAAAAAAGGAACTGCTGCGAGAGAGAAAGAAAATTGGCATGATTTTTCAAACATTTAATCTGTTTGAATCCAAAAACGTATATCGCAACATTGCGTACCCATTGGAAATAAGCGGAATCCCAAAAGCAGAAATTCGGCGAAGAGTCTTGGAAACAGCAGAACTTGTCGGCTTGTCTGATAAGTTGGATGCCTATCCGGGAGGATTATCCGGGGGCCAAAAACAACGTGTGGGGATTGCGCGGGCATTGGTAAATCGTCCGGAACTGTTGCTAAGCGATGAAGCAACCTCTGCGCTTGACCCTCAGACTACTCTGCAAATTCTGGATTTGCTAAAAGAAATCAACCGCGCTACAGGTATCACTATTTTAATGATTACGCACGAATTGGACGCCATTCGATATACTTGCGAGCGAATGGCAGTTCTGGAGGATGGAAAAATCACCGAAGTTGGCTCAGTCCGGGAAATTTTCAGCAATCCCCATAGCCGTACGGGAGCTCTGTTTGCGCAGGTGTTTACAGAGTTTCAGCAAACGATGGAGATGGAAAACGGCAGTGGCATTTAATAGTTTGTATTTAATCAATCATCGCAAGGGGTGATAATGTGAGCTTGCTGGATACACCGCTTTGGGAAGTAATAAAAGGTTCTTTTGCGCCGGAAATATGGGTGCGGTTGGCGCCGGCTATTTTGGAAACTTTGTATATGACGGCGCTTTCTTCCGCCATAATGCTGGTGTTTGGCCTTTTGCTCGGGATTCTGCTGACTGTAACCAATCCCGATGGGTTGGTACCTATGAAGATTTTGTATGCCGGGTCAGGCTGGCTGATTAATTGCCTGCGATCTCTCCCGCAGATGATTATGATTATTCTCATGATTCCAGTTGCGCGTCTTCTATTCGGGAAATCATATGGCACCAACGCCTGCATAATAGCCATTGCTGCCAGTTGCATTCCCATGTATGCGCGAATTGTGGAAAGCAGTCTGCTTGAAATTTCAAAAGGTAAGATTGAAGCCGCGAAGTCCATTGGCAGTACGAATTTTCAAATCATATTTCGCGTATTGCTGCCTGAAACTTTGCCTTCCTTAATTCGTGGATTTACTGTGGCTGTTATCGCCGTCATTTCGATGACTGCGCTTGCGGGTATGTTTGGAGCCGGAGGTATCGGGGATATCGCGGTGCGTTTTGGCTACCAGCGTTTTCAGCATGACGTTCTGTTTGCGTCGGTTTACGTTTTGATTATTCTTGTCCAACTGGTTCAGTGGATTGGGAATTTTACATCGAAGCAAATCTTGAAAAAGAGAAACCTTATTTGAATTTTGGAGGGAAAAGAGTATGAAAAAACACAATGCGGGCCTTGTTATCCTTATATTGTCCTTGACATTGGGCTTTATTACCGGGTGCAGCAATAAAGGCGCGACTGCGAACACCAGCGAAAACTCATCATCAGATCAGAAAAAAGTAACGATTAAGGGTATCGCTGACTTGGTTCCTCATTCCGAGCTTATTAAATATGTAACTCCCAAGCTGGCAGAGCAGGGGATTATTGTGGAACTGGTTGCAACGAGCGCAGATACCACCACCAATGAGAAACTTGCAAAAGGGGAAATTGACTTTAACTATTTTCAGCATGAGCCTTATCTTCAGGAATGGAATAAGGCAAATGGGTATGATCTTGTGAATGCGGGAGATATCCATGTAGAGCCAATCACAGCATACTCCGATAAATACAGCTCAAAAGAGGATATTCCAGATAATGCGGTTGTGGCAGTCCCGAACGACGGCACTAACGAATATAGGGCCTTGCGCATTCTTGAAGAAAACGGGTTTATAAAGCTTAATGCTAAAACCGCGAATTCTTTGAGTGCTTCGGTATCGGATATCGAGAAATATCTGCGACCGATAAAGATTGTTGAGCTTGATTCAGCGCAGATTATCCCTACAAAAGACGACTATGATTTCTTTATTACTAATACGAATAAGGCGCTGGAAGCAAAAATTACTTCGAAAAGGCTCTTCAGCGAAGGCAGCGACAGCCCTTATGCGAATATCATCGCCGTTAGGAAAGAAGACGTGAATAATCCAGCCATCGTCGCTTTGGTGAAAGCGCTCCAGTCCGAAGATACCAGAAAGTACATCGAAAAGACTTATGGCGGGGCAGTAATTCCTGCAAAGCTGGATAAATAAGGCCATTAATTATCGAAAGGGTTGATTGTTTTGGCACACTACAAACATATTGAATCGGCAGTTATTCACGGCGGCATTTATGGAGACATAGCCACCGGAGCGGTAAACACCCCCATTTTCCAAACTTCCACCTTTGAGCAGGACGGTTTGGGCAAGCTGCGCTCAAAGTGGGAATATTCACGAACCGGTAACCCCACGAGAGCGGCTTTGGAGGCTCTGATTGCAGAGTTGGAGGGTGGGTCACATGGTTTTGCTTTTTCTTCCGGTATGGCAGCGATTGATGCAGTCCTTCATCTCTTCAAATCAGGCGACAGCGTTATTATCTCCAGTAACGTGTATGGCGGAACCTATCGTATTCTGGACAAAGTCTTTAAGCAATATGGACTGCGCTATAAGATTGTGGACACGACTGACTTAACAGCGGTCGAAAACGCCTTTACTTCTGACGTAAAAGCTATGCTGCTTGAATCACCGGCCAATCCTCTGCTGACAGTTACGGATATTGCGGCGGCGGCCGAGATAGCGAGAAAAAACGGCGCGCTGACTATAGTGGATAACACCTTTATGACGCCGTATCTCCAGCGCCCCTTGGAGCTTGGTGCGGATATTGTCGTGCACTCAGCGACCAAGTACTTAGGCGGTCACAGTGATGTCATTGCCGGATTTGTCATTGTCAAAGACGCTGAACTCGCAGATAGGCTGCATTTTATTCAAAATTCAGTGGGAGCCGTTGCGGGCCCGTTCGATTCTTTTTTGCTTATCCGCAGCATCAAGACATTGGCGGTGCGCATGGACGCCCATGTAGCCAATGCCGAAAAGCTTGCAGAGGCCTTGCAAAGCAATCCGGCAGTTAAAAAACTCTATTACCCGGGCTTAAAAACTGCACAAGGATACGAAATCCAGAAGCGGCAGGCGAAAAACGGCGGCGCCATAATTTCGTTTGAACTTCAGGGAAATTATGACATAAATAAGTTTTTTAAGGGATTAAAACTGATAGCTCTTGCCGAAAGTTTGGGCGGTGTTGAAAGCCTTGTTTGCCACCCTGCAAGCATGACCCATGCATCTATACCAAAGGAAATTCGAGAAAGGGTCGGTATTACGGACACACTGGTCCGGTTGTCAGTTGGTATTGAACACTACGATGATTTGCATGACGATTTATTTTCTGCAATTGAAGGAGCTCGAATGTGATGGTTTACGATGACATGCAACAGCTTATAGGAAACACGCCTCTTGTACGTCTTCGCCATTCCGGTTTTCCTGACGGAATACGCGTGTATGCAAAGCTTGAACTATACAACCCTGGAGGCAGTGTAAAAGACCGAATCGGCAAGTATATGATTGAGGACGCGGAAAAAAGAGGTGTTTTAGTTCCCGGCGGAACAATAGTGGAGGGAACTGCTGGCAATACGGGACTTGGCATTGCATTTGCCGCCCTTAACCGGGGTTACCGGCTGATTATGGTGGTACCGACAAAATTCTCGGAGGAAAAACAGGTTTTGCTTCGCGCTCTTGGCGCAGAAGTTATAAACACGCCCCGGGAGGAAGGCATGCAGGGGGCAGAACGAAAAGCAGAGGAATTGCGTAAGTCGATACCCAATGCAATTTCGCTTGAGCAATTTCGCAATCCTGCAAATCCATTGGCGCATTATGAAACAACTGGTCCGGAAATATGGTCTGATTTAGGCGTAAGTATAGATTATTTTGTCGCAGGCGCAGGCAGCGGCGGTACATACACTGGAATCGTCCGTTACTTGAAAGAGGGAAAGCCGAATATCAAAGGTATTCTCGCCGACCCGATTGGTTCGACGATTGGGGGTGGGGAACATGGCGACTACGATATTGAGGGCATTGGAAACGATTTTATAGCGGATACGATGGATATGTCACTTGTAGATGAGGTCATAAAAGTCAGCGATGATGAGGCTTTTGAAGAAACCAGACTGCTTGCAAGAAATGAAGGTATTATAGCAGGCTCATCTTCCGGTGCGAATCTTGCAGCGATACGCAAGATTGCTGCTCGAATTAAATATGGAACTATCGTCACAGTTTTGCCAGACAGGGGAGAGCGATATATTTCAAAAAATCTATTTTAAGGGACACAGCAGAATGGTGTAGGTCAATATTAGAACCATTAATCATATTAATCATATATGAAATATTGGTGTATTAATGGCGTTGAAGCGGCTTAGGTTTTATTCGCTGCTATTTGTAATCGTCGAACGGCGCAGCAGATATGGAATCTTTAACGAATGGAGTGATAACAAGTGCCGAATATTAATTTGTCCCTTCCGGAAGTACAGATAAGGGAAATCAGGATTAATTCAATAACAGGTTATCAAGGTGATGCTAAAGAACTTGCAGAGATGAGCTATTGCGGCTTGAAGGATAAAGGGCGGTCATTCAGCCAATGCCTCGGCTGCGCAACTTCAAAAGCGGCTTGTATGACTATCTTAATTCAAGATGGCGCGGTCATCAGCCACGGACCGGTGGGCTGTGCTTCCTGCCTGCATGATTTTGCTTTTACCTACCGCGTGAATTCTCCCCTGCGCGGCGTTGAACACCCCACGCCACGCCATATCTTTTCCACAAATCTAAAGGAAAAGGACACGGTTTACGGGGGAAATATTAAGCTTGCAAATACCATTCGCGAAGTATATGACCGCACAAGGGCGAACGCTATTTTTGTATTGACCACTTGTGCCGCCGGAATCATTGGCGATGATGTGGAGAGTATTTGCAACGAAGCCGAGGAGGAGTTGGGGATTCCGGTTGTAGCCATCTTCTGTGAAGGCTTCCGTTCCAAGGTTTGGACAACAGGTTTTGACGCGGCTTATCACGGCATTGCGCGCAAACTAATCCAGAAACCCCGTGAGCGGCGGCATGATATGGTTAATGTAATTAACTTCTGGGGCAGTGATGTGTTTACCGAGTGGTTTGCCCCGTTTGGCGTAAAACCGAATTACATTACGCCTTATTCAACGGTAAACAGATTAAGATACGCCAGTGAGGCGGCTGCGACTGTCCAAGTTTGCTCCACGTTGGGCAGCTATCTGGGCGCGGTGCTGGAACAGGACTTTGGCGTTCCAGAAATCCCTGCTGCGCCGCCTTATGGCATTGCACAAACGGACAGATGGTTCCGAGCATTAGGAAAGGTTCTTGGAAAAGAGGAAGTCGCCGAAAAAATCATTGCGGAAAAGAAGAAAAAGTACCTGCCCAAAATCGAAGCCCTGCGTGAAAAACTGTCAGGCAAAACCGCTTATGTAACTGCCGGCGCGGCACATGGCCACGCATTGCTGAATGTGCTGGAAGAGCTTGGCCTGAAAGCTGTCGGCGCGGCGATTTTCCACCATGACCCCGTCTATGACAGCGGACGCCGGGAAAACGACCAGTTGTCACAGCATGTAACCGATTATGGCAATGTGCCGAACTTCAATGTCTGTAGTAAACAGGAGTTCGAGCTGGTCAATGCCTTGAACCGTATCCGCCCGGACGTGCTGCTGGCCCGGCATGGCGGAATGACGCTTTGGGGCGCCAAACTGGGTATTCCTTCGCTGCTGATTGGCGACGAGCATTACTCCATGGGTTATGAAGGGCTGGTTAACTATGGCGAGCGCCTGTTGGAGACTATTGAAAACGATGAGTTTGTAAAAAACCTCGAAAAGCATGCGGTTAACCCTTACACCGAATGGTGGCTTGAGCAGCCGCCGTACTATTTCTTGAAAGGAGGTGCTGGCAAATGAGCAGATCAGGCATGATTGAACAAGAACGCTTTACCTGTGCAATTGGCGCTATGCAAAGTGTTGTGGCAATTCCGAGGGCTGTGCCGATTCTTCATTCCGGACCCGGCTGCGGAGAGATGGTTGCCGGCTTTTTTGAACGCTCGAAGGGATATACCGGCGGCCCTACAGCCCCTTGCACGAACTTTTCCGAAAAAGAAGTTGTGTTCGGTGGCATAAACCGGCTGCGCGACATTATAAAAAACACCTACAAAGTATTGGATACAGATTTGCAGGTAGTTATGACTGGCTGTACTGCGGGCATTGTCGGAGACGACGTGGATAGCTTGGTGGCGGAATTCGCCGAAGAGGGAAAACCGATTGTATCGGTTGAAACCGCTGGCTTTAAGGCCACCAATTTTGAAGCTCACAGCCTTGTGGTAAATGCCATAATCGACCAATATGTGAGCCGGTTCGAATCGGAGAATAAACCTAAGTCGCAAAAGAATACAGTGAACCTGATTGCCTCTATTCCATATCAGGACCCATTTTGGAAAGGCAATCTGGCTGAATATAAGCGCCTGCTTGCGGGCATCGGGCTAAAAGCCAATGTTTTGTTTGGACCGGAGTCAGGTGGAGTAAAAGAGTGGCAGACCATACCGACAGCGGGCTTCAACATATTAGTTTCACCGTGGTACGGCAAGCCAATTGCGGATCATCTCAAATCCAAGTATGGGCAGGAATATACATGGTTCCATCATATTCCCATTGGAGCAAATGAAACAGAAGCGTTTCTCAATCAGGTTGTAGAATTTGCAGTTGCCCAGGGAGCCGAAATTGACGAGAAAAAAGCGCGGGCGTTTATCAAACACGAGTCAGACGCTTACTATGAGGAAATCGAAAACCTTGCGGCTTTCCTTTTGGAGTTCCGTTACGGCCTTCCCAACCATGCCCATATTCTGCATGACGCGGGATACGTCGTTGCCTTATCTAAATTCTTGCTGCACGAGGTTGGAATCGTGCCAAAGGAACAGTTCGTAACGGACGGCACGCCAGAGAAATTTCAAGAAACCATTCGGGCCGATTTGAAAAGCACCAGCAATAAGCGGGAAATTCCGCTTTATTTTGAACCAGATGCAGGAAAGGCGCAGGAAATTCTCCGCGGGATACGTCATAACGGCCGTGGCATTATCATCGGTTCAGGATGGGATAAGGAACTTGCGAAAGAAAAGGGATATGATTTTCTCCCGGCTGCTGTACCTTCTCAATACCGCTTGGTTTTGACGACTAACTACGCAGGCTTTACGGGAGGACTTCGTGTTATAGAGGACATCTACCAGACGGTTCTTTCGACCTATGCGTAAGGAGGATGCCCTATGAGTTACCGCATTGGATTTGCCAGCATTGATGGCACAATTATTGACCAACATTTCGGTTCGGCCAGATACTGGCAGATCTACGACGTGGATACAGAAGCGCATTTTGTAGAGACCCGCAAAACGGCTGCCAAATGTCAAGGCCATTGTGAAGGCGGATTTGAACATCTGATTTCTGTGTTGAACGATTGCGACGCAATATTTGTTTTAAAAATAGGCGAACCCGCGGCAGCCTTTATGCTGAGCAAGGGCAAAAGGGTGTTTGAAGCAGCCGGAGAAGTGGATAAAATCCTCGCCAAACTGATTGGTGACCGCTTGCTTGAAGACAATGGCTGAAAGGGGTGAGTTTTATGGCATTTACATACGACGATTTGAAGAAGCGACATCCCTGCTTTGCAGTGGGCGCAAAGAACTATAAGGGACGGGTTCATCTGCCGGTATCCCCTGGATGTAATATTTATTGCAACTTCTGCAAGCGCGACATAAACGATACGGATATTCGCCCCGGTGTTGCGAGCAAGATCATTACGCCTAAAGAAGCTGTTGAGGTAGTGAGGGAGGCTGTAGCCCTTTGCCCGGACATTACCGTAGTGGGTGTGGCTGGGCCGGGCGATACACTGGCAACACCTTATGCGCTGGAGACATTTCGCCTTATCAAAAAGGAGTTCCCTCAAATTATTAAGTGCATGAGCACAAACGGGCTTTTGCTTCCGGAATATGCAGATGAGATTATTGAAGTGGGCATTGATAGCCTGACAGTTACCGTCAATGCAGTTGACCCGGCAATAGAGGCTCAGATATGCGCGGGGATTTTCTATCACGGCAAACGCTATGTGGGGACTGAAGCCGCGGAGATTCTCATTCGAAATCAACTTGCCGGTATTGAAAAGGTCTCACAGTCAGGAATAACAGTAAAAGTAAACACCGTGCTGATTCCTGAAATCAATGCGGAGCATGTGCCGGAGGTGGCAAAGACTGTAGCGTCGCGCGGGGCTAAAATCTACAACATCATCCCGCTGATTCCCCAGCATAAACTAAGCTGGTGCAGCGAGCCCGGTTGCGAATTGCTCAGCAAGGCGCGGGCAGAGGCGGAGAAGTATATTGACGTATTCCGGCATTGTCAGCGATGCCGGGCAGATGCCGCCGGAATTCCCGGCGGGCGGGATGTATCTGACCAAGTGTATATCCGTCCTATAAAAGCGGAAAATACCTTTTCTCACGGTTAAAAAGCGATATGAAAAGGAAACCAAAGTGGAGCAGTATCGAGTATTACTCGATTGAAATAAAGCTGCTTATTTTGCGAATCAATTAGGAGGTGGTTTGATATGTGCGGCGATTGTGAAATGCCGGGAATGCATCGATATCAACATTTTAATTTAGGAGGAAAACTTATATGGCAAATGTTTTGGAGAAAACTGCATATCGGTTTGATACGCAAAGATTGCGGGCTGGCTATGAGCCAAAAGAGCATAACTATGCTGTATCGCCGCCGATTTATCAGACCACAGCCTATGATTTTCGCGATGTGGAGCATGCCAAAGCGTTATTTGGAATACGAGAGGCAGGCAATCTGTATACTCGCATTGGGAACCCCACTGTCAGTGTGTTAGAACAGCGCGTCGCGGCGCTTGATGGGGCCAGCGGTGCGATTGCGCTCGCTTCCGGCATGGCGGCTATCAGTTATACGCTGCTCAATATTGCAGAAGGCGGAGGGCGTATTCTTACATCCCCTTATCTCTATGGCGGCAGCGCTGATAGCTTTAAAAAGATCTATCCCAAATTCGGTATCACGATTGATTATGCGAAAAATATTGAAAACCCGGAAAAGCTGTCGGACGAAATTACGCCCGATACCAAAGCAATCTATGTCGAGAGTATCAGCAACCCAAGCGCCGTACTCTTAGACATTGATGCGATTGCGCGCGTCGCCCATGAACATGGCATACCGCTTATCGTAGACAACACAATCGCGACCCCGTATTTGTATAACCCTATTGCGCATGGGGCCGACATTGTGATTTACTCTGCCACCAAGGGCCTGGCGGGGCACGGAAATGTAATTGCCGGGCTGATATTGGAAAGCGGAAAATTCAACTGGCAGACCGATAAATTTCCGCAGTTTTCTGAAAAGTATTATACCTTGCGGGATATTAACGATAATAACCGCAGTTTTCTCGAGGTATTCCCTGAGGCTCCGTTTACAAGCAGAGTCCGCTTTAACTACCTCAACTACTTTGGGGCAGCGCTATCGCCATTTGACGCTTATCTTGTCCTGCTCGGATTGGAAACCCTGTCCGAGCGCATAGCTAAACAAGTGCAAAACGCCAAAGCCTTGGCGGAATACTTAAATACTCACGAGTCCGTGGAATGGGTTCGGTATCCCGGGTTAAAGGGAAGTCCCTATTATGATCTTGCTGAACGTGATTTTCCAAGAGGGGTAGGAGGAGTCCTGGCATTCGGCTTCAAAGGGACGACTGCCCAAAGAGAGACTTTCTTAAATTCAGTGAAACTTTTTCATTACCATGTAAATATCGGAGATGTCCGCAGCCTGATTGTAAATTCCCCTCAGACCACCCATGGAGAATTGGAATCATATGAGAAGAAAATTGCCGATATCCCAGAGAACCTGATTCGCATATCCGCGGGGCTTGAAGATGTGTCCGATTTAATAGCGGATTTGGAACAGGCGTTTAAAAAGGCCCGTACCTGATTTTTGCAAGAGCCTATTTCAAACAGAGTCGGCATAGCGGTTATGCTTTTAAAATTTCTATTAGCACGCTTGTTAGCTGCGGTTAAGACGACACACGCCGCAGTGTATATACTTTTTGACTTTGGAGGAAAAGCATATGAGTAAGGAAATAAGACAAATTGCTATCTATGGGAAGGGTGGTATAGGAAAGTCTACCACCACGCAAAACCTTACCGCAGCACTTGCGGAAAGCGGAAAAAAGATTATGGTAGTAGGGTGTGACCCTAAGGCTGACTCAACAAGACTTCTCTTGGGAACACTTGCCCAGCGCACTGTTCTCGATACGCTGCGCGAGACTGGAGAAGATGTGGAACTTAGCAGTATCATGCGCACCGGATTCGGCGGAATTAAGTGTGTAGAGTCTGGAGGGCCGGAACCCGGCGTTGGATGTGCCGGACGTGGGATAATTACTTCCATAGGATTGTTAGAGCAGCTTGGAGCCTATACAGAGGATCTCGATTATGTATTTTACGATGTCCTCGGAGACGTTGTTTGCGGCGGCTTTGCAATGCCGATTCGTGAAGGGAAGGCAAAGGAAATTTATATTGTGGCGAGCGGAGAAATGATGGCATTGTATGCTGCGAACAATATTGCAAAAGGGATTGCAAGGTTCGCGAAAAAGGGCGGCGTACGGCTCGGGGGCATTATCTGCAATAGCCGTAATGTCGACCGAGAGATTGACCTTCTCCGGGCTTTTTCTGCAGAATTAGGAACGCAGCTAATCTACTTTATTCCTCGTGACAATGTGGTTCAGCGCGCTGAAATCAATCGGAAAACCGTCATTGAGTATGAGCCAAATTCAAAGCAGGCCGACGAATATCGCAATTTGGCGAAGGCAATTGACCAGAACACTAATTTTTCAATCCCCAAACCAATGTCGCAGGAGCGTCTTGAGGAAATCTTGCTGGAATATGGGCTGATGGATAACCTGAGAGACGATTATCGTATTTAAAAAATCGGTCGACAGTTTCTGCCGACCGATTTTTTTGCATTAATGGAAACTATCCCGCAAAAGTATACAAAATTTGCTCTGGAGTGTCGAATATGAAATGATATTGAAATGATATTATATATATAAATAAAGATTTTTAGTAAAAAATTACATAACAATGTTTATTCGCTAAGTAGCTGCTTATTGAGTATTTATAATAAATTGTACCTTTGAAAACCAATTATAACATGGTATAGTATATTATACCATATTATAGGAGGATTATTATGGAGAATGCCGGAGATAAATCCAAATTAGGTAAAGAATCTGTCGAATCCAATATTAATGGTGAAAATGTAGAAGAAAAACATGTTAGCGGTGACGACAATGCCGCATCTACAGCCCATCAAGATAAAAAGAAGGTAAATCCCAAAAAACCAATTCGTACTTTTCCTCAGTTTTCAATCAAGGAAGCTATGAAGATTGCCAAAACTATTGGTGAGTACAATGCAGGAAATCCATGGACACCGGAGCACATTGCAAGTGTACTGGGTTTCTCAAAGAATACCAATTCGTTTTTCTACTTAACCTCGGCCTCACGTGATTATGGATTTACCATTGGGACAAGCAGAGCCAAAACTATTGAATTAACTGCTCTGGGACGTAAATTGGTTTTTCCTGAATCACCTGTAGATGAAGCATCAAGTATAAAAGAAGCTTTTAATAATATCGAAGTCTTCAAAAAAGTAATTGAATATTATCATGGTACAAATTTTCCAGAAGATCAATATTTATGCAACACATTAAAGGAAAATTTTGACGTTGACCCCTCTTATCATGCTGATTTCTTGAGAATTTTCAAAGAAAATATTAACCTAATTAACCAATATGGTTATGTAAAATCAGATACCACGGCAATGAGTGTTTTGTCGCCGGATACAAAACTTGTGCGCGTAGAACAGGCTGGAAACTCAAAAGAGTTGTTTGTGATTATACCTTTTAAAGAAAAAACACAGGAATATCCAAAAGGATATTTCGATGAGGTTTATAATAGTTTAATTGTTCCTGCGGCTGAAAAAGCAGGTTATACGGCAAAAACAGCCAAGCGGTCTGGAAGCGACGTAATTCAAAGTACTATCGTTAGTGATATTTATAAAGCGGATATTATATTAGCCGACCTCACCGAGCATAACCCAAACGTCTTATTTGAGTTGGGATTAGCCATTGCTTTTAAGAAAAAGGTTGCCCTAATTAAAGCAGATGATACCCTGCCCATTTTCGATATTGATAATTTGATGCGTGTATATAGCTATGATAAAAAGCTGTGGAAATCAACCCTTGAAAAAGATATAACAAGTCTAGGTAAACATATTGAAGCGACTGCACAAACGTCTGAAACTACATATCTAGAACTGCTTTTAAAAAGATCTTAAAAAAGGTAACAGAACAGATTGAACCGATTCAAGTCCCGTAACCCCTTATAGCAAAAAAGAGACGTTCCTCTTTTCATTCGGAACGTCTCTTTTTTGGTGCGGGTAACAGGATTTGAACCTGCACAGCCTTGCGACCATAAGATCCTGAATCTTACGCGTCTGCCAATTCCGCCATACCCGCATATAAAGAATAGCCTTGTTCATATCCACAAGGCTATTCTAATTGGTGCGACTGATGGGACTTGAACCCATACGCCGAAGCACACGCCCCTCAAACGTGCCTGTCTGCCAATTCCAGCACAGTCGCATTTTTAATAGCAACACTGAAGGTTTGCAATCACAAAATGAAGTGGAGAATTTTCTAACCACTCGCTATATTTTGTTGTTTTGAGGTTTTTTGTTCTGTCCCTCAGCGCTTGTTTATTATAACATTAAGGTCATGCTATGTCAATAAGAAATTTAAAAATTTATTAAAAAAAGTTTTGTTTCAATAAAAGAAACAAAATAATAATACAGAATATCTTTTGACGAACATACTATCTTTATGTGTACCGCCGAATACATTTCACATAGTTTTCGGTTTTGAATTACATCCGATAAAAAGGTCAAGAATTAGCATGTATAAGCCCATGTCCTAAACTAAGAGTGTGACAGTCAGACATCAATGAAAGCTTAAGGCTACATAAAAATTTATTTGGTGGTTGAAGAGTGAATCTAAAAAATAGGGCATATAGTTCTAATAAAAAATCATTCTTAATGTTTTATGCGGCATATACTTTTCTTTTTGCCGTTATATTCTTGTTTGGTTACTGCTCATTTTGGATACATGGAAAATCCTTTATCTGGAACTGTGATGGGTATAACCAACATTTTCCCGCCCTTATATATATCGGCAGATACTACAGGCGTATCCTGTTGAGTATATTAAGCGGTGATTTTAATATCCCGTTGTTCGATTTCAACATCGGCATGGGCGAAAATATTATAGCAACGCTGAATTATTACGGGCTGGGCGACCCGTTTGTATTGCTGTCCGCTTTTGTTCCGGCGGCCGGAACGGAAACACTGTATGAAGTGCTTATAGTCCTTCGCATGTATCTTTCCGGCATAGCGTTCTCAGCCTTTTGCTTTTACTTTAAAAAACAGCCGTTCAGCGTCCTTATTGGGTCGATTACTTATGTATTCTGCGGGTATGCTCTTGTTGCTGGTGTCAGACACCCCTTTTTTATAAATCCGATGATTTTTCTTCCACTGATGCTGATAGGCCTTGACTTGGTACTAAGAAAAAAGAGTCCTATAATTTTTATTTTAACCGTCTTTATTTCGGCAATCACGGGCTTTTACTTCTTATACATGATGTCGCTGTTCATATTTGTATATGCTCTTATTCGTTTTAAGGCACTTTATAAAAGCAGCACATTCAAGGAATTAATAAAAGCGTTTGTAAAGTCCGTTTCGTTTTATCTTGTCGGCATAATGATGGCGTCCATATTATTTTTGCCTGTGATTTACGGCTTTTTCAGCAGTTCACGGATAAGCGGCCATATTACCGCAAAAAGCCTTTTATTGCCGCGGCAATGCTTGACATTCCTGCTCGGCTTTATCGCCGGCCCCGCAAGCTGGGATTATTTGAACATTGCGGCAATAGCGGTTCCGGCTGTCGTCGTGTTGTTTCTAAAGCGTGACGAAAAGCTAAAGCCCCTTAAAATAGGTTTTATTATCGCCTTCATTGCTGCTTTGGTACCCCTCGGGGGCTATATTATGAACGGTTTCGGCTATGTTTCCAACCGTTGGACGTTTGCTTTCAGCTTTCTCGTCGCTTTTATCGTCGTCTGCATGCTGCCGTCACTCTTTAGAATAAGTTTCCGTGAGCAGTTTTCATGCCTGGCCGCCGTTATTATATACGGCATATTGTGTTTTGTGAAAGGCAGTTCGCGCAATGCCTACACAATGCTTGCTTTCGGCATGCTTGCACTGACGACGGCAATGTTATTTTTCATTCAAATTCATAACATGGAATCAAATCAACGGCAGTTGACGCCTATACAGGATTCGCTGCCGCAAAAATTGCCGTTGAAGGGATTAGCAGCTTTAATCGTTTCTAAAAGCAATTCGTTCAGACGCTTGCCGGCGTTTCTGCTGTGTATAATCATTGTTCTGAATCTTATATCAAACGCCGTATTTTTATTTGCGCCGGATAAGAAAAACTATGTTTCAGAGTTTACTAACAAAAATACAGCCTTGTCAAAATTTCAGAATTACTCTGCTGAAGGTATTGAAAAGCTCAAGCAGAATGATAGGAGCTTTTACCGGCTCGACTCAAAAAGCAACGGCATGCCGAACGCTTCAATGCTGCGCTCATACCCGGGCGTTTCGGTATACTATAGCATAATTAATTCCAACATGACTGATTTTAGACGCAAGTTTAGCGTTTCACCCTCAATGTCTACAGCTTTCAATCTGGGCAATCTCGACAGCAGGGCGGCGCTTGAGACGTTGTCCTCGGTCAAATACTTTGCATTAGGGCAGGGCAGCAGTCTCGATTATGTTCCCTACGGCTTTGAAAAGACCGATATTCCCGGTGTATATTACAACAAATATGCTCTGCCGCTCGGATACACCTATGACAGCTATATCACTGAATCCGAATTTAATAAGATGGGCGCTCTGGAAAGGCAGGAGGCGGCACTCCAGACGGCAATCATAGATGGCGAAGTGAGCGGCTGGCCAAAAGGCCGCATCAAAAACACTGTTAAAAAATTAAACTGCGCAGTAAAAACAGACGGCGCCGAATGGAGAAACGGGGAACTTATTGTCAAAAAGCCAAACGCCAAGATAAATGTAACTTTTAACGGGCTATCCGGCAGTGAAACATATATAAGGCTCGAGGACCTAATTTTGAGTGAGTCCGGAGTCGACTTTATGACGGTGGGAGTTTCGTCTGAAAACATAAACAAAACTCTGTATGTGAGGTCTGAATATGACAACTTTTATTACGGAGAGAACGATTACCTCATAAACCTCGGATACAGGCAGGACGGCATAACCTCCGCGTCGTTTGAATTTACGACACCGGGACGATATAAGCTGAAGGACATAGAGGTCTTTTGTATCCCGATGGAGGAATATGGAAAATATATTTCGCGCCTGTCAGAAAATTCGCTTAAAGATGTCACAGTAAGCCCAAACCGCGTTTTAGGGGAAATTACTCTTGAGAGAGACAAAATTCTGTGCCTGACTATACCTTATAGCAGCGGATGGACGGCGACTGTAGATTCAAAACCTGTGAAAATACTCAAGGCAAACACACTTTTCATGGCGATTCCGCTGAAAAAGGGCAGTCATACAATTGAACTTCATTATTTCACGCCGGGTTTGAAGCCCGGTGCGGTGTTGTCCGCTTTTGGATTTATTATATTTATAGTGCTTTCAGTGATTTACTTTAAGCGTTCTCGAAAAGCAAGAGGGTACAAGAAAGCAAAAACGCACTCACCGTAAATTTGCATACCCGCTTTTGCCGTTAAAACACAGGGGTCGCTTGCAGCATTTAACCTAATAGCCTCATTGTTTACTTTGTCGCGCGATCAACAAAGAACCAGGGTGTACGCAGCTTCGCACGCCCTGATTCTTATTATTTGCCGCAATACTTTCCAGAATGTTCTTTTGGATGAATTGATATAATTATAAAATCAAATTCCTCTTGAGCGTAAAAATTCTGTTATGCTGCCACCTGAAGCGATTGGCCGGATAAGTGTCCGCTCATAAAGACTGCCGTCATCGAGTTCTCCATGCAGGTTAAGCTCCACATTGTAGATCCCATTCTTAAGTTTGGGCGCGCGCGGCAACTCGTTTCCATTTTTAAAGCTGTATTCTGCGACAACATCATAACTGTCGGCACAGGTGCGCAGAATCCTCATTTCCGCATTGACTTTTCCCGGAGCCGGCGAACTCGGGCATGCACAGAACGTATTCTTGCCCATGAGACAGATTACCGCCGTATATGCACCCTTACACGGCGCTGCCAGAAGCCGCCACTTGCCCGGCTGGGGGTCAAGTATTTCAGTTTTGTAAATAATAACGCCGCTGCTTTCTTTTTTCGCAGCGAGTATTTTCCTAAGGCCAGATGGGGAAGCAAGGCTGAAAAGCCGGTGATTAAATTCGCCTGAAAATGTAACGGTAATAATAATCCTTTCTGCGGTGCTGTCTATATAAAAGCTTTCATCAATGCCCTTTTCGAGGCTCCCACCTCTGAGGATATGGGCTGGGCGGGAAATTTTGCGCGGCGCAAAAACTGGGACTGCAGGTTCAGCTTTTTTGCCTTTGAGCACAGGTTCGAGGTGTTTCCACATGAATTTGCCTTTGCCCATTTGAGCGTGGTTATAGGGATAAGTACCCATATGCTCGCCCTTTGGATTGTGAGCGCTTTCAACGGTGACAACGCCGTCATTTTCACCGTATTTGTCCAGCAGGAGATGACCGAAATACATTCTTGACAGCTCGTCAGCGCCGCCGTTTCCGGCAAAGGTTTTGATTGGTGCGACGTTATTTGGGCTGTTGTCTGTAATCTTACGAAATTCGCGCATACATACGGTCTGCATGGCAAAGCAGCCCGGGCTGTGCGCTTTTATTAATTCCGCAAAAGCCCATCCTACCGAACTGTAGGCGATATCCGCAAGCTGCGATCCCCAATGCGGCGTCGCGAGTGTAATAATGCTGTCTATGTTTTTATACGCGCCGAAATGAACAGCCGCAGCCTGTGAATCAACGCCGCCTTTGCTGTGTGCGACAATAGTCACCTTCGGCACATGAAAATAACTGCAGATATCGCTGATTTGCTTTGCCAGCAGTTCGCCGTTGCTCCACATATCGAGCGCTTTCCCGTCTGGAAATTTAAATCCTACCACAGCGGCTCGGAATCCGGCGTCCACAGCATTTTTATACATTGAGTTGTTTTCGAAAAAATGCTGCGCAACACCGCCCAATCCGGGAACAAAGACGACAACAGGTCCCGTCCCGCCCAAAC
The DNA here is from genome assembly GCA_000953215.1 of [Clostridium] cellulosi. Taxonomy (NCBI): domain Bacteria; kingdom Bacillati; phylum Bacillota; class Clostridia; order Eubacteriales; family Oscillospiraceae; genus Ruminiclostridium; species [Clostridium] cellulosi. Next base: position 920,564 of record LM995447.1, read on the forward strand.
TTTTGTCGGCATAAACCGCGGCTTTGTCACCGTATGTCAATATCACGTCAGGTTTGTCCATCCAAAGGCCCCCTCAAAAAGTGTCGGACTTCAATGTTACATGATATGATGGGAAACCTGCTTATGACATTGATTCTTCATAAACGGACGAATCAAACCTGCACGGACTGGTGAAGTAAAGATTAAACTGCCTTTTGAAGTATGTTTTTGGCTTTGTTTAATGAGGTTGTGGAAACATTCAAATGATAAAAGACTTGACTATAAGGAAAAAAGGGACGAGAATAAAAACAGCGGAGAAAATTCCGCAAAGGTATTGCCATTAACTAAGTCAGCGGTTTTATGCGAATATAACGGCGGGGAACGAAAAAGCTAAAACTGAACCAGCCGGTACGCCATGATGGAACAAACATGAACTTAAATTGAAGCTGACCAGCATGTGGGCAATGCCTTATATCATTCATAAATTTATCAAGAGGGTTTTATATAAATGATTAAAAAAGAAACGTTAAAAATAGCGGGCATGTCCTGTGCGGCATGCGCTGCAAGGATAGAAAAGGGGCTTTCAAGGCTCGACGGGGTTAAGTCTGCCAACGTAAACCTTTCTTTGGAGCGCGCGACGGTCGAATACGACGACAGCGTGACAAATAGGGATGAGCTTGAAAAGGTCGTGACAAAGCTCGGCTATTCTGTGATAAAAGAAAAGGCCACGAAAAAAGCGGTGCTTAATGTCAGAGGCATGACCTGCGCGTCATGCGCTGCGAGGATAGAAAAAAAGCTTTTGCGGACTGACGGTGTTACGACTGCCGCCGTCAATCTGGCTACCGAAAAGGCTACGGTCGAATACGACCCTGCCAAAATTAAAGTATCGGACATAATCAAAGCCATTGAATCGCTCGGATATAAGGCAGAAAGGGAAGAAGAGGTCACCTATGACGCTGAGAGGGAACAGCGCGAACGGGAAATCAGAAATCTCAAGTATTCTCTGATTGCATCTATAATACTGACTTCGCCGCTTCTGCTTTCAATGATTTTCTCTATGTTCGGCATTGATATCGCGTTTTTGCACAACCCATATTTCCAGCTTGCCATAGCGACGCCGGTTCAGTTTATAATCGGGTTCAGATTCTACAAGCATGCGTATTTTGCCCTGCGCTCAAAAAGCGCGAACATGGACGTACTTATCGCAATGGGCACCTCTGCCGCTTACTTTTATAGCCTCTATAATGTCTTTTTCGGTCAGATGAATGGTATGGGCGGCATGGGAAACCTGTATTTTGAGGCGTCGGCGGTGATAATAACACTGATATTGCTCGGCAAGTATCTTGAAACAGCGGCAAAGGGCAGAACGTCGGATGCCATAAAGAAACTTATGAAACTTCAGGCCAAAACAGCGCGGGTCATCCGCAATGGTGTCGAAGAGGATATCCCGCTCGAAGAAGTCGAAGAAGGGGATATAATTGTCGTCAGGCCGGGTGAGAAAGTGCCGGTTGACGGCAAAATCATCGAGGGAAGCTCATCCATCGACGAGTCCATGCTGACAGGGGAAAGTATACCCGTTGAAAAAGGTGTGGGCGACATCTGCATAGGCTCGACGATTAACAAGTTTGGTACGTTCAAATTCGAGGCTACAAAAGTCGGAAAGGACACTGTGCTCGCCCAGATTGTAAAGATGGTCGAGGAAGCCCAGGGCTCTAAGGCGCCGATACAAAAGATTGCAGACAAGGTTTCGGGCATATTTGTTCCTGCCGTTATCGGCATCAGCATTATAACCTTAATCGGCTGGCTTATTGCGACGGGCGATGTTACAAAGGCGCTCATAAGCGCGGTATCGGTTCTCGTCATCGCGTGCCCCTGTTCGCTGGGACTTGCTACTCCGACGGCCATTATGGTTGGTACAGGTAAAGGCGCAGAAAACGGTATTTTGATAAAAGGCGGGGAGTATCTCGAAACCGCCTATAAAATAAATGCTGTTGTGTTTGATAAGACCGGAACGATTACAAACGGAGAACCAGAGGTTACGGACATTATATCGCTTGGTAACCTTACGGAAATTGAAATATTGAAGTTTGCCAGCGCGTCGGAGAAAAAATCAGAGCACCCGCTCGGTGCCGCAATCTTCGAGTACGGGAAAAAGGAGCTTTCGGATATTCCTGATCCAGAAAAATTCGAGGCTATACCCGGACGCGGGGTCAAGGCAGTTGTGAGCGGCAGAGAGGTGCTGTTGGGTACGCGAAAGCTGATGTCAGAACATAATATCAGTTTGGCTGACACGGAAAAGACGCTCGAGTCGCTTGAAGACGACGGAAAAACAGCTATGCTCATGGCGGTTGACGGTGCGCTTGAGGCAGTTATTGCCGTTGCAGATACCATCAAAGCACACTCAAAGACTGCGATTGATGAGCTTGCCGACATGGGAATTTCGGTATACATGATAACGGGCGATAATGAGCGGACTGCAAACGCTGTTGCCAGTAAGGCAGGTATCAAAGACGTACTTGCCGAGGTTCTGCCGGAAAACAAGGCGGCAGAGGTTGAAAAGCTCAGAAAATCGGGTAAAATAACAGCAATGGTAGGCGATGGCATTAACGACGCACCGGCTCTCGCGACAGCAGACGTCGGTATGGCAATAGGTACCGGAACAGATGTCGCCATAGAGGCCGCCGATATAACCCTGATGAGCGGTGACCTGAGAACTGTCCCAGCGGCGGTTAGGCTTTCGAGGAAAACCATGCGCAAAATAAAACAAAACCTTTTCTGGGCATTTTTCTATAACGCAATAGGTATTCCATTTGCGGCTTTTGGTTTTCTAAATCCGATGATAGCCGGTGCTGCTATGGCGTTCAGTTCTGTTTCAGTCGTCACAAATTCACTTACTCTCAAAAGGTATGACCCCAAGAGAGCAGGATAACGCAAAAAGGCAGAAGCGAATGACAAAGTGTCGAGCGGGGATGTGCCTAAAATCACAGACAAGTAGCTAATGCGAATTTATAATTAAGGAACAAATTTAATTTTGGAGGATTCATTATGGCAAAGGTAACAAAGGTGCTTAATGTAAACGGTATGTCGTGCAGTCACTGCGTAAACGCTGTAAAAACGGCGGTTGGAGGCCTTGACGGTGTCGACAACGTCGTTGTAGACCTTGAAGGCAAAACAGTGACTGTCGAATTTGACGCTGAAAAATTAACCGTCGATGATATAAAAAACGCCATCGAGGACCAAGGTTATGACGTTGTTTGACGGCAATTTGAAAGTTATGTAGGGCCGTATCAAATGCTGTTATTCAGCAATTTGATACGGCCCTTCGTATTAGCAGTAGTTTACTGTAGATTCATACGGTGAACATCATTGGTTCTACCGCGCAGCACTGGTTTTTGTGCAAAAATGAACGCGCCCGCATTTTTCGGGCGCGTCATGCTTTTGCACGATTGTATTAGAGAACACCCTGTGCAAGCATTGCATCGGCAACTTTTACGAAACCAGCAATGTTAGCACCGGAGACATAGTCCTTCGGACGGTTGTATCTTTCAGCCGCGTCTGAAACGTTCTTGAAGATATTCTCCATAATGCCTTTGAGCTTTGCATCAACCTCTTCAAACGTCCAGGAAAGACGCATGCTGTTCTGGCTCATTTCAAGAGCTGAAGTCGCGACACCGCCAGCGTTAGCAGCCTTGCCGGGTGCAAACAGAACATTGTGGCTCTGCAGATATTTAGTAGCGTCAATGCTTGTCGGCATATTGGCGCCTTCTGCAACTGCGATTACGCCGTTCTTAACGAGTTCCTTAGCGTCATCGAGGAGCAGCTCGTTCTGTGTTGCGCAAGGCAGAGCGATATCGCAAGGTGTAGTCCAAACACCTTTGCCGTCGTGATAGACGGAATTCGGACGGTAATTCTTATACTCATACAAACGTCCGCGTTTGACTTCTTTAATCTCCTTGATTGCGTTAAGGTCAATACCATCTGGGTCATAGATCCATCCGGTAGAATCGCTCATTGTGACGACCTTGCCGCCGAGTTGCTGAGCTTTTTCGCAAGCATAGATTGCGACATTACCGGCACCTGAAATAGCAATGGTCTTGCCCTCAATTGACATGCCATTTTTCTTCAGCATGGCGTCGGTGAAGTAAAGCAGGCCATAACCTGTTGCTTCTTTACGGGTTAATGAACCGCCGAAGGTCAAGCCTTTTCCTGTAAGTACACCTGAATATTCGTTTTGAATACGTTTGTATTGGCCAAACAGATAGCCAATTTCACGGGCTCCTACTCCGATATCACCAGCAGGAACGTCCGTATCAGGGCCGATGTGACGATACAGCTCAGTCATAAAGCTCTGGCAGAAAGCCATAACCTCGCGGTCGGATTTGCCCTTCGGGTCGAAATCAGCACCGCCCTTGCCGCCACCGATTGGCAGCCCGGTAAGAGAGTTTTTGAAGATTTGTTCAAATCCCAGGAACTTCAAAATGCTCATGTTTACTGACGGATGGAAACGCAGGCCGCCTTTGTACGGGCCGATAGCGTTGTTAAACTGAACGCGGTATCCGCAGTTAACCTGAACCTTTCCGTTGTCATCTACCCACGCTACGCGGAACTTAACCTGTCTGTCAGGCTCAGTTATTCTCTCGATAATACCGGCCTCTTCATATTGTGGGTTTTGTTCAATAACGGGAGCAATTGTCTCCAATACTTCCGTTGCAGCCTGAATAAATTCAGGCTCATTCTTGTTTTTAGCAATTAACTTCTCCAATTGGTCACTAACGTAGCTCATATTTACGCCTCCAGAATTTGATGTAATTTATTCTAACATAACTAAAAGCTCATTTCAATATGATTATGAATTTTATAAAACAAAAAGTTGCAAAAAGTAAAAAATCAACGAATTTAAAGTGTACAAAGCGCACAATATATTTCTCTTCTATGGCAAGCAGAAAATGTCAAACTGGATATACAACGATTCAAAAAAGCTTCATCACTGTTTATGAGTCACCTTTTTTCAAAAATCAGCAGAACCCGCACTAATCTAATATTCTTATATGTAAGCAATACTGTAAGCATATTCTACTGTGATATGTATAAACGGAATTTCTATAAAAAAACATCTAAACTACATAGAATAAAACCGCATAAAAACGACTAAGAATTTTATGTCAAAAAATGAGTTTTGTGCAATTTAAGTAATTTGTTATTTCAAAAATGCAGTTTTATCTGCAACTGATTGCTTAAATTTTCTTGTTGGTATACACAAACTTATGATAAGCAAAACCCCCGCCGAATTTCGGCGGGGGTTAGTATGTATACGTATTATTAACTTTTATGAGATTATCTTTCTTTTATGATTGAAAAAACAGCGATACCTAATATTATCAATACAATTAAACCTATCGGCAATATATAGCTATACAAATATCTTGTGGTTGAGGTTATATCCTATCTTTTTTCTTTACGAGCCTTTGCTCAACCACTTTACCTCCCTTCTATGTGTATATAGTAACATATTCACATATAAATGGCAATATATTACTATAAATAAACCCGTCTGTCCAGACGGGTTTTTGACTTTAAATCAATATTTTGGATTTGTTTGTGCCGCTGACCGGACTCGAACCGGTATAGTAATGCTACCGAGGAATTCAATTTCGGCCCTCTCAGCAGTCAATACACCAGAAAGGAACGTATATAAAGCTTATATTTGTGATTAAAGCTTTATATTTTCAGAAGGCGATGCAAACGGGCCTGGAATAACTTGAATACCACGATGATTTCCAAAGTAGTCCGCGTCAAACTGTATCGGTGTTCCATCCGGGTTCTCATAGTATTCTTCCGGTTCAAAGGCTTTGCCGAGAATTCCGGTATTAATCATACGGTCGCTGAAATTATTGATATAATCAAATACATTTGTGTTTAGATAATATTGACCGTCTTTTTCTACAAGTTCAACCTTAACTTCCTGATCATTCTCAACTACCAAGCCGTTAACCTCATTTTTCCACGGTTTAGCACCGTTTAGATATACATTTCCTTCACTCCAGATCGGCAGATGACCTGAATGAGCAGGTTCTAAAGCTCTCATATTCGGACGCTTAGTAAAGTCAAACTGCGAAATCCATTCATCATAGGTTGGGTACTCATCGAAAACGTGCGTGCCGACGAGCCTGTTTTCCTTTATAATATGCTGAGCGTCTTGATCATCATATGTCACATAGTCTTCAGAAGGCCACTTCTGAACAAAAATATTGTTGTAGAACCGGTTGTCACCATGAAGAATCGTCATGAAGCCCATAACTTCAGTACGATGCGGTATGTGATATGGTGTATAGCGTGTACCGGTGCCCTCGCCAACACAGGTAAATGCGCCGCAGATAAGGTTGTGAACCATAGCTACGCCTTGTGTCGCGAAACGAAGGCTGACATCTGAGAGCAAAATATTATTGTCAATTAGGGTTGGGCCATGGCTGACTTCAACAAATATATCCTGCGACATCATGCTTCCCGGAAGATTTTTGGCATACGGCGGCCTCTGATTATCATGAAGCAGGTTTTGGGTAATACGTGTGCCCTGAGCTTCCCAGTCACACCAGATTCCCATTGTGCAATGGTGGATGTGGTTGCGGCGTATTAGCACATCAATAGCCGCGTGCATTTTAATTCCTGCAATCTCTGCTCCGCCAAGTTCCATCATATTATTGATGTGGTGGATATGGTTGTCCTCAATTACACTAAACACACCGCCCATACGGCCGATAATACCGCCCTGTTGGCAGTGGTGAATATTACAGCGGCGAACAATATGGCTACCGATATTTTCTTTCAGCCAACCGTGATACTGACCACGGCAAACCGCGTCACGTTCCATCTGTGTGGGACTTTTTACCTGCTTATATGTGAAGTAATGATCGTTATCAGGATCAAGATATTTGCCCAGAGAAATGCCGGCGCACTTGCTGTTTGAAATTTCGCAGTCTTCGATGATCCATCCTTTGCTCCAGTGAGGGCCGATCATGCCATCTTGAAAAGCTGCGGGTGGTGCCCAGGTAGTGGCAGCTTTATCAATTTTGAATCCTCTGACTGTAATATAGCCGACACCTGTTTTAGATGGCATAAAGCACCTGCGGCGAACATTGATTTCTACGTTCTCCTTATTCGGATCAAGTCCCTGGAAATTAGCATAAATTATAGTTTCATCGGTATTTGTGTCTTGTTCTGCATACCACTTATAAATAGATTCTTCCGGTACCCAACTGCATTCATAAACTTCGCCTTTAATGCACTCTTCTAATGTAGTGGCTTCATACATCGCCTTGTCATTTAAATAAACACAGCCGGTATGCTTATTGGGAGTTGCGAAATACCAGTCTCCATATACTAAAGTTGTATAAGGATTATAGTCGCCGAAAACGCTGTTTGGAATCCTGCATACCCAGACATTTTCCTTGTAATGCTTCCAGTTTTTTACCTGTTCCGCACCGGTAATTACAGCACCGAGAGGTGTTGTACTGATATATGTGATACGGGCATCTTCAGTACCGGCATGCACCGGATCTACATATTCTCGGTAAATACCCGGCGCTACCAACACTTCATCACCCGGACGCGCCAGCTTCGCGGCCTCATTGATCCGCCGGAATGGCCTTTCCATTGAACCATTGCCGTCTTTCGCAGCATTTACATCAACATAGTACCTCATGGACAATCCCCCATTAATAAATTAATATATTAGGGTTCAACTATATGCGTCTAATTATACCTAAGGAATTTGCATAATTCAACGTTATTATTATCTAAATTTATTGCACAATTTTGCACAATAATAACGTTAGCCTAGTGATAAATATTTTTAGCCTTTAATGCAACAAGGGATTATCCCTTATTGGGGATAATCCCTTAAAACTTATTAGTTATTTTTTATCGCGAATTATGCCACGAATTATGCCACTCCGATTAATTTAAAGCATTTTGAACTGTTTTTATAAGTTTGTAATTAAATCAATAAATCCCCGTGAAACCGCATAAATACAAGTTTTAGGGATTTTTCTTTGGTGACGCGAAAGCAGCTCGTACAATCGAAAATACAATCGAAAATCTGATTAACCCTCTTAATGCTAAAAAAGATAAGGACGTCATATGAATAAATATAGGGAGCACAGTTAAAATCACTGTGCTTTTTTAACATTTAAATAAAGACCAAATAAAGACCAAAAGTCATGTTTATAGCAGTGAGAAGATTGTAAGCAAAAAAATAGAACCCGCACAACCTAAGACGGTGTGCGGGTTTATTGTTGGTGCCGCTGACCGGACTCGAACCGGTATGGTATTGCTACCGAGGGATTTTAAGTCCCTTGCGTCTGCCTATTTCGCCACAGCGGCATATATTAAATTAACGCTTCTAACTGCAATCATTAAATTCGAGAGCAACTGAGCAATTGCAGCTTTATAATACTATCACAAAATAAGCATATTTTCAAGGTAATTGCATAAAAAATATCAGACCGAATTATAAAATCGTTGTTAAGAGGGCATACTCTATATGAAAAATTTTGAAGCGGAGAGAAAAAAATGCCTGAGACAAAGTATTTTAACATCGCAGACCGCTTTGTGCAGTGGAAGATGAACCATGCGCTTTATGAGATGGTGCAGGGAGTGGAAAAAAACTATAATAATATAAGCGTTATCTGCATCGGGACAGACAGGTCAACAGGGGATAGTTTCGGGCCATTGACTGGGCACATGCTGTCAGGGCTATCACTATTGGAATTTGACCTTTACGGTACGCTTGAACATCCAGTTCACGCATTGACTTTGCCGGATGTATTGAGCGGAATTGATATTGAAAACACCCTTGTGATAGCTGTCGATGCCGGTGTAGGCGATCCCGATATGATAGGGAATATAGGTATGAGCTTCGGGCCCATAAAACCTGGAAGCGGGCTTGGAAAATCTTTGCCAGATGTTGGCGATATATCGCTTACGGGGATCGTAGCGATGGGTGGCTTAGCACCGTTTATTATGCTTCAGAACGCCCCGCTTGGTTTAGTTTACAGTATGGCCGAAAAGACCTTTTTTGCAATTCAGTATGCACTCAGCTCCCTCCAGCTTAGGCATAGAAGGCAGAGGAGAAACAGGATATTTTATCCCGCCTAAAATATCTTACACATCTAAAGTTTTCTTATAAAGTTCGGAACGGCTTATGCCTGTTTCTTTTGCTGCGCGCTTAACAGCTTCCGGTCGCGTCATGCCCATATCCATATACATTTTCACAAGTTCCTCGCCGCTTAAATCAGTTCCCGATTCTGCGTCATTGTTTGCAGCATTTTCGTCAGCGCCTTCAACGACAAGGACGAATTCACCGCGCGGCTCGTTTATTGAAAAGTGTTCGATGGCACCCGACAGTGTAGTGCGGATAACCTCCTCGTGAATTTTAGTCATTTCGCGGACAATTGAGATACGCCTGTCGCCGAGAATATCGAGCATATCCTTAAGCGTTGCGCGGAGTTTGTGCGGCGCTTCATAAAATATCAATGTGCGAGTATCTTTGCAAACCGCTTTGAGCCTGTCTCGGCGGCTTTTTTTGTTGGCGTCAAGAAATCCCTCGAATGCAAAGCGCCCTGTAGGCAAACCCGACAGGGCAAGCGCTGAAACGGCTGCGCAAGGACCCGGAACAACGGCAATAGGAATACCGCGTGAGGCACAAAGCGCCACAAGATCCTCGCCGGGGTCTGAGATTGCTGGCATTCCGGCATCGGTCACGAGCGCGCAGGTTTCACCAGATTCGATTCTCTCGGCGATTTCTTCTCCGCGCTTAAATTTGTTATGTTCAAAATAGCTTATCATAGGCTTTTTAATATTAAAATGGTTCAGTAACTTTAGCGTGACCCTTGTATCTTCCGCTGCGATAAAATCTGCATTTTTCAAGGTTTCAATCGCTCTTTCAGAAATATCGCCGAGATTGCCTATCGGCGTCCCGACGAGATATAAAATTCCGGCCATTTTTTCCTCCAAATATAGAAAACCAGATTAATGGTCTGGCTTAAAATTATCATAAACATGATTAATGGGCTTATTCATGCTGAAATTTGTTGTAAATTGCGCTCATTTCAGACGAATATCCTCCGTCATCGCTTTCCACAATAAGCGCAGGTTCGGCCAAAAGCCCCGGTTTCGCGCCTTTTTTGCCCTCAACAAGAACAAGCCATGGCTTTGTATCAACGCGCTGCTGGACGAATCTGAGCCGCTTAGGCTCAATCCCTTTTTCTCTCATGAGACAGATTATGTCTGCGAGCCTTTCGGGTCGGTGGCAAAGACACAGCCTCCCGCCACCTTTTAATATGCGTGAGGAAGTTTCAATGATGTCGCCAAGCGTGCAAGCCAGCTCATGGCGTGCTATACGTGCAGAGGTGCTGCGGCTTATTCCGCCTGTTCCGGCCTGCTTATACGGGGGATTACAGGCTACGAGATTATAGCAATCATTATAGCTGCTGTCAAGTGCTCTTAAATCAGCATTAATGGGGTGGATATTGCTGAAGCCGTTAATCTCAGCGGATTTTTCGATAAGCCGGACGGCGTCGCTTTGAATCTCGACGGCGTCAATCTGTCTTGCCCCGCCTTCACATGCCCAGAGGACAGCTATAATACCGCAGCCGGAGCATAGGTCGCAAAGCCTTTTTGCCGCTTTTGGGGCAGCAAAATCTGAAAGGAGTATTGCGTCGGTGCCAAAGGTGTGATTTTTAGAAGTGACAGCAAAAAAACCACCTCCGAGCGGCTCGATTTTTTCCTCCAATGGTTCAAACTGCGGCATTACATTAACCTCCAAAATCATAATTCCATATGACAAAAGAACCTGCGCTGTGACACGCAGGTTCATTATGTATGTGCTTTTTTACATTATTTCTGCTTTGGAGCATCGACCGGGCAAACACTCGCGCAAGTTCCGCAGTCGACACAAACACTCTCATCAATAATGTAAGTATTATCGCCTTCCGTGATGCACTCTACCGGGCATTCAGAAGCGCAGGCACCGCACTTGATGCATTCTTCGCCTATTTCGTATGCCATAATTAGCACCTCCTTGAAATTCATATATTATTCTATCACAATATTGGCTAATTGCAAGATAAAGCTGTGTAATAATAATTTTTATTAAATTTTTTATTCATAATAGTTTATAATATTCGATAAATGTGTTTAAATTTTGTTAATTATTTTCGAGATCCTCAAGGATTTTTTCTTCCTCTTCTTCCAGTATTTCGTTGCCTATCTCGTTATCATTATCATTGTCATTGCCATTATCATTCTGAACATCGCGCAAAACCTCTACCTCGTCGCGTTTAAAGGTTTTAACAGGGATGTCCGAACCTTCAAGTTTAACCTTTAGCATACCGGTGAGGAGGGCGACTTCCTCAATTGTTCCGTTGCCGTCCGGGGTTTTTACATACGCGCCGACTTTGGGGGTATTTTTAATCAAGTCCTCATATGCTTCATGCTCATATTTAAGGCAACACATGAGTCTGCCGCAGGTGCCAGAAATTTTAGTCGGATTAAGGGATAATCCTTGTTCTTTTGCCATCTTAATTGAAACGGGCTGAAAATCGCCTAAAAAAGTGCCGCAGCAGAACGGCTTGCCGCAGATACCGAGGCCGCCGAGCATTTTTGCCTCGTCGCGCACGCCAATCTGCCGCAGTTCGATACGGGTGCGAAAAACCGACGCCAGGTCTTTTACCAGCTCGCGAAAATCAATTCTGCCGTCCGCGGTGAAATAGAACAAAATTTTGTTGTTGTCGAATGTATATTCGACGCCTATGAGTTTCATGGCAAGCTTGTGGTCAGCTATCTTTTTAAGGCAGATGCGGAAAGCCTCTTTTTCTTTCCGCTCGTTTTCTTTAACGTGCAAAAGGTCCTCTTCTGTCGCAGCTCGTATGACACTCTTGAGCGGTTTTACGATATTCTCGTCGTCGACCATACGATTCGGCATAACGACTTCGCCGCATTCAATGCCGCGAGCGGTTTCAACGATGACATGGCTGCCAGCAGTAAATTTTATATTATTTGGATCAAAGTAATAAACTTTGCCGACACTTTTAAATCTAACTCCGATAACTTCTGTCATTATATTTATCATCCCTTTCTTACCTGTATTTCGGTTCTATCGATGTGAGGAATTGTAATGTATAAATGAATAAGGGCTCTAATGAAAATTGCGCCATAACTGTGAAAACAAAGCGGTCACGTGAAGAGTTACATTAGCGTACATATCAGCGGCTTTCTGCGAATCAAGCGCCGTATTAAGTGCATTGAATATTTTTTTGAGCGGGGCGCTGCGCGATATAGCGGCGGCCTCTGCGTCAAAACCTGAAAGCGTGGCCTTGCCGCCGTTTCTTACTGAAATAGCGTCTCTGAACAGTGCAGGTAGCAATTCGAGAAACGCGTTAAAAAGGTCGCTGTCCTTTTCGAGCCTGCCTGACAGGCGGATAAACGAATAGAGGTCAGTCGAACATAATGCTTTTGTAAAGGCGGACATAAAATCTGAAATTTCTGAAAATCCTCCACTGAGCATTATCTTCGCGCGCCCGATATTGCCGCCTGAAATGTGTGCGGCACGCAGGGCATCTTCTCTGGTGATCCCGTCGGAGGCGAGTGCCAAGACAGCTTCTTCATCGGTCACCGTCCCAACCGATACCATCTGGGAGCGGGAACGTATGGTTTCAAGCATATGTGACCTTAAGTCACACGTCAATATAAACAAGACATAAATGGGGGGCTCTTCGAGAATTTTTAAAAGAGCATTTTGGGCCTGCTCAGTCATATTTTGCGCATCTGCAATTATATAAACCTTACGTGAAGCATCATTTGGCTTTACATACGCGTCAAGCCGAATTTGACGGACAATATCGACGCCGATAGTACGCGTGCTGCCGTCTGCACCATAGAGCTTGATATCTGGGTGAGCGTGGGCAAAAGCGTTTCGGCACTGCCGACATACCCCGCAAGGCACTTCGCCGTCTGACTGACATACAGCGGCAGCCGCGAGGATGCCTGCAAGTGTCTTTTTGCCAGCACCTCGCGGCCCGTCGATCAAAATTGCATTTGGTATTCTGCGATTATCAAACATACCAGAAAGAATAGTTTTTGTCCTGTTATTACCATAAAAACCGTTAAAACGCATCAGACTTTTTCAAACCTTTCAACGTTGAGGACAAATATAGTTGCTCCACCGACAGTTACTTCTACCGGGAAAGATGTATACAGACCGACTCCATATGAAGCGGACGTTGGCATCATCTGACTGCGTTTGCGGCTGTGTTTTGCAATTATGTCCATAACCTGCTGAACTTTATCGTCGTCGACACCAACAATAAATGTTGTGTTGCCGGCCATAAGAAATCCGCCGGTTGTGGCCAGTTTAGTTACTGAAAAACCTTCACGTGTAAGGCCGGAGGACACCATGGCGCTGTCGTCGTTGCTGACGATGGCGAGTATTAACTTCATAACGAGCCCCTCCCTTGTGTTTTTCACAATTTTATTTTACCACTTTTAAATTTAAAACACCATAGCTTTTTATAGCAGAAGCAATTTCATGTGAAATAAGTTCTCCGGGCATGACGAGGGGAACACAAGGGGGACATGGACACACTGCTTGAGCCGCAATGCGTCCTATACAGTTGTCTACTGATACTGTTTCGCTGTCGGCAAAAACCGCCTGTTTTAGTGGCATAACTGTTTCTGGTACAACATTATAATATTTACCTGGCGGAATGCCTTTACTCCTCTCTAATAAGCAGATTGCCTTTTTGAGGCGCTCAAAATCCTCATCAGAGTTAAAAGGCGAGGGTATGAGAACAAGGTGCCTCTCATCGCTCATTTCCAGGGATATTCCATTTTCCCTGAACAGCAATGCGGCACTGTTGCCGTTGATACCGCATGACGCTGTGTCAATTACGATTCTTGTAGGATCAAAAACGGCTTCCTTTGGTGTAAAAAAGCCCAGACTGTCACAAAGTTCCCGTATAGATTTTACCTTTTCGATTAAACCTTCAAAAGCCACATTGCCGTCCTTTTCCATCCAAGCCCGGGCTAAATCAAGTGAAAGCATAATAAGATAAGAGGGGCTTGTCGAACCGAACAGAGTCATCGCCGCTTTGCCGTCGGATTTAGAAAAACGCGGCGAATTTATATGCAAAAAGGCGCCTCCTGTGAGAGCGGGAAGGGTTTTGTGAGCGGAGTCGCACGTCATGTCGGCTCCGTTTTCTATTGGATGCATTTTTTTGCCGACAAGCTTTAAGTGCGCCCCGTGGGCGTTGTCGACGAGCAAAGTGAGATTATGCCTTTTGCATACCTCTGAAATGCCCTTTATATCCGAGATAATGCCGTAATAGTCGGGACTGGTGATAAAAACGGCGACAGCGTCGGTGTTACTGACAGCCGCCGTTTCTATATCTTCTGGCGCTATAGAGCCGGGGAGCGCCGAGCCCTCAAAGGGCCTGGGGTATACCCAAACTGGCTCAAGTCCCAGCAATGCCATTGTGTTTACCACTGAACGGTGGATATTGCGCGCACAAATTACCTTGCCGCCGTCTTTTGAAACAAGACGCAGCATCGCTTGTATGCAGAGCGTCGAGCCACCCGCCGAAAAAAGCGTTTCACGGCAGCCGTAAAACGCCGCGGCCAGTTTTTCCGCTTCAAGTATTGCGCCCTCGTTCTCAAAAAGATTGTCAGTTTCAGGCAGCTCGGTTACGTCAAAGCCAAGCGCCTGTCCGAAGATTTCAGAGAGGTGCGAGGAAACGCCCTTATGCCCGGGCATATGGAACCGCGCGGGCTGCCGCCTGCTATATTCCAATAATGAAGCCAAAAGTGGAGAATTATATATATTTTCGTTCAACATCTGCGTTTATAAAGAGAGGGTTGGCGTCAAAAGCGGCCAAATCGCCCTCATGGCACTCAATTTCTGTAACATCCAGTATAACGCTGCACATGCCGACTCTTCCTATTACGGCAGCTCTTTTGCCGTTTACTGTTGCGTAAAGCTTTCCCTTTCCGAACAGGCGTAAGAAATCGTGGAAACCGTCCCGCATGACGTCACGGAACCGGTAGGTATCGGCTTTTTTCTGTGTAAACAGCCCTTGAGCGTATCCGACTGGAACAACGGCAATGCGCGTTGGCTTTTTTGTCTTGTAAGTATTGGCATAGCCTATATTGTGGCCAGCGGGGAGCCAGCGGACATCGCAAATACTGCTTTGCAGATGTCCAACTTGCTTCAGCTTTACCTTAGTTTTGACGCCTGTTCTGCCGATAAGAGCGGAACCGCATCGGACCGCGTCGAGCCGGAGTTCCGGATAGAGGAGTGCGGCGTTGGAGTTTGCAATATGGCGCATACCGGGATTTACGCCGGCTTTTTCAAGCGTATTAAGGCAGCTTTTGAAAAGGGCAAACTGCTGCATTACATGCTTGCGTTTTTTTGCGAAACTGAATGAAAGATGTGTAAAGGTACCGCAAACGATAAGATTTTTCAAGTATTTGGCGGCTTGGGCCGCTTTGTCTGCATCCTGTGGCAAGAATCCGAAACGGCCCATTCCTGTGTCGAATTTTATATGAACCCGGCATTTTACGCCGTGCTTTTCCGCTATGCCGTTTAAAAGAACCCCGTTTTCATAAGAAGCGAGAGTGGCAGTTATGCCGTTTGAAATAATTTGTTCGACTTCTTCTTCTGTTCCATAAGGGGTCAGGAGCAGAATCTCCGCCTGAGGAAGGACTTTTTTGAGGACCAGCGCTTCTTCAAGACGGGAAGCGGCAAAAAGCCTCGCTCCAGCGTCCCAGAGAATGCGAGCCGCCTCAGTTTCGCCCATACCATAGGCGTTGCCTTTTAAGACCGGTATCACGCACACGCCTGTTTCATCTCTAATGGCGTTGTAGTTGTCAGCAATGTACTGTTTTTCCACAACAAGCGTAGTCACTTTACACAGTCCTTCCATTTTATACGTAAAGCAATTACTAAAGAAAAAGCAATTGCCTTATCAATCCCGTTTGTATTGATGTGCGAAAATTAGAAATGCGTTAAATGGTGAGATTATTAACCGCTGTCAATTGCGGTGCCTGCGGTTCTTGATATGGCGGGCTTTTTTGAGAGCCTTGATTCCGAAATCGACAAACATAGCGACGGGCCGGTTCAGAACGAGGTCGAATTCACCGCAGAACTCAGTCAAATCGCCGCCGAAGCCTTTTTTGAAGCGGTAAAGGCCATAAAGCGGGTTGTCGGGTGACAGGTCTCCGGATACGCCGCGGAAATCATAGATCCGGCACTTATTTTCAATAGCCCAGCGTATCATTTCCCATTGAAGCAGATAGTTGGGCATCATATTGCGGTAATTGTTAGATGACGCGCCGTAGTTATACCATACCTTGTCTCCGTAATGAATAGCCAAAGTTCCAGCAATCGGGATGCCTTGATAATATGCCATGTAAAGGCGCGCCTGTTCGCCGAAAGCGTCAAGCATACCTTCAAAATACTCTAAAGGCCGTGTGGCAAAACCGTCTCTCTTGCCTGTTTCTTCCATGAGTTTGACAAAGTCCGGCAGCGCTGATTTATCCATTACTTTGACTTCAACATTGTGTTTTTTTGCAACGCGAATGTTATAGCGGGTCTTTGAATGGAAAGCGGCAAAAATCTCATCCTCGGTTTTACCCTCTATATTGAGCCTGAATACGAAGCGGGGCTGAATGCTGTCGAAATTTTTGCCGTCGCCGTGCAGCTCGAAGCCAAAGGAGCCCATGATTGCCATAAATTCTTTGTCGCTTGCCAGAACATCAGGATCCATTTTTAAGATATATGATTTATATTTTATTGCGAGAGCCCTTGCCCCGCCGATTAATGCAGCAATAACATTCTTGTCATGAATGTCGCAGACAGGGCCGCGCGGCGCATACATTATAGTAAAGGGAAGACCAGGCACTTTTCTTATCAGCAAAGACAGGCCACCGATAATTTCGCCTTCGGCATTTCTCTCAACAACGGCCTCCCATTTCCAATCTTTTTTAACTTTACCCCATTCAGGACCCTGCATAAAATGGCCCTTGGGATTGCTTTCTATAAATCTTTTGTATTCTTCAAGGTTTTTTTGTGATAATATTTCCAAAAAAGTCACTCCTCGGGACGATTAAATTCTATATATCCTGAAAATTATAACATTCATCAGCGTTAATTGCAACGCTCGTATATAAAAATTTGTAAAATAATTGTTTTATGCCGTAAATGCATTTTCTTTTAAAAAACGGCATTAATAAGAACAGGTACACTGCGAGTATATGCTTAATGTTCCCGCTGAGTTGTAATTCATATTTATATGTGATAAAATGAGAACATACTTCTTGGGCGGGGTGGTTTGTGTGGTTCGTGATGCAGGCTGTTATCGTGATATACTTGCAGCGAACGGCATTAAAGGGACCAGACAGCGGCTCGCAGTGCTGAAGGAACTTTATTCAAGTTCCGTTCCACTTACGGCTGATGATATATATATAAAAATCCATGACAAAGGGCAGGAAAACCTCAGTCTTTCTACTGTTTACCGCATACTTGACATGTTCGTTAAAAAAGAGATTGCTGTAAAGTCCGGATTGATTCAGGGCGGAAAAGCCCTCTATGAAGCTGTTACCGGTGTGCATCGTCATAACCTTATTTGTATAAAATGTCATAGGATGATGTCATTTGACGGTTGTCCGTTAGAAAGCCTGGAAAAGGATCTTGAAAATTCCACTGGATTTCATATATCCGGCCATAGGATGGAAATTTACGGTATATGCCCTGAATGTGAACGTTCTAAATCATAGAATATAAAGGGGGAATAAGATCATGAAGAGATTATACAGATCCACGAAAAATGTAATGCTGTGCGGTGTCTGTGGCGGAATCGCCGAGTATATTGGCACAGATCCGTCGCTTATCAGGATACTTTGGATTATCTTGTCAATAGCGAGTATCGGTACGGGAATTCTTGCTTATATTGCCTGCGCTATAATCCTGCCGAAAGATATTGAAATAAATTAGTGCATTTGGCAAATCAGACAATCAGCGGCATTATTCGATTTGAAAAAATGTGTAAAGCGGGGAATTGTAATATTTCCCTGCTTTTTTATTTGAAAGTTTTAAAATATTAGTTTATACTTTTAACGTTACAGTTGTTCGTTAAATTAGCGCCGTATTTAGATTATTCTAAAACGACAGCAGGGAGGTTAATATGGTACTTACAGTAGACATCGGCAACTCTAATATTGTTGTCGGGGAATGGGAAGACGAAAAACTTAAGTTCGTTTCGAGAATTGAGACGGACAAGACCATGACTGAGGACAGCTACACAGTAAGGCTTAAGAATATTCTTGAGCTTTATGGTGTACAATATGAAAAAATTGAAGGCTCTATTGTCTCCTCGGTTGTACCTCAGGTTACGGGTTCGGTGGTCAATGCCCTTGAAAGGCTAATCGGCAAAAAGCCACTTATTGTCGGGCCCGGAATCAAAACGGGACTCAACATCAGAATTGACGATCCCGCTGAACTCGGCAGCGACTTGTGCGCTGACGCAGTTGGTGCGCTTGCAAAGTACCCGAAGCCTATAATTATTTTTGACATGGGTACTGCTACTACAATCAGCGTTATTGATGCGAAGGGCTGTTTGCTTGGTGGCGCTATCATTCCCGGGGTCAGGACAAGTCTTGATGCGCTTTCGCAGAATGCGTCACTGCTGCCTCACATTGGCCTTGAAGCACCGCGCGATTTGATAGGCAGAAATACGATAGATTGTATGAAATCGGGCGCGGTATTCGGCACTGCCGCTTTAATCGACGGCATGGCTCAAAGAATTGAGGAACGTTTGGGTCAAAAGGCCACGATTGTCGCGACCGGCGGCAATTCCAGTTATATTATCCCGTACTGCAAGAGCAAGATTATTTATGACGCAAATCTCTTGCTCGAAGGTTTAATTAATATTTATCGCAAAAACGTGACTAAATAAGTTATGTTTTTGCGTTAAATAAATAAATCGCGCCGCATCTTGCAAAAGAGCGGCAGCAAAGGGGTCTTACAAATGAACAACACTACAGCAAGTGGAATCAGAAACCAGAAAGTCCAAAAGATGGTGCAGCTATCTATGTGGACGGCGATAACCATTATTTTGGCGTTCGTCCCGTATCTCGGCTACATCAGTATAGGGCCGTTTAGTATTACGACGGTACATATACCGGTCATAATCGGCGCTATAATGCTTGGTCCCGCAGCGGGAGCATTTTTGGGCTTTGTATTCGGACTGACGAGCGTTATTCAGGCGACGCTCCAAGTGCCTATAACGGCATTTATTTTCAGTCCATTCGTGCCGTTGGGCAATTTCAAAAGCCTTATTGTTGCCTTTGTGCCACGAATACTTGTGGGTGTTTTCGCAGGCTATGTCTATCTCCTGATAAAGAAAAAGGATAAGCGCGGATATTTGGCGGCTTTAGTAGCAGGCATTGTCGGCTCGCTCACCAATACGATACTTGTTCTCGGCGGAGCATATATCTTCTTCGGTACAGAGTACGCCAACGCGACCAATATCCCATATAAGAGCCTGATTTGGGTCATCCTTTCGGTTGTGGGCACAAACGGCGTTGTTGAAGCAATTGCCGCGGCGATTACAGCGACAGCGATAGCAAAGGCTCTATTCGCTTTAAAAAAACATATGTAAAGCCGTTGCTTTTTCCAATTTTATATGATATAATTTACAACACAATTTAATAACGCCCGTTAAAAGGGAGTAGCAAGACGCATTGGGTTTCACTCAATGTGCTCTACGCAAAATCAACATGTCGGCTCAATGTCAAAAAGTATAATGCTGAAGGGAAATCTTCTCTGAAGCGGTTGACTTTTTATGAGCTTGGTTTTGCGGCCATGATTGGCAGTCGAGACTTTTAACATAATTTCTATAAACGGAATTATGTTAAAAGTCTTTTTTATATACATACTAAAATAATGACTTTATTGCAAAACCACGTTAGCTGGACATAACATGGGGGAATTAAAATGTTGGCGAATCAAGCAACAACGTCGAAGAAGCCACTTTCAGAATCAAATTCAGCACAGATGTTATCAAATCCTGAAAAATTGACGGTAGAAGAAGTGCTTTCAAAGACAAATTCGCAAGCTGACGGATTAACGCAGAAAGAGGCGCAGGCGAGGCAAGAGCAATATGGAAGAAACGCACTTGCTCAGAAAAAGGGCAAAAGCCCGATAGTAAAATTTCTGCTTCAGTTCAAAGACCCGATGATTTTTATTTTGCTTGCTGCCGCGGTTGTATCAGCAATTTTGCAAGAAATCACTGACAGCGTTATAATTCTTGTCGTTGTAATTTTAAACGGCATAATCGGTTATATTCAGGAGGCAAAGGCAGAAAAAGCAATCGAAGCCTTAAAAAAGCTGTCGACGCCGAAAGCGCTTGTACGGCGTGAAGGTAAGACAGAGGAAATAGACGCTGCGCTGCTTGTACCCGGCGACATAGTCTTGCTGGAAGCAGGCAGAGTAGTACCCGCTGATTTGCGCCTTATTGAATCCTCAAACTTGAAAATTGAGGAATCGGCCCTGACAGGCGAATCAGTTCCGTCGGAAAAGGACAGCGGCTTTGTAGCAGACGGCGATATACCTGTCGGTGACAGAATCAATATGGCTTATATGACTACACCTGTTACTTACGGCCGCGGTGTCGGTGTTGTCACTGCAACAGGTATGAATACCGAAATTGGAAAGATAGCCAAAATTCTCGAGGAAGACAACGACGATACGACTCCGCTTCAAAAGCGCCTTGCCGACCTCGGAAAACTGCTGGGAATTTTGACTATTGGTTTGTGTGTTGTATTGTTTTTGGTAGCTGTTTTGCAAAAGCGCGATGTTTTCGATATGCTTCTCACCGCCATATCGCTTGCTGTTGCGGCCATTCCTGAGGGGCTGCCCGCTGTTGTGACGATAGTGCTGGCTCTCGGTGTTCAGAGAATGGTAAAATCCCGCACAATAGTGCGCAGGCTTCCGTCGGTTGAAACGCTTGGTGCCGTCAACGTGATTTGTTCGGATAAAACTGGAACACTAACCCAAAACCGCATGACGGTTGTAAAGAGTTATTTTGACGGAAAAATTACCGCGCCCCAAGAACTTGACCCGCAAAATGCATCAATATATCTTGAAGGTTTCACTCTTTGCAATGACGCGTCAATAGAGGACGGCAAAGATATCGGTGACCCGACAGAAACAGCCCTTCTTTCAATGAGCAAGATTTTCTCGCTGACGAGAAAAGAGCTTGAAAGCAAATATCCTCGCATAAATGAGATACCTTTTGACAGCGACCGAAAGATGATGACAACAGTTCATGACTATGGTGATAAGAAAATATCTTATACCAAGGGCGCTCTTGACGTAATATTAAGACACAGCGATAGTATTTTTGACAATGGAAAAGTACGTCCGCTCGAAAAAGAGGATATAGATAAGATAAACGCTGCTTCTTCTGAGATGGCGCATGATGCGCTGCGAGTGCTTGCGCTGGCATTTCGAGAGAGCAATGGTGAGGCAGTGGAAGAAAACCTGTGCTTTGTCGGACTTGTAGGTATGATCGACCCGCCGCGTCCCGAGGCAAAGGAAGCGGTTGAAAGCTGCCGCAAAGCAGGGGTAACAACTGTTATGATAACGGGCGACCATAAAGAAACAGCGCTTGCTGTTGCCCGGGAAATTGGCATAGCGACTGACGTTTCCCAGTGCATTTCCGGTGAAGAACTGAACAAGATGACGCAAGAGGAACTGAATAAAAAGGTCTCAGGTTTGCGTGTATTTGCCCGCGTTTCCCCAGAACACAAGGTTATGATTGTAAAGGCGCTCAAAGCAAATGGCAATATCGTTTCGATGACAGGTGACGGAGTAAATGACGCGCCGTCGCTCAGAGCTGCAGACATCGGTCTTGCAATGGGCAAAACAGGTACGGATGTTGCAAAGGGTGCCGCCGATATGATTTTGACCGACGACAATTTTGCAACAATCAAAAAGGCGGTTGAGGAAGGCCGCAATATTTATAGAAACATTAAAAAGTCAGTCATATATCTGCTTTCGTCAAATATAGGCGAGATTGTGACAATGTTTATCGGCGTAATCGTTGGATGGCCTGCACCGCTTTCAGCGGTAAATATCCTTTGGGTAAACCTTGCGACAGACTCACTTCCGGCATTGGCGCTCGGCGCCGACCCGGGCACACCTGAAGTCATGAAAGAAAAACCCCGCTCCCCGAAAGAAAGTCTTTTTGCACACGGCGGCGTGCCGCTGCTTATAATATATGGGATACTGTTTGGCGCAATAACGCTGTTTGGATTTATTCTCGGTTGTTATGAAGCAACTTTCGGGCCTCATCTTTTCACATTTTCACAGCTTGAGCATATAGATTTCAGCAACATGAATGTTGTCAGTGAGGGCCGCACATTCGCGTTTACAGTGCTTGCAGTGTCGGAACTTCTGCACGCAATAGGAATGCGTGATGTTAAAAAGTCGATATTCCGCATGAACCATCTGAACAACTGGATGATGTGGGTTGCCGTCGGCGTAGGCATTGTTCTGCAGTTTATTGTTGTT
The DNA here is from genome assembly GCA_000953215.1 of [Clostridium] cellulosi. Lineage (NCBI taxonomy): Bacteria > Bacillati > Bacillota > Clostridia > Eubacteriales > Oscillospiraceae > Ruminiclostridium > [Clostridium] cellulosi. The sequence goes on from LM995447.1 coordinate 943,167, forward strand.
CAGACGCCTGTTAACCAAGTATTCAACACAAATCCGCTTACGTTTATCCAGTGGTTGACAGTATTGGGCCTGGCCGCGCTGCCGCTTGTTATGCATGAAATCATTGTCCTGTTTTTATTCCTGAAAAAGAAGTTAGCAGCAAAACAAGTAAACTAAAAGAATTTTTGATTTTGACTTGACAATGGATTTGTATGCCTATATAATGAAAATATAATTTAAATGCTATGACGAAGAGCGCATGGTTAAGTTGACTTCAGAGAGTCGGCGTTTGGTGCGAGCCGATGTTAACGACCGTTATGCGTATCACTTCCGAGCAGGTGTCCGAAATGGCCTTTGCCAGAGTAGTATCACACGTTTAGCCGCGTTAAGGTGATGGGCTTGTTGGAGCTCTTAGAGTGCGTAAATTTGTTTTACGAATTTGGGTGGTACCGCGGGATGATTAGCCCGCCCCAATATATGGGGCGGGCTTTGTTTTTTGTTTCAAAACACGATACCATTAAAAATTTAAAATCATAGAACAAGGGGGCTTAATTATGGAAACAACGATTAAGGAAATTGCGGAGCGCATACGCGGACTCAGGGAGATACTTGGTATTTCCGAGGAAGAAATGGCTAAGGTAACAGGCGTAACCTTAGAAGAGTATCGTGCGAGTGAGCGCGGTGAGAATGATTTCTCATTTACATTCATGCTGAAATGCGCCCAGCGCTTTGGCATTGACATTGTCGAGCTTATGACTGGCGAAAATCCGCATCTCTCCTTCTACACGATAACGAGAAGAGGAAACGGCCTTCCGATTCAGCGCCGCAAAGGTTTTGAATATTGTCATCTTGCTCCTTTTATTAAAAATAAACTTGCCGAGCCGTTCATTGTAACAGCTCCTTACAGCGAAGAAGAACAGAATAAGCCTATCAAGTATTCGACCCATGCGGGGCAGGAATTTGACTATGTATTAGAGGGCTCGTTAAAATGTGACCTCGATGGTCATATTGAGATATTAAATGCGGGTGACTCAATCTATTATGATTCAGGACACCGCCATGGAATGATAGCGACAGGCGGAAAAGATTGCGTATTTCTTGCAATAGTCATCACAGACGGAAAAAGCAAATAATAAACCAGCTTTATTCTTGCTTTTAGGAGGAGCTGGATGGGGGATATGCTATGCACGGAATTCATCTTAAGTATGTCAATGAAGAGTATGATAAAAACGGACTGCTGACCAAATTCAGTCTCAATATACCGGACGACTATAATTTTGCATACGACGTTGTTGATGAAATGGCAAGGCTTGAACCGAATAAGACAGCAATGATCTGGTGCAATGAATTCGGCGAGGAACATTATTTTACATTTGCGGACATCAAGCGCTATAGTGATAAAACCGCGAATTTTTTCACCAGCTTAGGAATCAAAAAAGGCGATATGGTAATGCTGGTTTTAAAGCGGCATTACGAATTTTGGTTCTCAATTATTGCTCTTCATAAAATCGGGGCGATAGCGATTCCGGGTACGGCTCTTCTTACGGCCAAAGATTTTGCATACAGATTTAATCTGGCGGGCATTAAAGCAATTGTCTGTACCGGTGAGGGCGAGGTTACAGATCATGTTGACGAGGCACAGAAAACCTCGCCGTCCCTAAAGATCAAAGTGGTTGCGAGAGGCAAAAAAGACGGCTGGGTATCGTTTACCGAGGGCATGGAGGCCGCAAGTGAAAACTGGAGCCGTCCGCAGGGCAAAGATGCGGTTTGCGCTAAAGACTGCATGCTTATGTATTTCACTTCAGGCACAAGCGGTTTGCCGAAACTGGTCGCACATGATTATTCTTATTCACTTGCCCATATTATTACCGCAAAGCACTGGCACCACCTCGACGAGAACTCACTGCATCTTACAGTTGCCGAAACCGGCTGGGGCAAGGCGGTATGGGGAAAGCTATATGGCCAGTGGTTAATGGAATCGACCGTATTCGTCTATGACTTTGAGAAATTCAATTCTGCCAACCTGCTTTCAAAAATTGAGCAGTACCGCATTACGTCGTTTTGCGCCCCGCCTACCATTTTTCGCTTCTTTATCAAGGACGGAATGGATGGTTATGACCTCTCGTCGCTGAAATATGCCACAATTGCCGGCGAGGCACTAAATCCGGAGGTATTCAATAGGTTTTACGAGAAAACCGGAGTTAAGCTTATGGAAGGTTTCGGGCAGACCGAAACGACACTTCTAATCGCAAATCTTTACGGTATGACGCCAAAGCCCGGGTCAATGGGCAAGCCTACTCCGCTTTACAATGTTGAGCTTCTCGACAGTGACGGAAAACCCGTCCCACCCGGAGATGTAGGTGAGATTTGCGTAAAGGTAGAAGAAGGCCAATACCAGCCGGGACTTTTCACCGGTTATTATAAAGACCCAGAGCGCACAAAATCCGTATGGCATGACGGTTATTATCATACAGGTGATACCGCGTGGCGCGATGAGGATGGTTACTTCTGGTATGTCGGCCGCACGGACGATGTTATCAAATCGTCAGGCTATCGTATCGGGCCTTTTGAAATAGAGAGCGTGCTGATGCAGCACCCGGCGGTACTTGAATGTGCCATCACCGGCGTACCAGACCCAATCAGAGGTCAGGTTGTCAAGGCTACCATTGTACTTACGAAAAACTATAAGCCTTCCGATGAGCTTGCTCAGGAACTCAAGGACTATGTAAAAAATCAAACCGCACCTTACAAATATCCTCGTGTCGTAGAATTTGTCGAGGAATTGCCTAAGACAATCAGCGGTAAGATTCGCCGCGCTGCTCTTAGGGAAAAGGATAATGCTGGTAAGGTTGGTTGACTCTCTGTAACATAAACCCCAATCAATTGTGATTGGGGTTTTCTTTTGCACGAAATTTGCTAATAAAATCTTATAACGATTGGAAAATGACAAATTGTAAAAAATCAAACTTGCTGGTATCATTATAATAGAATACAGTAAAGTCTCTGAAAATCGATGTGAATATAAGCGATTTAAATAAAGGATTTGAAACGGATTATGAAAAAACTTGTAATTGGGATACTGGCGCATGTCGATGCTGGCAAGACGACGCTGTCTGAAGGCATGCTTTATTTGAGCGGAAAGATAAGAAAACTCGGCAGAGTTGACAATAAAGATTCATATCTCGATACTTATGAGCTCGAAAGGCAGAGAGGAATAACTATATTCTCAAAACAGGCCATTTTTGAAGTTGATGATACGCAGATAACATTGCTGGATACCCCGGGGCACGTCGATTTTTCTGCAGAAACTGAGAGAACGCTGCAGGTATTGGACTATGCCGTTTTAGTCGTTAGCGGCGCGGACGGCGTGCAGGGGCATACCAAAACCTTGTGGCGCCTGCTGGAAATGTATAATATCCCTGTGTTTATATTCATCAACAAAATGGACCAGAATGGTACAGATAAAGATAAGCTGCTTAGGGAAATAAAAGAACGCATGAGTAATAGGTGCGTAGAGTTTGAGCAAATCAATACTACCGCATTTTTCGAAGAAATCGCAATGTGCGACGAAGAATTGATGGATACTTACCTTGAAACGGGACATATAGATACAGCTCTGATTAAAAAAGCTATAAAGAAGCGGAAGATATACCCCTGTCTGTTCGGCTCGGCTTTAAAGTTGGAAGGCGTCGAGCGTTTGCTGCATACTGTGGTAGAATATACTGATGAACCAAGCTATCCGGCCGAATTCGGCGCTAAAATCTTCAAAATTTCAAGGGATAGTCAAGGAAACCGCCTGACACATCTCAAGGTTACGGGCGGAAAACTGAAAGTTAAAGATATTTTGTCAGGAGATAGCTGGAAAGAAAAAATAGACCAGATTCGCATATATTCCGGCGAAAAATTCAAGACCGTCAACGAAATAGAAGCGGGCGGGGTATGTGCCGTTACGGGACTTAGCAACTCAAGGCCCGGCGAAGGGCTGGGAATAGAGAAAGCTTCAAATAAACCGGTATTAGAACCAGTGTTGTCCTATCGGATTATACTTCCGGATGGCATGGACCCAAGGGCTATGCTGCCGAAGCTCCGCCAAATTGAAGAAGAGGAACCGGAACTCCATATTGTTTGGGATGAGCGGCTGCAGGAAATCAAGGTACAAGTCATGGGTGAGGTTCAGACAGAAATTCTTCAGAGCGTGATAAAGAACCGTTTTGGAGTTGATGTGGCGTTTGGTGAGGGAAAAATCGTATATAAAGAGACGATAGCCAACGCTGTTGAAGGGGTAGGCCACTTTGAACCGCTGCGGCATTATGCGGAGGTCCACTTATTATTAGAACCGGGAGAACCGGGTAGCGGCCTGCAATTTGATACTATATGCAGTGAGGATTTGCTGAGCAGGAACTGGCAGAGGCTCATATTAACCCATCTTAAAGAAAAAGAGCACAAGGGTGTCCTGACAGGTTCGGCAATTACAGATATGAAAATCACGCTGGTTTCAGGCAAAGCGTCCAACAAACACACAGAAGGCGGAGATTTTAGAGAAGCTACTTACCGAGCGGTACGCCAAGGCCTAAAAGAGGCAGAATCCATACTGCTGGAACCTGTCTATGCCTTTCAGTTGGAACTGCCTAAAAAGATGGTCGGAAGAGCCATGTCAGATATTGAAAACATGCATGGTACATATAAAATTTCACAAACAGATGGTGAAACAGTAGTTCTTACAGGTACCGCGCCGGTTATTACGATGAGAAATTATCAGAAAGAGGTAGCCGCTTATACCGGCGGGCTTGGCAGGCTTTTTTGCAGCCTGAAAGGTTATGAACCTTGCCATAACGCAGAAGAGGTAATAGAAAGTATAGGGTATGACTCAGAACGGGATATGGAAAATCCGACAGGATCTGTTTTTTGTGCCCATGGCGCAGGCTTTTTAGTTGACTGGTATGAAGTTAAAAATTATATGCATCTCCCAAGTTATTTTCAGGATAAAACCGAATCAGAGGATGAAGTAGTAAAGCACCGGACGCAAAAGGAAGAAATGAATATCAGTCCGGAGGAAGTTGATGAGATTTTAAAAAGAACATCCTATGCAAACCAACGAGACAAAGAGAAAATTAAGCAGAAACCAAAACGAGAAAGTTACAGCGGCCCTATAAACCGCGTGAGCATAAAGAAAGAGAATAAAGAAGAATATCTTCTTGTGGACGGCTATAATATAATCCATGCGTGGCCGGAATTAAAAGACCTTGCGGACGAAAATATGGACGGGGCAAGGATGAAGTTAATTGAAACGCTCAGCAATTATCAAGGTTACCGCAAATGTCAGATTATAGTTGTTTTTGATGCCTACCGCGTCGAAAGGCATGTCGAGGAAGCGATAGACTTCAATAATATTCATATTATATATACACGCGAAGCGCAAACAGCAGATCAGTATATAGAGCGGTTTTCCCATAATAATAAAAAGAAATACTCAATAACGGTCGCAACATCGGACGCACTTGAACAGCTTATTGTCCGGGGAGCAGGCTGCTCACTGCTTTCCGCTAACGAACTGAAAGCAGAGATTGAGAAGACAGATAGGCGGATTAGGCAGGAATATCGGCAGATAAATGATGAAAACCGCAATTATTTGAAGGATACTCTGCCTTCAAAAACCAAAAGAGAGATGGAAGAAATGATTAATAAGGGCAGAGGAGTAAAATGAGTTTTATATTTTTACACGAAGGCATATAAAAACACGCACTCCACTAAAGGGGAGTGCGTGTTATGCTGTAATGTGCTTTTTATTCGATGACCTTGATCCATCCTTTTGGAGCTTCGATTCTTCCAAACTGGATTCCGGTCAGAGTATCGTACAGTTTCTTTAAGACAGGGCCCATGCCGTTCTGGCAGTCCGGAATTATGATTTCTTTGCCGTGGTCGACGATTTTACCGACAGGCGAAATGACAGCCGCGGTGCCGCAAAGGCCGCACTCTGCGAAATCCTTGACCTCGTCAAAGTAGATTTCCCTCTCCTCGACTTCGTAATTGAGATATTCTTTAGCTATATACATAAGAGAGCGGCGTGTGATTGAGGGAAGTATGCTGCTTGATTTCGGAGTCAATACTTTCTTGTCCTTTGTTACGAAAATGAAGTTTGCGCCGCCGGTTTCCTCAACCTTAGTACGGGTGGCCGCGTCCAGATACAAGTTCTCGTCAAAGCCGTTCTTATGAGCTGTTACAATGGCATGGAGACTCATGGCGTAGTTCAGGCCGGCCTTGATGTGGCCAGTGCCGCGCGGGGCTGCCCTGTCGAAGTCACTGACGCATAAGGTCAGCGGACGGATACCGCCTTTGAAATACGGGCCGACCGGTGTGGTCAGAATACGGAACTGATATTCTTTTGCAGGAGCAACACCGATAACAGGGCCGCTGCCAAACATATACGGTCGAATATAAAGTGACGCGCCAGAACCATAAGGCGGGACATAAGCCGCATTTGCGCGTACGGTTTGAACAACAGCGTCAACGAATCTCTCTTTCGGGAATACCGGCATTTCCAGCCTTCTTGCGCTATCTTCCATACGTTCGCCGTTCAGATCGGGCCGGAAAGTAACGATATGGCCATCCTCGGTCGTATATGCTTTCAGCCCTTCAAAGCAAGACTGCGAATATTGCAGCACGCCAGCACATTCGCTGATTGTTACGGTATGGTTGTCTGTCAGTTGTCCTTCGTCCCAAGCCCCGTCTTTGTAGTAGGAGACATAGCTTTTGTCTGTTTGACGGTAGCTGAAATCGAGATTTGCCCAATCGAAATTCTTCTTTTCCATTGTCAGACACTCCTTTATAATAGATTATATTTCTTTTGTTAAAATGAAACAACAAAGGGCTTATAATTTAAACGCCCTAAGCTTAAAAAGCTTAGGGCGAATTATAAAATCCGTGGTACCACCTAAATTCAGAGCATGCTCTGCACTCAACGGCATAGTAATACCGTTTCTCGGATTAACGGCCGACCCCCGACAGAGCTTAATAGATAATATGTAATCGTTCAGCCCTGCAGCTCCGAAACGACTTCCCGATTTTCCTCACGAAGATTTACACCAAACATCTTCTCTCTGCGCATATAGAAAACCGGTACTCTTTTCTTCACAGCTTTAATATGTTAAATTATTATTAATAATAACTCAAAATTTACAATTAGTCAATATCAATCTGCCAATTTGATAGTTTTTCACAACTGCTGCTTTAGAAATTGATTTTCTTACATGCAATTTCTCTTCGTATTGCAAATTATTTTATATTAATAAATTTAAAAAATTTAAAAAAAGTCTTGCAAATAGGAATAAAATATGATATTATAAACGAGCCGCGTAAATCGCAAAAACAGAACAAAAACAGTTTGGGCTCATAGCGCAGTTGGGAGCGCACCACAATGGCATTGTGGGGGTCGGGGGTTCGAATCCCCCTGGGTCCACCAAAGCAAAACCCGCAAGATATCAAGGCTTGCGGGTTTTTTGATTAGCTTTACGAAAACTTCCCAAACTGCATTTGGACGTTATTTGGTCATTATTTTTTTAATAAGTTGTGTTATTTTATTCGTTTATCAACTTTATCGTTCACAATAGGTGTTTTGATGCCTAAATGTTCTTTATATTTAAATTTAATAATATTCTTATTAATGGGACATATAGAAGATAATCACGAAAGCTACAATTAGTCTGCTGTTTAATATTACAATTTTGGTATACAATTATCAGCCGCGGCAGATTGACAGTTTTTCTTGGGGTGTTATAATAGTTAATGACTTGGTATGTGTAAAGGCGGGAATAAGAGCCAATTTTTAGTGCATATCTCTTCGGAGGTACAGATGAGTTATTACATAGGAATTGACATCGGTTCAACAACAGTAAAAGCAGTCGTTCTTGATGAGAACTATAACATACTGTTTAAGGCATATGAGAGACATATGTCAAAAGTCCGCGAAAAGGCTTTTGAAATGCTGAAGTCTATTGAAAATGAATACAGCGGCAAAAAGGTTCATGTTGCAATAACCGGTTCTGCTGGTCTCGGCGTTTCAAAAGCATGTGATATAGATTTTGTTCAAGAAGTTTTTGCTACTGCAGGAGCTGTTGACAAATTTCTTCCGGGTACTGACGCTGTAATTGAGCTCGGCGGGGAAGACGCAAAAATAATATTCTTTACCGGCGGACTCGAGGAGCGCATGAACGGTACCTGTGCCGGCGGAACTGGAGCGTTTATCGACCAGATGGCAACCCTTTTGGGCGTGACGCCGGATGAGCTTGATGAACTTGCTTCAAGGCATGAAAAGATATATTCTATCGCGTCGCGCTGTGGCGTTTTCGCAAAATCCGATATACAGCCGCTTCTCAATCAAGGCGCAAAAAAAGAAGATATCGCAGCTTCAATTTTTCAGGCAGTTGTTGAGCAGACGATAGCCGGACTTGCGCAGGGAAGAAAAATTGAGGGCAGGGTTGCATTTCTCGGCGGCCCGCTTTCGTTCCAAAAAGAACTTCGCAAGAGGTTTGTCGAAACGCTTAAGCTGTCGAAAGAAGACGCCCTGTTTCCGGAAAACGGAGCTTATTTTATTGCAATGGGGGCGGCGCTTTACGCTGAAAAACTGAAGCCAATGGAATTCGATGAGCTGCTGTCAAAGCTCGAGTCTTCGAAAACGCTTACAACGACTTCGGACTATATGCCTCCACTTTTTGAAACTCAAGAAGAATACGAAGAGTTTAAAGAACGTCATTCAAAATGCAAAGCCGATTACAAAGACCCGTCGGAATATACGGGCGACGCATGGCTTGGCATTGACGCCGGCAGCACAACGACAAAGCTGGCGCTTATTGACAAGGATGACAATATTCTTTATACCTATTACGCGGCCAATGAAGGCAATCCAGTATCGGTCGTCAAAGAACAGCTTACAAAAATCTATGAAATTTGCGGTGACCACATAAAAATTAAGGGCAGCGCAGTTACAGGGTACGGCGAAGATTTGATTCGCAGTGCGTTTGGAGTTGATTTTGGCCTCGTTGAGACGGTCGCTCACTATAATGCGGCGAAACACTTCAAGCCGGATGTCGATTTCATTCTCGATATCGGCGGCCAGGATATAAAATGCTTTAAAATCAGAAACGGTGCAGTTGATTCCATCATGCTAAACGAGGCTTGCTCCTCGGGGTGCGGCTCATTTATCGAGACCTTTGCCAAAGCGATGGGCTATTCCGTCAAGGATTTTGCCCAGATGGGGCTGTTCGCGAAACATCCGGTTTCGCTCGGAACGCGCTGCACAGTATTTATGAACTCTTCTGTAAAACAGGCTCAGAAAGACGGGGCAGGAGTCGACGATATTTCCGCCGGCCTCTCGATGAGCGTTGTCAAGAATGCCATATATAAGGTAATCCGCGCGTCTCACCCGTCGGAACTCGGCAAAAACATTGTTGTTCAGGGCGGAACGTTCTACAATGATGCGGTGCTGAGAAGCTTTGAGCGGGAAATAGGTGCTGAGGTAACACGCCCAACCATTGCCGGAATCATGGGCGCTTATGGTTGTGCACTTTTTGCAAAGGCTCAAGGCTGTGAGAAATCCAGCATTATTACAAGGGAAGAACTCAAAAACTTTAAGCATACCTCAAAGACGACAAACTGCGGTTTGTGCACAAACCACTGCTCGCTTACGATAAACACATTTGGCAGCGGAAGGCGGTACATCAGCGGAAACCGCTGTGAAAAACCCCTCGGAATGAAAAAGTCCGAAGAACTGCCGAACCTTTATAAATTTAAGTATGAAAAGCTCAGGTCATATAAGCCGGTTGAAGGCAAAAGAGGCAAAATCGGCTTGCCAATGACGCTGAACATGTATGAAAACCTGCCGTTCTGGCATACGCTCCTGACAAAACTCGGTTTTTATGTAGTTGTTTCGCCGGAATCTACAAGGCAACTGTATATAAAAGGCCAGTATACTATTCCGTCGGATACAGTCTGTTACCCGGCAAAAATCGTGCACGGCCATATTGAGGCATTGCTCGATATGGGCGTTGATACGATTTTCTATCCGTGTATGCCATACAATTTTGACGAAAAACGGGGCGAAAACCATTATAATTGTCCAGTTGTCGCCTACTATCCAGAGCTTATAGCGGCAAATGTGCCAAGACTCAATGGAGTTCGCTATTTCACCCCGTATTTTGGGCTTGACAGGCCAAGAGGGTTCTTAAAATCTGCAACAGAATTTTTCGGCAGGGAATTCGGCGCAACGCCTGACGAGGTAAAAGCAGCCGTAAAAGCGGCTTATGCTGAATATAAGGCATACAGGGAAGCAGTGCGCAAAGAAGGAAAGCGAGCCCTCGAATACGCAAAGGCCAACGGGCGCCGCGTGATAGTGTTGTCCGGCCGTCCTTACCATATAGATCCTGAGATCAATCACGGCATAGACCGTTTGTTTACCTCATATGGACTGGTGGTTGTTTCCGAGGATTCGGTAGCGCATCTTGCGAAGCCTCAAAGGGTAAAGGTGCTCAACCAGTGGACATATCATTCAAGGCTTTATGCAGCAGCAAAGTTTGTCACCGAAAATGAAAATATCGAACTTGTCCAGCTTGTCTCTTTTGGCTGCGGAGTTGACGCTATAACCACCGACGAGGTCAGGGACATCTGCGAGCGCGGAAATAAGTTATATACCCAGATAAAAATTGATGAGGTAAATAACTTAGGCGCAGTCAAAATCCGTATCCGCAGCCTCATTGCGGCTATGGATTCAAGAGATGCCGAAAAAGCGGGGCAGGCTCAAGCTAAGATGGAGGTACTCTGATGGCAGAATTAGTATACGACAAGAATGGTAGACTGTTGTTTACCAAGGAAATGAAAAAAGAATATACAATCCTAATGCCGATGATGCTTCCTGTACATTTTACTTTGATGCGCAACGCGTTAAGGCTTGACGGATTTAAAATGGAACTGCTCACGACAACCGGACGTTCAATTGTTGAAGAAGGGCTGAAATATGTCCATAACGATGCGTGCTATCCTGCGCTTCTTGTTATCGGCCAGTTTATAGATGCAATAAAGAGCGGCAAATACGACCCCGACAAGGTTGCGCTGATTATAACGCAAACAGGCGGTGGCTGCCGCGCCTCTAACTATATTCATCTTCTGAGGAAAGCACTTATCCGTGCGGGTTATCCGCAGGTTCCGGTTATTTCGTTGAACCTCTCCGGACTCGAGAAAAACCCCGGTTTTAAACTTGGCATTAATTCTTGGCGCCGTATCATTTATTCCATGATTTACGGCGACATGATAATGCTGCTTGCAAATCAATGCCGCCCCTATGAAGTGGAAAAAGGCTCTACGGACGCTCTTGTAGACAGCTTGATTGAGCGGCTGACCGAAGAATACAAGGACCCGAAAAACCTTAGATATAAAAAAGTTAAGGAAAACCTTGAGAAAATAGCCGCTGAATTTGCAAAGATTAAAGTAGTGCATACTGAGAAAATCCGCGTCGGCATAGTCGGCGAAATCTATATTAAATATGCGGCTCTCGGCAACAACAATCTGGAGAAATTTTTGCTTTCGGAAGGTGTTGAAGCGGTAGTTCCGGGGCTTATGGATTTTGCTATTTTTAAAGTTGATAATCGCGTCGAGGATGCAAAGCTTTACGGCGGACAACACATTAAAAAGGCCGTCTGCTTGGCGCTGAGACGTTTTCTCGAAAGAAAGCAGCAAGAGTTTATCGACATTGTAAAAAAATATCCGCAGTTCAGAGCGCCAGTCCCCTACAGTTACATAAAGAGCCTTGTCAAAGGCTATCTGGGCTATGGTAACAAGATGGGCGAAGGCTGGCTGCTTACAGGCGAAATGCTTGAATTGATTCATTCAGGCACAAAGAATATTATTTGCACTCAGCCGTTTGGTTGCCTGCCGAATCACATTGTCGGTAAAGGTATGATTAGGAAGATACGCGAATGTAACGAGGGCGCTAATATTGTTGCAATTGACTACGACCCGGGCGCAACCCGTATAAACCAGGAAAACCGTATCAAACTTATGCTTGCTAACGCGCGGCTTACTGCCGAGAAAGCAAAAGCAAACCAAAACAAAAAACACGAGCATAAACCTGAACCGGTTTCGGTTCACTAATTTAATAAAGGCAGCCGTATTTTGTGCTAATTTCCGGCAATAATATACCTGCGGCGCATATTGAGTATTTCATTAGAAAATGAAAGGACTCGGTAAGCGTAAAACAGTCTTCCGGAGGTAAATAGATGTCGGATACGCACAGTCACTACAGTTTTCAAGAAGAGCCGATTCCGGATAATCCGGGCAATCCGCTGCCTTCCGAACAGGAAAAAAATCTGGAAGGTCTTGACCCGCAGACAAAACAAATATTTGAAACAGGTTCAATTGCTATAAATAAAGGCCGTCATTTGATACATTGTTTGACCATAATCGGCCAGATTGAGGGGCACTATATACTGCCGCCTCAGAATAAGACGACTAAATATGAGCATATCATACCTCAGATTGTCGCAATAGAAGAAGACCCGTCGATTGAGGGGTTGCTGATAATTCTCAATACCGTCGGCGGCGATGTCGAAGCAGGCCTTGCTATTGCCGAGCTCATCGCCGGAATGAAAAAGCCGACGGTCTCCCTTGTTTTGGGCGGCGGTCATTCTATCGGAGTTCCTCTTGCTGTTGCGGCAAGGCTTTCTTTTATTGCACCTACTGCGACGATGACTATACATCCGGTTCGCATGAATGGGGTAGCGATCGGCGTACCTCAGACTTTGGCGAATTTCTACCGGATGCAGGACCGTATTACCAGATTTGTATGCGAAAACAGTCATATCGCGCCAGAACGTTTTAAGGAATTGATGATGAATACAGAAGAGCTGGTGCTGGATGTCGGTACAGTGCTCGACGGCAAGAGCGCGGTTAAGGAAGGGCTTATTGACCGTCTCGGCGGACTTTCAGAATCGATCGATGCCCTTTATAAAATGATTGACGAACAATGCGCAAAACAGAGGCAGGCCGCCGCGCAGAATAAAGAAGAAAGAAATGCGGATGAAGCCAAAAGGCAAGCTGAAACTTGTAACGAGAAAGCTACAGCTTCTGACAAGGGGGCAAAGTCAACTTCCATTCAGGGCGGCGTTCGAACAAAAAAGCGCTGAACCAGCCGGCGGAATTTGCCTGACGTGTGAGAAAACGGCAGATTTATGTTGCTAAATATTGACAAATTGTCAGCGAAATAATAAAATATATATATAATTATAGCTATTAGGATAGATAGCCGAATGATGGCATGGAGGTCTAAATGCCTACGAATGTGGCAAAGAAGAAGAAAAATGGCGGCAAAACAACAAAAACGCCGCGGACAGGAAAAAAACAAGTAGAAATCGTAAATGAGCGTAAACACCGCCGGTTATCAAGACAAGGCGGCGCTATAATTCTATTTTTCACGGCGCTTTTGTTTGCAGCGATTACAATTTTCCCCGGGGAACACGTATGGAGATTTATCCATGAAATGTTGCTGGGGATTTTCTCCGTCTGCGCTTATGTTATTCCGGCGATAATGATTTATATTGCGGTTGTTGCCGCGTTTGAGAAGCCTGTTCAGTCATTAACGGCAAAATTGCTGGAAATGACCGGACTTGTTTTTATGATAGACGCATTGATACATATTTTTACGGTCGGCAAGTTTCCGCCGGGCGGATTTAAAGAGCTTTACAGAACTGGTATTCAATTTCACAGCGGCGGCGTTGCGGGAGGCATAATAGGTGCGCCTCTGTATATGATGTTTGGAAAAGTCGGCGCAATAATCACAATCGTGCTTCTCACAATTGTTCTTCTCATGCTGCTGTGTGAATTGACATTGAAAAAGCTTTTGTATGCGCTCTTTCCCTTTGCAAGGAAGAAGCAAAACAAGGAAGAAGAATTTCCGCCGGAACCGGAGCCGGTCAAATTTAAGCACAGGAAGCCCCGTTATAATATAGATGTAAAGCTTGACGATGAACTTATAAACAGCTCTGCCAATGAGTCAGAAAACGAGAACGAAAAGACCAGCAGATCGCCTGAACTTGACGAGCTCGTGAGCAAAGCAGCAAGTCTTGCAAACGATGATTTAAAGCCCTATGTAGTTGAGAGAAAGACTGAATCAGTCCCGACAGTTACAGGCGTTCAACAGAAGATATATGACAGCCCGCCTACCTCTTTGTTGATACAGGAAACGCGGGTGTCCAATGCAGATGTCTCTGAGGAACTCAAAGCGAACGCTGCAACGCTGGTCGATACACTGAAAAGCTTCGGTGTAGAAACCCGTATCATCAACATTTGCCGCGGGCCGGCTGTCACAAGATATGAGCTTCAGCCGTCCGCCGGGGTTAAAATAAGCCGTATTACCGCGCTTGCCGACGACATAGCCCTTAACCTTGCAAGTGCTGGTGTGCGCATTGAAGCACCGATTCCGAATAAATCTGCCGTCGGCATTGAAGTTCCTAATAAAAAAGTCAGCGTAGTTCACCTGCGCGAGGTTATAGAATCTGAAGAATTCAGGCAGGCAAAAAGCAAGCTGACAATAGCGCTGGGGCGGGATATTACGGGCAATATCGTTGTCGCTGATATAGCGAAAATGCCCCACATGCTGATTGCCGGCGCTACAGGAAGCGGTAAGTCAGTCTGCATAAACACCATTATAATGAGTATCCTCTACAAGGCGTCGCCGGAAGAGGTCAAGTTCTTGATGGTTGACCCGAAGGTAGTCGAACTCGGTATCTATAACGGCATACCTCACCTACTCGTGCCGGTTGTCACAGATCCGGGGAAGGCAGCGGGAGCACTTAATTGGGCTGTAACTGAGATGCTTGGGCGATACAAGCGCTTTGCTGATAACAATGTCCGCGACATAAAGGGCTATAACAAGTTGGCGCGCAGTCAAGGGCTTGAACCGATGCCGCAGGTTGTCATCATAATAGACGAGCTGTCGGATCTTATGATGGCGGCCCCGAAGGACGTTGAGGACGCGATTTGCAGGCTTGCCCAGATGGCAAGAGCGGCAGGCATGCACTTGGTAATAGCGACCCAAAGGCCGTCGGTTGATGTCATCACCGGCGTTATCAAGGCGAATATCCCCTCAAGAATAGCTTTCGCCGTTTCTTCTCAGATAGATTCCAGAACCATTCTGGATATGGGCGGAGCGGAAAAGCTTCTTGGGCGCGGCGATATGCTGTTTCTCCCTATGGGCGCGTCAAAGCCCATCAGAGTTCAGGGTTGCTTTGTGTCCGATTCGGAAGTCGAAGCTGTGACTGAATACGTCAAGAAGGACACCCAGACCGATTATGACGAGGAGATTCTCGATGAGATAGAAAAGCAGTCGGTTAAGAGCAACGAAAAAACAGATGACTCGTCAGGTGACGCAGATCCCTTGCTACCGCAGGCGATTGAATGTGTCATTGAAGCCGGTACTGCTTCCACATCTATGCTTCAAAGGCGGCTTAAACTGGGCTATTCCCGCGCCGCGCGCATAATTGACCAAATGGAGGCACGTGGCATTGTCGGGCCTCCTGACGGCAGCAAACCGCGTCAGGTACTTATGACTAAGCTTCAGTGGGAGAAGATGAATGAAGGCAGCAACAATTAAGGCTGCCGATTAATTCCGTTATCTTAATTATCTTATTTAAATAAAGTAAACACTCTTATGCCATATTAATATTGTTAGAATTGATGTTTGCTTCTGCGCTTGTGTTGGAATTAGAATAAGTGGTGTTTTGTTGATGTCTGTAAAAATAAGGGAAATACAATAAAGACTGTTAATATAACAAAATATTGCTTAAATAGCTTTAATAACTCGGAACACCGAATGGCATTTAGTTCAACTCAAGTTAAGCAAGCCAGGAGGAATGCTGTGTTTTTACCTGTTTCAAAAGAAGATATGCTGTCCCGAGGATGGTATTATCTTGATTTTATATGTATAACCGGCGACGCTTATGTAGATCATCCGAGTTTCGGTATCGCCATAATTTCGAGGATACTTGAGTCAGAAGGCTTTAAGGTTGGAATAATTGCGCAGCCAGATATGAAAGATCCTGATGCCTTAAAGGCATTGGGAAGGCCGCGTTACGGCTTTTTTGTCACCTCCGGAAATATTGATTCAATGGTGGCGCATTACACCGTTGCAAAAAGGCGCCGGAGCCGCGATTTTTATTCGCCGGGAGGCAAAATGGGCGGACGGCCGGACAGAGCTGTTGAAGTATATACTAAAAGGCTGAAACAGCTTTATCCGGAGCTGCCTGTTATTATCGGAGGGCTTGAGGCGTCACTGCGCCGCTTTGCCCACTATGATTATTGGGATGACAACGTGCGGCAGTCCATCCTGTTTGATTCGGGTGCAGACTTGCTTGTATACGGCATGGGTGAGCGGCAGACAGTTGAAATTGCAAGACGCCTTAAAAAGGGCGGGAAAGCCAAAGATATGACTGATATCCGCGGCACTTGTTTTTCCTGCACTGCCGATTTTGAGGGTTTGGATAAAGCTGTTGTATGCCCGTCATTTGAAGAGGTCAAAACCGATAAAATGGCTTATGCCGTCGGTTGCCGGATTCAATATGACAATCAGGATGCCATAACGGGAAAAGCCATTGCCCAAAAGCATGGCGACAAATATCTTTTCCAGATGCCTCCCGCTCTTCCGCTTGAGACAGCAGAGCTGGACAAAGTTTACAGCCTGCCTTTTGAGCGGTATTATCATCCCATGTATGAAAAAGACGGCGGTGTTCCGGCAATTGAGGAAGTTGAGTTCTCAATAATCCACAACCGAGGCTGCTTCGGCGCTTGCAACTTCTGCTCCATCGCTTTCCATCAGGGCAGGAGGATAACGGTTCGCAGCAAGGAATCTGTTATCAATGAAGCAAAGGAACTTATCCAAAATCCGCATTTTAAGGGCTATATCCATGATGTCGGCGGACCTACAGCGAATTTCAGGCAGCCGTCATGCAAAAAGCAGCTTAAATACGGGTTATGTGCCGGACGAAAGTGCCTTGCGCCAACGCCTTGCCCAAATATCGAAGTATCTCATAAGGAATATCTTGACCTCCTTAGGAAACTGCGCTCGCTTCCAGGCATTAAAAAGGTGTTTGTGCGTTCGGGACTGCGTTTTGACTACATGATGCAAGATGACGACGATACCTTTATGAAGGAGCTGGTGGAGCACCATGTAAGCGGTCAGCTTAAGGTCGCACCGGAACACTGTTCGGCGGCCGTACTGGACAAGATGGGTAAACCTCATATTGAAGCCTATGAAAAATTCAGCCGCAAATTTTATGACATGACAAAGAAAGCGGGCAAAAAGCAGTATCTCGTCCCATATCTGATGTCATCACACCCCGGCAGCACTCTTAAAGACGCCGTAGAACTCGCGCTATTTTTAAAACGCGAAAATATGAGACCGGAACAGGTACAGGATTTTTACCCGACGCCTGGTACGATTTCAACTTGCATGTTCTATACAGGAATCGACCCGTTCACAATGAAAAAGGTTTATGTTCCAAGGGACGCACACGAAAAGGCCATGCAAAGGGCATTACTGCAGTATTTCAACCCCAAAAACCACGCTCTTGTTGTTGAGGCGTTAAAAAAAGCGGGACGGCAGGATTTGATAGGCTTTAGCCGCGATTGCCTTGTGCGCCCGCTCAACCCGGTTAGGCGCACTGAAAAAGAAAGGGCAATGCCTGTGCACAAAGGGGACAAAAAGAGGAAATGGCAAAAAAGAAGAAAAAGCTGAAAAGGCTGTTAATAGCACTTCCCATTGCTCTTGTATTTATCCTTATAATAAACCTGTGTGACCAGGGAATACTGCCGCAGCAGCTGCAAAAACCTCTTGATGCGTTCAATAACGCTACAGACGGGCTTTTATATCAGAAGAAGACAACTAAAGCGCTTTCCGTTCACTTCATTGATGTTGGTCAGGGAGACAGCACTCTTATAAGCTGTGAAGGAAAATATATGCTGATTGATGGGGGAACTTCTGATGTAGCGCAAAAGGTTGAAAATTATCTTGAAAGTCAAGGCGTTGAAAGTTTGTCCTATGTAGTCGGCACACACCCGCACGATGACCATATTGGCGGACTTGTTGGTGTTTTAGGAAAGTTTCATGTGGACAACGTAATACTTTCCGGCGCCACGACCACGACTAACTCGTTCAAACGGCTACTAAATACCATCTCAGATAAGAAGTATGGTATATTACAAGCAAAAATTGGTAATACATATAATTTGGGTGGTGCTAAATTTACTATTCTCGCGCCTCTGGCCAAGTATGATGAACTAAACGATATGTCGGTTGTTATCCGGCTGACATATAAGAATACTTCATTTTTGTTTATGGGTGACGCGTCAAGCATATCCGAAAGAGATATGCTTTCGAAATACAAAGATCTTTCCGCAGACGTTATTAAAATTGGACATCATGGCAGCAAAACTGCATCCTCAACTGATTTTCTGAAAGCCGTTCATCCGTCCATAGCGGTGATCAGTGTCGGGCGGGATAACAGTTATGGTCTGCCGAGTAATGAAGTAGTGCGGAGAGTGAAGGACAGCGGCGCGAAACTATTCAGAACAGATTATGATGGTACTGTCGTGATTGAAAGCGACGGTAAAAAATTATCATACAAAGAGGAGAAGTAAAGTGGAAACGAATATGATGCATCTAAAGAGATATACTTTCGTTAGGTTTGAGGGAGAATATGGAGTTCTCGAAGATGAATATGGACGGTTATATGATGTAAGACGTGAAGAACTGGCCGATGATCTCAGAGAAGGCGATATATTGCAGGAATATGAAGGGAAATTCATAGTTAATGAAGAAGAGACTGCAAAGCAGAGAGAGAAGCTAAAAAGGATTTATGATCACATAGTTAAGAAGTACTAAGTTTATTTTAAAACCTGTAATTATTGAAAAAAATCACCCGGAAATCCGCAGTATACGGATTTAAACCGGGTGTTTTTGTTGATATTGCAGCTATACGTTATGTGCTGTTCTAAGGTTTGCGAAACTTAGAAATTATTCTTGATACGCTCAACGGCTTCAATTGTATCTTCGCGGCTTCCGAATGAGGTAAGACGGAAATAACCTTCGCCCATTTCACCAAATCCGGAGCCGGGGGTGCCTACAACGGCGGTCTCATTCAGGAGCTTATCGAACATCTCCCATGAAGTCATGCCGTCCGGGCATTTGACCCAGATATAAGGCGCGTTTATGCCGCCGGAACACTCAATGCCAGCCGCTGAAAGACCCTCTCTGATAATTCTCGCGTTTTCGAGGTAATAACTGATTGATTCATTGATCTGTTTCTGGCCCTCTTCGGTATAAACCGCTGCCGCACCGCGCTGAATGATATATGAAGTTCCGTTATATTTGGTGGACTGACGGCGGTACCACATCGCATTGAGGTCGGTTTTCTGCCCGTCGGCGGTTTTCGCCATAAGCCCTTTCGGAACAACTGTATACCCGCAGCGTGTGCCTGTAAATCCAGCCGTCTTTGAGAAGCTACGGAATTCAATAGCGCAGCTCTTAGCCCCTTCAATCTCAAAAATGCTGTGCGGAACATCATCTTCAGTTATGAATCTCTCATATGCGGCGTCGAAAAGTATTATCGCCTCATTTTTTATAGCATAATCGACCCAAGCCTTCATCAGGTCCTTTTTGATTACCGAGCCGGTCGGATTGTTCGGTGAGCAAAGATAAATTAAATCAGCGTGGAAATCAGGAGGAATCGGCGCAAAGTTGCTCTGCTCTCCGCAGGGAATTATCTTAATCTCACGTCCCTCCATAATGTTGGTATCCATATATACTGGATAAACGGGATCGGTGATGGCAACTATATTGTCTTTGCTGAAGATATCGCCGATGTTGCCGGTATCGCTTTTTGCGCCGTCGCTGACAAAGATTTCTTCTGTAGATATATCAACGCCGCGCGCTTTATAATCGTTCTTTGCTATCTCGTCGCAAAGGAAGTCGTAGCCGCGATAAGGGCCGTAACCTTTGAATGTTTCTGGCCTTGACATATCGTCAACTGCCTTGTGCATAGCCTCTATGCAAGCTTGGGGAAGCGGACGGGTTACGTCACCTATGCCCAGTGAAATAACTTTTTTGTCTGGGTGCGCAGCTTTAAATGCGTCAGCGCGTTTTGCAACTTCTGCAAAAAGGTAATTTTGCTTTAATTTTAAGAAGTTTTCATTAACAAGTGCCACTTAAATTCCTCCTGAAATATGAATTATATCTGCAAATTAAATCACACGATTTCGATTTTACCGGTAAAGACAAGCTCAGCAGGCCCTGTCATCCATACAATGTCATTGTCCCACTTGATTTGAAGTGTACCGCCGCGCAGGTGGACGTTAATTTCCTCGCCGCGCGGGCAGATACCGTTAATGCATGCGGCGACCACGACTGCGCAGGCTCCGGTGCCGCAGGCAAGGGTTTCTCCACTGCCGCGTTCCCAAACCCTCATCTTGAGGTTTTTATTATCGAGAATTTCAACAAACTCGGTATTTACACCTTGGGGGAAAATGGGGTTCTTTTCAAATCCGGGCCCGATTTTCGCAAGGTCAATATCATCGACATTATCAGTGAAAATGACAGCATGGGGATTGCCCATTGAGACGCAGGTAATGCGATATTCCTTCCCGAGAACCGTCAAAGGTGCATTAACAACTCTGGGTGCATCATATTCAACCGGGATTTTTTCTCTTTCAAGTGCAGGTGAGCCCATATCTACGCGGACGCTTTCCACATTCCCGTTGTTTATGTTGAGTTTAAGTTTCTTAATACCGGACCGTGTCTCAACTGTTATTGTATCAGTATGGACCAGCCCCAGCATATAAGCCAGCTTGCCGACGCAGCGTATGCCATTGCCGCACATGAGGCCCTCTGAGCCATCGGCGTTGAACATGCTCATTTTGACATCGGCAACAGTCGATGGGCGGAGGAGAATAAGCCCATCTGAGCCTATTCCGAAATGGCGGTCGGAAATCTTTTTCGAAAGTTCGCCCGGATTTTCTATATCCCTCTCGAAACAGTTTATGTAGACGTAGTCGTTCCCAATACCCTGCATCTTATAAAAATCGTAAGTCATAATTTCCTCCTTAATATTAGTAGATTATTTTTAATGTTTCAGCACCCATGTTTTAAGAAGCGCTGTTTGTGTTTTTGAATCAGCAATACTGCCTTTCATAACCATATCAACGGCCTCAGCCAGAGGCACTTTTCTAACGTCCAAAAACTCGTCCTCGTCGAGATGCATTTCACCGAATGAAAGGCCTGTAGCAAGGAACATGTAAATGATTTCATTCGTATATCCAGGGGACGGGAAGAGACGTCCAAGACTGATGAATTCTTTTGCTGAAGCGCCAGTTTCCTCAAGTAGCTCCCGTTTGCCACATTCGAGCGGGTCCTCGCCGTATTTTAATTTGCCGGCAGGTATTTCGAGAATCTCTGCTTTATACGGATAACGGAACTGGTTTACAAGCAACACACAGTCGTCGTCGGTTAATGCGACTATACCGACGCCGCCCGGATGTTTGACAAATTCTCTATCAGCTTTTTTACCATTCGGGAGCAGGATTTCATCATGATGGAGCGTGAGTAACTTTCCTTTAAATATAACATTTTCACAAGTTGTTTTTTCTTCGAATTTCAAGAAAGACATCCTTTCATCGCTGCATTGAGCATACAGAAGCGGCATATATATTATATTGCGCGTAAACTGTGTCTTTTATCAATTGGCTAACAAGCATCGGAGGAATATTATGGCGGAATTTTTTGAAGAGAACAAGCCCATGGGCTATGATGAGCTTATAAGGGCAGTCCAACTGTTAAGATGGCGGTACAAATTCGTCCAGCGTTTTTCAATTGGGAAAAGCGTTCTTGGACGCAGGATACCGGCTATTGTAATAGGCACTGGGGCACACCCGATATTGTATGTCGGTGCCCACCATGCGCTTGAATACATGACTTCGATGGTACTTATAAAATTTGCGGGTGAATTATGCGCACATATAGAAAGTGGAGAAAAGTTTCATGATAAGAATGTTAGGGCAATATTGACAAGACAAAGCATCTATATTATTCCCATGCTCAACCCTGACGGCGTGGAACTTCACTTAAAAGGCCTGTCCACTGCATTTGGCATGAAAGAAAGGCTTATTAGAATTTCCGGCGGCAATTTTGACAACTGGCAGGCAAACGCCAGAGGTGTTGACCTGAATCACAACTACAACGCGGGTTTCAAAACGCTCCGGCTTATGGAAATTGAAAAGGGAATTACAGGGCCGGCGCCGAGTCAGTTCGGCGGTTACAGGCCGGAAAGCGAGCCGGAAACCCACGCGTTGTGCAATCTCTGCAGAAGAATGCTTTTCCGACGTGCTTATGCTTTTCACAGTCAGGGTGAGGAGATATTCTGGAAATATGGCGACAGGACGCCGAAAATTTCGTTAGAAATAGCTCGGGCGTTGGCGGAAGCGAGCGGGTACACTGTCAGTATGCCTGAAGGGCTTGCTTCACACGGTGGATTTAAGGACTGGTATATAAACGTGTTTAGAAAACCGGGCTTTACCATTGAAATTGGCAAAGGGAAAAACCCGCTTCCGATTTCGGAGTTTAGTAATATATATAACAAGATTGAAAAGATGTTGGTTTTAGGTCTTGTACTTTGAAGTCATCGGCGTTTTAAGAATACCTTTATTTATTATAGTAAAAATATGATTATTAATCAATTAAATTTCTGATTAAATAAAAAGCGTACTATTAAGCAATTTATATGCAATGTTTTTGTTGAATAATATGATTTATTTTGTTATAATAACTTACGTTGTCTTGCTTTTATTGAATCTTCGACGCAAATTGAGCATTACGTGTCAGATTACATTATCCTAAAAATGTAAAAACAGGGCAAATACATAGGATTGAAAAGAGGTTTTCGATTTGCCTTCAAAAGTCGTTGTTGGTGCCCAATGGGGCGACGAAGGAAAAGGTAAAATAATAGACATTCTGGCTTCACGCGCCGATGTTGTAGTACGCAGCCAAGGCGGTAACAATGCCGGACATACTGTCGAATCAGACGGTCAGGTCTATAAGCTGCACCTCATCCCGTCAGGAATACTCTACCCGAAGACCACTTGCCTTATAGGCTGCGGTGTTGTGGTAGACCCAAAAGTGATTTTGGAAGAAATAGACGGCCTTGAATCCCGTGGTGTTTCTTGTGCCAATCTACATATTGACCCGCGCGCTCATGTAATAATGCCCTGGCATATTGAGCTTGACGGCCTTTCGGAAAAAGAAAGGGGTAGCTCAGATATTGGCACTACGCGCCGCGGAATTGGCCCCTGCTATATGGACAAGGCGGAGCGTTCCGGTATACGCATATATGACCTTGTGCATCCTGATATTTTTGCGAAAAAGGCTGCTGCTGTCTGTGCCCTTAAAAACAAGATCATTGTCAATGTTTACGGAGGCAAGGCACTTGACGCGGACAAGATTATAGAAGAATATACCGCTTATGGCAAGAGACTCGCAAAGTATGTATCTGACGTATCGGTTATGGCTTATGAAGCAATCAAGGCCGGTAAAGAAGTGCTTTTTGAAGGTGCGCAGGGTGCACTCCTTGACATTGACCTCGGAACATACCCGTATGTGACTTCATCACACCCGACTGCCGGCGGTGCAGCAACAGGCACAGGCATAGGCCCGACCTGCATTGAAGAAGTAATCGGTGTTGCCAAATCTTATACTACAAGGGTCGGCAAAGGCCCGTTCCCGACGGAGCTTCTCGATGAACAGGGCGACGAGATACGCAATCGTGGCCACGAGTTCGGTACTACAACGGGAAGACCGCGCCGTACAGGATGGTTTGACGCTGTTATAGTCCGTCATGCTGTGCGCATAAACGGCCTTACGAGTATAGCTATCAACAAACTCGATACGCTTTCCGGCATAAAGGAACTGAAAATCTGCACCTCTTACAAGAAGCCCGACGGCAGCATAACTAACGATTTCCCGCCGACGCTTGAAGAACTCGCCGAATGTGAGCCGGTCTATGAGACGGTTGAAGGCTTCGACGGAGATATCTCCGCCTGCCGCAGCTTCGACGAACTTCCCCAGGGCGCGAAGAACTATATTCTGAGAATCGAAGAGCTTATAGGCTGCAGAGTCTCAATGGTCGGCGTAGGTCCGGGCAGAGACCAAAATATCGAAAGATAAGTAATAAGTAAACGGCGTCAGGATTCATTCCCGGCGCCGTTTTTGGTTTAATTTATCGAAAATATCAAACAATAATAATCAGCTTCCAGTAGTGGAGTCAGAAGCCTGCGCGAAGTCAAGAACTTCCGATGTCGACATCATAACGTTTTCCTCTTCGTTTTCGATACGTTTGCCTCCATTATTTTTTTCATCTTTCTCAATGCTGGTCATGGAGGGAAACTCGCCATTTTTACCGGTCAGTGGTTCTCTGGTAAACGGGGAAATTATTCCTTTTTCGAGATTATATTTTTCTGCAACTTTCGGTTCGATAGGCTTTCTTCCGTTTGGAGTATCTATATATAATTTTTCCATAACAGCCTCCTTTGTACGCTGCATTAATATTATATTCTTTTGTAATTTATAAATCCGTTCAAAAAATTTGTATATGGAGCATGTGAATTCACATAATATTATCAGCAGAGATACTATTATACTAAATTTGGTAGTTTAATCTCTGCTAGGGTGTTCATTTATGAACACCCGCTTTTTTTGAGTAAATTTATCAAATAACCTACATATAAAATCGAATTTGACGGCGTCTAAAAAAATATATATTATTGTATTTGCATATGGAATGATAAAACATAACAGATTAGGAGAAGTCATTATGAAGATAGCAATTTTAGAGCCGCTCGGGATTCCCGACACAGAATTGACAGCTATGTTGAAGGAAGCGGTGGCAGATAAAGCGGAAGTCGTCTATTACAATACGAGAAAAGAAGATATTGAAACGCTGATTGAAAGAAGCAGAGATGCGGAAGCTGTAGTCCTTACAAACATCAAATATCCGAGAGCGGTTATGGAGAAATGCCCGAAACTCAAATATATCTGCGTGGCATTCACAGGCTGCGACCATATTGATATGGATTACTGCCGTGTTCGAGGCATTAAGGTTTCAAACTGCGCCGGTTATTCTACTGCTGCAGTTGCAGATTTGGTATTCGGTTTTATCATCAGCTTATATAGAAACATTATCCCCTGCAATGAGGCCATACGACACGGCGGTACAAGAGCAGGACTTATAGGCTCGGAGCTTGAAGGCAAGAAATTCGGCATAATAGGGGCAGGGGCTATCGGCCTGCGAGTCGCCAGAATAGTTCAAGCATTCGGCTGCGAAGTCTATGCCTACAGCCGCACAAAAAAGTCTATCGACGGTGTTCGTTTTACGGATTTGGACACGCTTCTTTCAACCTGCGATATCGTTTCCATCCATGTTCCTCAGAATCCATCGACAGTCGGACTTATAAGCAAAGAGAAAATAGCCTTGATGAAGAAGAATGCCATACTGATAAACACTGCCCGCGGACCTATAGTTGACAGCAAAGCGCTGGCAGATGCCCTTAATAACGGTGATATAGCCGGTGCAGCCGTTGACGTGTTCGAGAGCGAGCCGCCAATATCAGAGAATCACCCATTGCTTACTGCAAAGAACTGCATAGCGACTCCTCATGTCGGTTTTGCAACAAACGAAGCCATGTATAAAAGGGCTAAGATTGTCTGTTCAAATATTAAATCCTATCTAAACGGTAAACCGGAAAACCTCGTAAACTAATAACTGAAACATTTAAGGCGTTGGTTATCTATATATTAATAGGATGCAATAAGTTCATATCCAGAATAAAACACTTGCAAAGTTCAGTTTGATATGATAGACTGAACGTCCTGCGAAAGAGCAGATGGAAGATGAAAATATGGCAAGAAATTGTGTATTGACAAACGAAGCGGGATAAGATATAATAAATATCCCGCCGCGGAAAAACGGGCGGCGGGGAAACCGCGAGAAGACACAGAAAAAAGGTGTTGACAAACGGTTTCGAGTATGATATACTAAGCGCCGCGCCTCAAAGAGAGCGAGGCAAAAACCGCGAAGAAACGACAACAAGGTACTTGACAAGCGGAATATGGTATGATATACTTTCAATTACTGCCGCTAAGGCAGATGGGACCTTGAAAATTAAACAACGTCTTGAGAATCAAGAACCCTTGAAATGAATTTGAGTAGCTTGCGGCGGACATAGAGAGATGTCCGAGCAGCGAGTGATTCGTAAGAGCGAGAGAAGCTCTGATAGAGTCATTACCAGCGAAAGCTGATAAAGAACGATATATTAGAGAGTTTGATCCTGGCTCAGGACGAACGCTGGCGGCGCGCCTAACACATGCAAGTCGAGCGGAGATAGTACTTCGGTTCTATCTTAGCGGCGGACGGGTGAGTAACGCGTGAGCAACCTGCCCTTGAGCGGGGGATAGCGTCTGGAAACGGACGGTAATACCGCATAATGTACGTTGGAGGCATCTCCGATGTACCAAAGGAGAAATCCACTCAAGGATGGGCTCGCGTCCGATTAGGTAGTTGGTGAGGTAATGGCCCACCAAGCCTGCGATCGGTAGCCGGACTGAGAGGTTGTACGGCCACATTGGGACTGAGACACGGCCCAGACTCCTACGGGAGGCAGCAGTGGGGGATATTGCACAATGGAGGAAACTCTGATGCAGCGACGCCGCGTGAGGGAAGAAGGTCTTCGGATTGTAAACCTCTGTCTTTCGGGACGAAGGAAGTGACGGTACCGAAAGAGGAAGCCACGGCTAACTACGTGCCAGCAGCCGCGGTAATACGTAGGTGGCGAGCGTTGTCCGGAATTACTGGGTGTAAAGGGTGCGTAGGCGGGTTGTCAAGTTGGATGTGAAATCTCTGGGCTTAACTCAGAGGTTGCATTCAAAACTGGCGATCTTGAGTGAGGTAGAGGCAGGCGGAATTCCCGGTGTAGCGGTGAAATGCGTAGATATCGGGAGGAACACCAGTGGCGAAGGCGGCCTGCTGGGCCTTAACTGACGCTGAGGCACGAAAGCATGGGGAGCAAACAGGATTAGATACCCTGGTAGTCCATGCTGTAAACGATGATTGCTAGGTGTGGGTGGACTGACCCCATCCGTGCCGGAGTTAACACAATAAGCAATCCACCTGGGGAGTACGGCCGCAAGGTTGAAACTCAAAGGAATTGACGGGGGCCCGCACAAGCAGTGGAGTATGTGGTTTAATTCGAAGCAACGCGAAGAACCTTACCAGGTCTTGACATCCACCGAATCCGGAAGAGATTCTGGAGTGCCCTTCGGGGAGCGGTGAGACAGGTGGTGCATGGTTGTCGTCAGCTCGTGTCGTGAGATGTTGGGTTAAGTCCCGCAACGAGCGCAACCCTTGTTAATAGTTGCTACGCAAGAGCACTCTATTAAGACTGCCGTTGATAAAACGGAGGAAGGTGGGGATGACGTCAAATCATCATGCCCCTTATGACCTGGGCTACACACGTACTACAATGGCCGCCAACAAAGGGAAGCAATACCGCGAGGTGGAGCGAATCCCCAAAAGCGGTCCCAGTTCAGATTGCAGGCTGCAACCCGCCTGCATGAAGACGGAATTGCTAGTAATCGCGGATCAGCATGCCGCGGTGAATACGTTCCCGGGCCTTGTACACACCGCCCGTCACACCATGAGAGCCGGAAACACCCGAAGTCGTTTGCGTAACCGAAAGGAGCGCGGCGCCGAAGGTGGGATCGGTGATTGGGGTGAAGTCGTAACAAGGTAGCCGTATCGGAAGGTGCGGCTGGATCACCTCCTTTCTAAGGAGTCAGCGAGGAGTTCTTGGTTTAGGACGTTGTTTAATTTTGAGGGTCCCATAATGGACCTTCAGGGAAAGGTGAGAAGCAAGAATAGATGGCCCCGGTATGTTATGGGGGTGTAGCTCAGCTGGGAGAGCACCTGCCTTGCACGCAGGGGGTCAGGAGTTCGAGCCTCCTCATCTCCACCAGCAGTTGCGAAGAGCAGCTGAAGACAAAGAGACCGGGCCACGGACGAAGAGAACCGGCAGCTCGGAGCACATGGGCTCATAGCTCAGGTGGTTAGAGCGTGCGCCTGATAAGCGCAAGGTCGGTGGTTCGAGTCCACTTGAGCCCACCAGTCCGAAGTGTTCAATGGAGCATGGAGGATAAATAAGGACCTTGAAAACTGAACAAAGTGAAGTAAAGTCTACTGCAGAAGGGTAAATCAAAGACGGAACTGAGAAAGTTTCGAGGGTAAGGCAGGGTAACCTGCCGCTACGATTTACGCTGAGTAGAACGAGCATAATACGGTCAAGCTACAAAGAGCGCAAGGTGGATGCCTTGGCACTGGGAGCCGAAGAAGGACGCAGCGATCTGCGAAAAGCCGCGGGGAGCCGAAAGCAGGCAGTGATCCACGGATGTCCGAATGGGGTAACCCGGCAGGAGAGAGTCCTGTCACCGTATACTGAATACATAGGTATACGGGGGGAACCGCCCGAACTGAAACATCTAAGTAGGGCGAGGAAAAGTAATCAAACGAGATTCCGTAAGTAGTGGCGAGCGAACGCGGAGGAAGGCCAAACCATAGGTAGAAATACCTATGGGGTTGTGGACAGTCCAAAAGGAGCAATCCTTAGCTGAATGGCATGGGAAGGCCAGCCAGAGAAGGTGAGAGCCCTGTAAGCGAAAAGGAGTGCGACGGGGACTGGATCCAGAGTACTACCGGACACGAGGAATCCGGTGGGAAGCAGGGGGGACCACCCTCCAAGCCAAAATACTACCCAGTGACCGATAGCGCAAAGTACTGTGAAGGAAAGGTGAAAAGCACCCCGGGAGGGGAGTGAAAGAGAACCTGAAACCTTGTGTTTACAAGCACACAAAGCACGTCAACGTGCGATGTGGTACTTTTTGTAGAACGGTCCGGCGAGCGTATGGATGCAGCGAGGTTAAGGGCCTCAGGTCTGAAGCCGAAGGGAAACCGAGTCTGAAAAGGGCGAGAAGTTGCATTCATAGGGCCCGAAACCGGGTGACCTATCCATGTCCAGGGTGAAGTGGAGGTAAAACTCCATGGAGGCCCGAATCGACCCTCGTTGAAAAGATGGCGAATGAGGTGTGGATAGCGGAGAAATTCCAATCGAACCCGGAGATAGCTGGTTCTCCCCGAAATAGCTTTAGGGCTAGCCTTGTGTTAGATTACCGGAGGTAAAGCACTGAATGGCCTAGGGGTCGAGAGACTACCGAAGCCTATCAAACTCTGAATGCCGGATAATTGATGCACAGGAGTCAGACTGCGTGAGATAAGTTTCGCAGTCGAGAGGGGAACAGCCCAGACCCACAGCTAAGGTCCCAAATGTATGCTAAGTGGAGAAGGATGTGGAATTGCCCAGACAACCAGGATGTTGGCTTAGAAGCAGCCATACATTAAAAGAGTGCGTAATAGCTCACTGGTCGAGTGGTTCTGCGCCGAAAATGTAACGGGGCTAAGCATACAACCGAAGCTTGGGAAACGGGAAACTGTTTGGTAGGGGAGCGTTGTATATGGGGTGAAGCCAGAGCGAGAGCGCTGGTGGACCATATAGAAGTGAGAATGCCGGAATGAGTAGCGCGAATTATGTGAGAATCATAATGGCCGGAAGTCTAAGGATTTTGGAGGAAGGTTCGTCCGCTCCAAGTAAGCCGGGAGCTAAGGTGAGGCCGAAAGGCGTAGCCGATGCACATACTGTTGATAATCAGTAGCCGCCGAAGTTGTTAAGCAAGGGGACACTCAGGAAGTCCACAACCCAGCCGATGGTAGAGCTGGGCGAAAGGGAGCGAAATTAGAGTAGCGAAGTGTGGATGGAATGAGGCGAGAAAAGCCTTGTGTATTGACTAGGCGCCCGTACCGCAAACCGACACAGGTAGACAGGAGGAGGACTCTAAGGCCAACGGGATAAGGGTTTGTTAAGGAACTCGGCAAGTTGACCCCGTAACCTAGGGAGAAGGGGTGCTCTGGGAAACCAGAGCCGCAGAGAATAGGCCCAGGCGACTGTTTAGCAAAAACACAGGTCTCTGCTAAATCGAAAGATGAAGTATAGGGGCTGACACCTGCCCGGTGCCGGAAGGTTAAGGGGAGGAGTGAGAGCTTCGAACCGAAGCCCCGGTAAACGGCGGCCGTAACTATAACGGTCCTAAGGTAGCGAAATTCCTTGTCAGGTAAGTTCTGACCCGCACGAATGGTGTAACGATCTGGGCACTGTCTCAACAACCCGCCCGGCGAAATTGTAGTGCTGGTGAAGATGCCAGCTACCCGCGATTAGACGGAAAGACCCCATGGAGCTTTACTGTAGCCTGATATTGGATTTTGGCACTTCATGTACAGGATAGGTGGGAGACTGGGAATCCAGGGCGCCAGCCTTGGAGGAGTCGCCGTTGGGATACCACTCTTGAGGTACCGAAATTCTAACCTGCTTCCGTGAATCCGGGAGAGGGACACTGTCAGGTGGGCAGTTTGACTGGGGCGGTCGCCTCCTAAAGAGTAACGGAGGCGCTCAAAGGTTGGCTCAGCACGGACGGAAATCGTGCGAGAGAGTGTAAACGCAAAAGCCAGCCTGACTGCGAGGCCGACGGGCCGAGCAGGTACGAAAGTAGGAGTTAGTGATCCGGCGGTAGTGAGTGGAAATGCCGTCGCTCAACGGATAAAAGCTACCCTGGGGATAACAGGCTGATCTCCCCCAAGAGTCCACATCGACGGGGAGGTTTGGCACCTCGATGTCGGCTCATCACATCCTGGGGCTGAATTCGGTCCCAAGGGTTCGGCTGTTCGCCGATTAAAGTGGTACGCGAGCTGGGTTCAGAACGTCGTGAGACAGTTCGGTCCCTATCTGTCGCGGGCGTAGGATATTTGAAGGGAGCTGTCCTTAGTACGAGAGGACCGGGATGGACGCACCGCTGGTGCATCAGTTGTCACGCCAGTGGCACAGCTGAGTAGCTAAGTGCGGAACGGATAAACGCTGAAGGCATCTAAGCGTGAAACCGACCCTAAGATAAGATATCCCACATCGTTAAGATGGTAAGACACCTTGAAGACTACAAGGTTGATAGGTCGGAGGTGTAAGCACCGTGAGGTGTTAAGCTGACCGATACTAATATGTCGAGGGCTTGACCTCAAAAAGTTCTACGGAAGCAGTAGAGTAAATACTAAACTTTGTTCAGTTTTGAAGGCCCTTTAAAATTAGAATATAGCCGGTGCCTATGACGATGAGGACCCACCCGTTCCCATTCCGAACACGGAAGTTAAGCTCATCAGTGCCGAAGATACTTGGCGGGCGACCGCCTGGGAAAATAGGTCGGTGCCGGCACTAATTTTAAAAGCAAGCTGTCTCCAGCTTGCTTTTTTTGTTGACTTTTTACAAGAATATGTTATTTCGCTGAAAACGTCTCCTTTTCCCCAAAAAGTAGACACCTAAAGTGTAAAAGAAGGCGCATATTGTTTTGTTTAATTATTTTGTCCAGCAGATCTGCTGACATTCAGAATGATAATAAGGTTCAGAATATTATATATTTATATATAGGGTAAATTTGAGGCAGTATCATTAGCAGCTAAATTTACTGTATAAATACTATTTAGAAGTAGTGGCCGCTTGTACTTATTAAATTGAATAATCGTTAATATTGCAACGACAAACCTGTATATTCCAATATTGCAATGAAATAGTAAGATTTTGCGAGATAAAATGAGATAATTTTAAAAAAATCAGAACAAATCAATAAAACCACCGGAATATCAATGTTGCGCACCTTATATTGAAAAGTTAGTATAATAGTGTTAGCACTCGCGGCGACAGAGTGCTAATCAAAAATAGAAATTTAATTAATAGAATATAGGCTTTATTCCAAACACTCTTCTTATATTTAATGTATATCGTTAGATATTGGGGGTGATTTTTTATACCCTTTAAGCAGAATTGAAGATGTATTCTATGTTCGGACCACTGAGAAACACGTAATTCACACCATGCGAATTCTATTTTGCAAGTAAAAACTGAAGAAAACGGATGGTGGTTTTACTCACAAGAGACGGTGCGTCCAATAAAATATTGCCCCTTTGAAGCAGAAAATTTAACAATAAATATACAAAGGTTGTGAAGAGATTGAATCATTTTGAAACACGTTTGAAGGCAAGTGACAACACTTATAAGGAGTTATTCCGCCGTTATCAGTATAATCCAATTTTAACGGCGAAGGACTGGCCGTACCCTGTCAATTCGGTACTCAATCCTGCGGCTACAATATTTAACGGTAAGGTATTGCTTCTTGCCCGTGTTGAAGATAGGAGAGGCTTTTCACATCTTACAAAGGCGGTCAGTGATGACGGTATCAGCAACTGGGTCATTGACAGAACACCCACGCTGGCGCCTGATCCGGACCATCCTGAGGAAGCATGGGGCATTGAAGACCCGCGTATCACATATATAGATGAGCTTGGAAAGTACGCGATTACGTATACGGCTTATTCAGAGTCAGGGGCAGTTGTGAGTATGGCCTTGACCGAAGATTTTGAAAATTTTGAACGCATAGGCCCGATTATGCCGCCTGAAGATAAGGACGCAACGATTTTTCCATATAAATTTGATGACCGTTGGCTACTAATCCACCGTCCAATTGAGCGCGGGGCAAATATATGGATTTCAGCCTCCAATAATCTTAAATATTGGGGAGATCATAAAATTCTTATTAATTCACGCGGAGGAAGCTGGTGGGATGGAACCAAAGTTGGTATCTGTGCGCAGCCGCTGGAAACCTCAGAGGGTTGGCTTTTGCTATATCACGGCGTGCGGAATACAGCTTCCGGTGCAACTTATAGGCTTGGCCTTGCGCTTCTTGATTTAAAGAATCCGCTCAAGGTTTTACGCCGCAGTGATGAGTGGATATTTGGGCCGCGCGAGGAATATGAAAAGCAGGGCGATGTCCAAGACGTTGTGTTCCCGTGCGGTTGGATTCTTGACAAATCAACGGGAAAAATTCGCATGTATTACGGTGCAGCGGATACATGTATTGCGCTCGCTGCCGCTTCACTTGATGAACTTCTGGAATATATCTTGAATTGCCCTGAACCAGAAAATCCTTAACTGAAAATACCGAATATTTGATATATAAAATTTATACGGTAAGGAGGAATGAATTTTGAAGGCTTTATTTCTGGTAGGTGGTAAGGGAACGCGGCTCAGGCCGCTGACTGAAAAATTGCCTAAACCAATGGTGCCAGTAATGGGAGTACCGCTTTTGCAACGAAATTTCGACAGGCTGAAAACTTTCGGTATTCAAGAAATTGTCTTGAGTACCTGTTACAAACCAGAATGCATTGAGCAATATTTTGGTAGCGGTGCTAATTATGGACTTCAAATTCATTACGTCAGTGAGGATCTTCCTCTGGGGACAGGCGGCGCTATTAAAAACGCTGAGCGTTACTTTGATAAAGAGCCGTTTTTTATTTTTAACGCCGATATCATAAGTGATATAAATTTTGGTGAGATGCTCAGATTCCATAAGCGCAAAAATGCTGATGTGACTATCGCGGTTACCCGTGTTGATAATCCTTCTGCCTATGGCGTTATAGAGTATGACGATCATGACTACGCCATTACCTTCCGTGAAAAACCGAAGCCGCATGAAGTTGTTTCTCATTACATCAATGCGGGTGTTTATATCTTCAATCCGCAAATTCTTAAACACATTCCGGCTGGCAGACCGGTGTCGGTTGAGCGTGAGGTATTTCCGAAACTGCTGGAGAAAGGAAAACGAATCGCCGTATACAAGGGCTGTAATTACTGGTTGGATCTTGGTACTCCGGAGAAATACATGCAGGCTCACATGGACGCATTCCAAGGGCTTTACCGAATAGACGAAGCTGATTTTGAAAAAGAGCCGATTTACGGGCGTTTTAATGCAAAGATAAGCGGAAAAGCAATACTTCGTGGGCCAGTTTATCTTGGAAAAGATGTGCGAATTGAAGCCGGTGCTATAGTCGGACCAAACGCTGTAATCGGCGACCGCTGCTGCATAGGAAAGAAATGCAGAATTGAAAATAGTATACTCTGGAACGATGTTACAGTAGAAAATGGGGTAGAGATAATTGATTCTATCGTAGCGGACGAGTGCCGTGTCGGACTCAGCACGTCATATGAGAAAGTAATTTTTGCCGGAGATGCTTCCAAACGTCTTGCAATTTCATAATAACCAACTATTTAAAGTTAAGGGGGAATCAAAAAGTATGAGTGGCACAAAAAAGTTGAATGTCGCTTTTTTAACAACGTATCCTCCACGAGAATGCGGAATAGCAACATTCACCCAAGATATCATCAACGAGCTCAAAAAATCAACGTCAGTAAAAACCGGCGTAATAGCGATTACAGATCAACCTATGCATTACGGGGAAGATGTACGGCTTGAACTCAAACAGCATGACCGTACAAGCTATATAGAGACTGCGAGAAAAATAAATCGATCTGACATTGACGTATTAGTAGTGGAGCACGAGTATGGAATTTACGGTGGTGAATGCGGCGAATATCTGCTTGCCCTTATTGAGCTTTTGGAAAAGCCAATTGTTACAACACTTCACACCGTACTACCATCTCCAAGCGACAAACAAAGGGAGATTCTTAAACAGCTTTGCGCAAAAAGTGAAAAGGTTGTAACCATGGCGATGAATTCAAGAAAAGTGCTGGAAGACGTATATGATGTTGATTCCAGTAAAATTGAATTGATTCACCATGGCGTACCGGATTTAAAGTTGCCGGAAAGGGACGAACTAAAAAAAGAACTTGGTTTAGAAAATCGCATAGTAATCAGTACATTTGGCCTTATCAGTCCCGGAAAAGGTTTGGAATATGGCATTGAGGCCGTTGCCCAGACCGCCAAAAAGCATCCGGAAGTGCTGTACCTTATACTCGGTCAGACACATCCGGTAATACGAAAACAGCATGGTGAAGTATATCGCAACAGCCTTGAGAAAATGGTACGCGAACTGCAGGCTGAGGACAATGTCCGGTTTGTGAACCGGTATCTCACAAAAGAGGAGATAATCCGTTATCTAAAACTGTCCGATATTTACATGACGCCTTATCTCGGCAAAGATCAAGCTGTTAGTGGTACGCTTGCTTATGCCGTCGGATGCGGCAGGATTATTGTTTCCACTCCTTATTCATATGCGAAAGAAATGCTTGCGGATGGCAGGGGACTGCTTGCAGACTTTGAAGATTCAGCATCTTTAAGTGAATGTATAAATTATGTAATTGAGCACCCAGAAAGAAAGAAACAGATGGAGCAGAAAACAAAACTGCTCGGTGACAACATGAAATGGAGTGTTGTTGCGGACTGTTATAGGCGTACATTCTATAAAGCATACAGAGAATATTCAAAGAAGGAGCGGGTAGCCGTATGAGTCCACAGTGCCGTAAACTTCCGGATGAGCGGTTTATATTCCGTTTAACCGACGATACCGGTATGTTTCAGCACTCGATTTACGCCGTTCCTGACCCCACAAAAGGCTATACCAGCGATGACAACGCACGGGCGCTGATTATGGCAGCTATGTTTTACAAAGCGTCCGGAGAGGAACGTTATCTGGATTTGGTTACTCGTTATCTTAGTTTTCTGGCGTATGCTCAAAACGACGGATGGTTTCGCAATTTCATGGATTATGACCGAAATTTTACCGAGAAGAAAGGCTCCGATGATTGTTTCGGCCGGTGCCTGTTAGCGTTGGGATTCACTGCATCTCGCACGTATTTACCAAATAGTATTCGCGGTGTTGCGGACAAGATATTCCGCGATGCAGTTGACAGTTGTGACAAATTATCCTTTTTGAGAGGTAAAGCTTACGCTGCAATAGGCTTATGTTTCAAAAATGAAGAGAAGTATCACAGTATTCTTTCAAAACTGGCGTATGATATTGCCATTGCATATGAGCATTGTGCCGCAGCGGATTGGAAATGGTTCGAAAATGAAATTACCTACTGTAACGCAGTCCTGCCATGGGCAATGCTTGAAGCATATGAAATTTTAAAGGACGAACATTATCGAAAAATCGGGTTGGAAAGCCTTGATTTCCTTTTAAAAACAACATTTGTAGGGGATATGTTCCGCCCTGTGGGCTGCAAGGGTTGGTATAAGCGCGGAGAAACACCTGCGGAATTTGATCAGCAGCCAGTTGAAGCTTGCGGAACGATGCTTGCATGCCTAAAGGCTTTCAAGCTAACCGAAAATAATGCCTATCACAGCTATGCTCGGCAATGTCTCGAATGGTACACCGGTCATAACAGTCTTAATATTTCGCTCATAGACCCGGATACGGGCGGTTGTATGGACGGGCTTACCCCGAAAGGCCTAAACCATAATCAGGGAGCGGAAAGCCTTGTTTGCTGGATAATCGCATCGCTTGCTTCGCATACATATTTCAAAGAAGAAGACAAAGAAGAATGATACAGGAAAAGGAGTGAGCTTTGTGAAGATTAAACCACTCGGAGCAAGAGTCCTACTAAAACAAGAAGAAAGTGAAGAAACTACCAAGTCAGGTATTGTACTTCCGTCCAGCGCAAAGGAAAAACCAAACTGGGGAACAGTAGTTGAAGTCGGACCCGGAGAAACTAAGGACGGACACGAAATAAAAGTGACCGTCAAAAAAGGAGACCGGGTTATTTACAGCAAATACTCAGGAACAGAAGTCAAAATTGACAATGAAAAATATCTGATTCTAAATCAGAGCGATCTACTTGCAGTTATTGAATAATCCTAATAAAAAGTCATATTAGTAGGAAGGTGTTTGAAAATGGCTAAGATGATAGCGTTTGATGAAGATGCAAGAAAGTCAATGCTTGCAGGTGTTGACAAACTGGCCAATGCGGTCAAGATTACGTTGGGCCCGAAAGGACGCAATGTCGTACTTGAGAGAAAATATGGCTCACCAATAATCACAAACGACGGTGTTACGATAGCAAAGGAAATCGAGTTGGAAAATCCATATGAGAATATGGGAGCCCAGCTTGTAAAGGAAGTTGCCAGCAAAACCAATGATGTCGCCGGTGATGGCACAACCACTGCTACACTTTTGGCACAGACTATTGTTCACAATGGCCTGAAGAATGTTGCTTCTGGTTCTAATCCGATAGCGCTCAAGCGCGGTATAGACAAGGCAGTTGCCAAAGCCGTCGAAAGCATCAAAAACAGCAGCCGCAAAATCAAAGGACGCGAGGACATTGAATTTGTCGCATCCATTTCCTCTGAAGATCCGCAGATTGGGCGTTTTTTGGCGGATGCAATGGAGAAAGTTTCTTCAGACGGTGTTATCACTATAGAAGAATCCAAAACATCAGAAACCTATATCGAAACGGTCGAAGGAATGCAGTTCGACCACGGCTATATTTCTCCCTACATGGTGACAGATAAGGAAAAAATGACGGCGGAGCTGGAGGATCCGTATATACTCATTACTGACAAGAAGATCAGCAATGCACAAGAACTCCTACCGGCCCTCGAAATTATCGTAAAGAAGGGCGCAAAGCTTCTGATTATTGCCGAGGATGTAGATGGTGATGCACTGGCCACATTGATAGTCAACAAACTCCGCGGTACATTCACATGCGTAGCGGTGAAGGCGCCCGGATACGGTGACCGTCGAAAAGAAATGCTTCAGGATATTGCAATACTGACCGGCGGTCAGGTAATATCCAGCGATATGGGCATGAACCTTCAGGATATCAAGGAAGACTGGTTCGGCAAAGCAAAATCAGTTAAGGTTGACAAAGAGAACACAACCATTATTGACGGTTTGGGCGATAAGCAGGCAATACAGGACCGCATAAAATCCATAAAACATCAGATTGAAACAAGCACCTCCGATTATGATAAAGAGAAGCTCAACGAGCGCATGGCAAAGCTCAGCGGCGGTGTAGCCGTTATCCGCGTTGGCGCCGCAACCGAGACAGAAATGAAAGAAAAGAAATACCGCGTCGAAGATGCATTGAATGCTACTAAGGCTGCTGTTGAGGAAGGTATTATTCCAGGCGGTGGTACTGCGTTTATCAATGCGATACCGGATGTCCAGAAGCTTGCGGATTCACTTGAAGGGGATGAAAAGACCGGCGCTTACATTATTGTACGTGCGCTGGAAGAGCCGCTTCGCCAGATCGCAGCGAATGCAGGTGTTGACCCCTCAGTCGTGGTCGAAAAGGTCCGCAACAGCGAAAAGAGCATCGGCTATGATGCAGCAAAAGAAGAATATGTCGATATGTTTAAATCCGGTATTATTGACCCTGTAAAAGTTACAAGGTTTGCACTTCAAAATGCTGCATCAGTAGCGGGTATGATTCTTACGACCGAAAGTACGGTTGCTGACAAGCCTGAAAAGAAGCAACCGGCACCGGCTCCAAACCCGGATATGGATTATTAATAGCAAATATGCACGTTGTAGTTTCAAAAAACCGGAAAGTGCAAAAAGCGCTTTCCGGTTTTTGCATGAAAAACTTAATTCAAGTTTAGACAAAAAATATTTTTGTATGCAAAACTTTTGACATCAGTTTAATCAGATATATCTTTCTTCTGTTTTAAATAATTTTGAATACAATGCATAAAATAAATGTGAGCGTAATCTGAAAGGGAGGAATTTGCAATGAGCCATGAAAGACATGAGTTGACGCCGTTTTATAACAATGACTTCGGCTTTTTTCCGTCAAATTTCTTTTCAAATTTTTTGAGCGATAGATTTTGGGACAACTTTGGATTTTGGAATTTCGGAGGCTTCAAAGTTGATGTTAGGGAAAAGAAAGACGCATATATCATAGAGGCCGAAATGCCGGGTATAGATAAAAAGAATGTTGACATTGATATCGATGATAGAATGCTTACAATTTCAGTAAATGTTGATGAAAACAAAGAGGCTAAAGATGACGGTGGACGTTATATAAGAAGGGAGCGCCATGTTGGTTCTTTCAGGAGAAGTTTTTCGATGGACAATGTCCGGACAGAGGATATAAAAGCCGAAATGAAAAACGGGATTCTAACTATAACCTGCCCGAAAAAAACCGAATACCTACCAAAATCAAGAAAAATTGATATACAATAGCTGCCTTTAGCCTGCCATGCTGACTATTTGCCGGAGTTTAGGCAATACTAAAATAAAAAACAGGAGGCTATATATGGCAGCTTTTGATGTGCGCGTCCGGTTTACCGGAGTGATGAGCAAGACAATTTATGCTACCGATAAGCAGGAAGCGCTGAAAAAAATGGAGGCTCAAATTGAGGAAAGTATCCATGATGTTGAAATAAGTGATGTTCAGTTCAGTAACAGTGATATTGAAATAAACGAGATAGAAAAATAATGGCAATATAACCGCTCACCAAGCGGCGGACAAGTTTAAATTGTTTTCCTGTGTTTTGCACGTTTTGATATGCGGAACAATACATCTGTCGATGGATTTACAATAGTTGAATAAAAAAGGACACGTTGGATTAGCGTGTCCTTTTAATATTTCTAAATAAATTGTTAATTATAAGTTGTTTTCAAAGAAACGATAAGCATTATCAAAAAAGAGAGCATTGACAATTTGCTCGCTAAAACTTTTAAGCAGTTCATCATAGATTTTGCTGATATCCTCGACACCTTTCATATCATAAGGTAAATCGGAACCATCAAGGTCTCCGCCTAATGCAAGAACATTTTCGCCGCCAAGTGATAAGAAGTGCTCTATATGATTTTTGACGTCTTTGATAAAGGCTTTTCCGCCATCGCGTAAAAAACCGCGGTAAAGGTTAATACCGACTATTCCACCGCGCTTTTTTATTTCAATAAATTGCTCGTCTGTAAGATTGCGTTTATGCGAGCAGATTTTTTGTGAATTGGAATGAGAGGCGATAAACGGTTTTGAGGTTACTTCTGCGACATTCCAAAAGCCTTTTTCTGAAAGGTGTGAAACATCAACGATCATTCCCAACTGTTCCATTCGGCGCACGACTTCAACCCCGAATTCGGTTAGTCCTTTTGCGTGTTTTACCATAACGCCGTCGCCGATTTCACATCTTCCGTTCCAGGTAAGCGTCATAATTCTGACGCCCATATTATAGGCCTTGTCGAGGTTTTCAATTTTCCCTCCGAGTGCGGCACCGCCTTCAATCGAAAGCAGTGCCGCAGTTTTGTTTTTGTTGAGAGCGGACTTTAATTCGGCAGCATTATGGCAAAATGAAATCTTATCGCTGTTTTTCGTCATTTGAAAAATGAAAGTTTTGTAGACATCTTCAAATCGTCTTAC
This sequence comes from [Clostridium] cellulosi, assembly GCA_000953215.1. Classification (NCBI taxonomy): domain Bacteria; kingdom Bacillati; phylum Bacillota; class Clostridia; order Eubacteriales; family Oscillospiraceae; genus Ruminiclostridium; species [Clostridium] cellulosi. The sequence goes on from LM995447.1 coordinate 983,529, forward strand.
TGCCGATTCTCCTCTGTATTCGTCGGGTATCCAGATGGCAAAAACCTGCGCGAGCGGATTATATGCTTGAGCTCTTTTCAAAGACCAATGCAGTTCATTGTCAAACAGCTCAGCTTTTTTTAAATAACATTCAGTAATTGTGTCACAGTGCAAATCAAAGTATTTCATATTGACTCCATTCTGCCGCGCCGGCTTTATCCAAATATAATGACGAATAGCATATCTGGTATATTTCAGCGCGGCTATATGATTATCAGCTAAAGGTGAATGGGTAAATTCATCTTTTTGATTATAGCATAGCTTTATGAAAATGACGAAATATTTATGCCTGAATTATAATCAAAATTATGCCCCGCAAAAATCAAGATGCATTAATAAACTAAATTATGACTTATAATACTAAAATAGTATTGACAATAAGACAATAATAAGTATAATGTAATTAAATTAGGATAATATAGACAATATAAAATAAAAAATTACAAAAATAGGCATATTAATTAATTTATAGTGGAATTGATTAATTTACAATCCAAAACAATTTCAATAAGCCGGAGAATAATATATAAAACCGCATGATAGAAAGCTTCATCGTAATTTCGGATACATAAAATCTCTTACGGATTTTGTTCTGGGGAGTAAAATCATGAAAAAAGTCAAGCTGTTCTGCATACCCTATGCTGGTGGTTCTGCATTCGTCTATTATAAGATGAAACAATATTTAAATGCAAGTATTGAACTTTGTCCTGTTGAACTCGCCGGCAGAGGGAAAAGGATGAGAACGCCCTGTTACGAAAGTATTGACGAAGCTGTTGACGATATCTGCGGAATAATAAGAGAGAAAATTGATGACAGCCCATATGCTTTGTTCGGTCACAGCATGGGCGGTATTTTGGCATATGAAGCGCAAAACAGACTAATCAAGGCGGGCAAAAATGCTCCTGTGCATCTATTTCTATCCGCTGTCCGGCCGCCGCATCTTATGGGAAGGCAAAAAGTACTACATACACTTCCAGATGACGAGTTTATAGTAGAAATCCTTAAATTTGGCGGAACAGACAGAAGAGTCTTTGAAAATGACGAGTTAAGCGAATTTTTCATAAGGCTTTTAAAATCGGATTTAAAGATTATCGAAACATATAGATATGATAAGGAATACGAAGTTACCAAAACGGATATTACGGCTCTATCTGGCAAAGACGACAATATAACTTACGATGAAATGTCAGAATGGGAAAAGTATACTTCAGGTAAATTTAAAATTTTTCAGTTCGGCGGCAACCATTTCTTTATAAATAGCTGTACCAAAGAGGTTGCTGATGTAATAAACCATGAAATTGCCGTTGATAGCGGCTATGAATATCAAGTAACGAAAACGCTGTAGGAATGATTGTATGTTTGACAATGATTTATCGCTTATCGTATTTTGGGCCAGTATTGCCGTAAATTTATTGCTTCTGTATTTTATAGGCGATGCGGTAGTCAAAATTGTAAAGGAAAAGCGGAAATTCAAGGGCCACGGCATAAACGGGCTAGTTGCAGTATTATTGTCTACTATCACTATGTTGCTGTCTATTTTTTGCCTGTATGAAATTCCGCAGATACTTTACAATGGCTATAATTGGGCCATGATTTGGGAAATAGGCCCTGATGCCCTTATAAGGGCGGCAATTTCACTATCTGTTCTTGCACCGCTTCTCTACATATATTTTCTTATCTCGTTTTTCTTTGAAAAACCTGACGACAAACCGTATTTTCTCATAATTACTATGAGCGTGCTGAGCGGTTTCGGAAATTCCATGATGGTGTTTATAGTCAATGAGGCGCTCAACAGGACTCTCAACGATACTAACCATGCCGCGGGTATAGAAACAGGATTGTATGTCTATTTTATTCTCGGGCTTTTGTTTTTTACCGCAGCAGACTACTACACCAGAAAAAGAATGATAGTCCTTACAAACAGAATGATATTTGAAAAACGAATGAAAATAATCGATAAGATTTTCGGTGCTCCTTTTTACAATTTTGAGTCAATGGATCACGGAAAAACATACGCAGCACTTAACAATGACCCCGAAACGGTCAGTAATTTTGTAAATATGTTTGTTCAAATATTAACTGGTTCCGTTTCGCTGATATTTTGTTTTGTCTATTTATGGACTCTGAACGGTGAAGGAGCATTTTTATCAATAGTTATTATTGTCATTGCTTCCGCATTGTTTATGCTTGTTAGCCATTCGGCGCAGAAAGCATTTGAGAAGAACAGGGATGTGCAAAACCTGTTTTTTAAGAACATAAGCGATTTAGTAGGCGGGTTTAAGGAATTATACATAAACGGAAAGAAACGCAGCGAGTTTCACGATGATATTCAAAATAGCTGCAAAATGTATACCGATACACGCATTGAAGGAGATATCAAATTTGTCGGCGTTACCATATTCGGCAACATCATGTATATGCTCGTAATTGGCATAGTGGCGTTTACTTTCTCAATGATATTCCCTTATATCCAAAGCAATACGTTAAGGTCATTTGTCGTTGTCTATCTATATATGGGCAGCATAATAACTATGCTGACAAGCCAAATCCCAAGCCTTGTCCGTGTAATGGTTAGCTTCAGAAGGATTGAGTCTTTCATCAATGAAATCTCGACGCTGAAGGAAGAGCCGGCAGTTATATTTGAGGAAAAGACTTCTGATATAAAGATTCAGCTCAAAAATGTCAAATTCCATTACAAGAATACAAACGGCGAAGAATTCTCTTTGGGGCCAATCAATTATGAATTCCGTTCCGGCGAGATAGTATTTATCACAGGGGGCAACGGCAGCGGCAAGACTACGCTTGCAAAACTGATAACCGGTTTATATCAGCCTGATGAGGGCGAAATATTGGTTAATGGTGAAAAGGTCGACACCAAAACGTTGGGTAACTATTTTACTACTGTTTACAGCGATTTCTACCTATTTGACCGATTATACGGTATCAACACAGATGAAAAGATGGACGAGATCAAAAAATATCTTGATATATTGAAAATCAGCGACAAGGTGAGCATAAAAGACGGCAAATTTACCACAACCAGACTCTCTACAGGTCAAAAGAAAAGGCTCGCGCTTCTTATTTCCTATCTTGAGGACAAGCCTGCTTTCTTCTTTGACGAATGGGCGGCGGATCAGGACCCGGAATTCAGAAAATTCTTTTATACCACCCTTCTGCCTGAGCTTAAAGCAAGAGGCAAAGCGGTCATAGCGATAACCCATGATGACCGCTATTTCGGCGAGGCAGACAAACTGATAAAAATGGAGATGGGGCAAATTATCGATCAAAATGCGTCGTCATACGCCGTAAGCGGCGGAAAAACAGAATTGGCATGAGAGGGTGCTTATTTGTGACAAAGAAGCTAATTGCGGCGGCTCTTATACTTTGCCAAGTGCTTTTGTTCGGGTGCGCTGGTCGAACTGTAACAGTAGTCGAGGGGCAAAGCAGCTACCACGAAAAAGGTGTGACTATAACAAATAAGGGCAATTACTTTAATGTAGTTTTGGATTATACAAGCGGGCTTACTAATAGAGAAATGGGAGCAGCCTATGCAAGGGGAATATTAAAGGTTGTCCCTAACTTTGAGTCCCTTGTCGATTCATATATTTCAGAGATAAATAACGATATCGAGTACCGCAATAACATGTACAACAAGGATGGTCTGGTGACACAGATTGATAAAAGATATATGGACGAGATAGAAGGAATGGCGTCCGTATTGTCAAAGGACTACAAGAATCAGCGAAATGACAACAAGATTTCAAAGGATGAGCTGTACCTTTATAATTTAATAGCTGATATCGGTCAGGGCACACAGTGCAGTTTTGTTTCGGTTTATGGTTCGCGGTCGGCTACTGGCAGCACGATCGCGGGGCGTAACCTTGAATGGTTTGGCGGGCAATATAATCAGATATCGCAGATTCAGGCGGTTATAACTTTTATCTATCCCCAAAAGAAGATTTGCTCGATTGGCTATCTTGGATATATGGGGATTTTAACAGGTATAAACGACAGCAAGAATTTTGCGGCGATATTACTCGCTCCAACAGGTGAAGCTTATAATTCCCAGGGCAAAAGGTCGTTTCCGTTGGATCTAAGGACAGCACTTGAAACTTATGACACAATTGAAGAGATTGCGGATTATATGAAGGATTCTAAGAAATATTACGCAAATAACCATATAATTGCCCTATCTGACCCAGATAAAAGCATAATCCTTGAAAACAACATCAGCGGTTTTGGACCGCATGGCAGCAGGGTTAAGCGCGCAATCAGAACTGCTGATTCCCGCCTTAACGACGGCGTGACCTGGGGGATAAGTGATGCAATAGGCAGCGTTAATTCATTCTTACTTTATGGGAATTATGATAACCATACGCATGAACAGCATAACACCAAAAGATGGGAGAATATGAAGAAACAGCTACTGGCTGGTGGCGACAAGGTAACGCCTGAGGAATTGAAGAGTGTCATTACATATGACAATGGTTCTCCCGGCGCTGCAATCGAGAGCGGGGATATATACAACAGAGAAACAACTCAAATGGTATTGTTTCAGCCGAAAACCATGTCATTAGAAGTCTATTTCCGGCCAAAAACCTCAGAAAGGAATCCGGATACTCCTATTTTTGTAAAAGTCCCGGTTTTCGAGAATAACTGACAGTCAAGTAGAAGGTGGGGGAGAAGTAATGGACAATAAGGTATTTGAAAAGGTTAAGGAAATATTGCGCAGCCAGCTTCCAGATGGCTCAAGTGCGGAGATATCGCTTGATGATAACTTGACAGATCTGGGTATAAACTCATTGCTATTTGTAAAAATTGCGGTCGCACTGGAGACGGAGTTTGACATTGAATTTAAGGATGAAGATCTGGACATCAAGAGATTTAAAACCGTCGGAGATATCGTTTGCTATGTGGAAGATAAAGTAAGTGCCAATATTTAAAAATTAAGCACGATATATGCGGTTGTTTATCGACCTGACCGCAAATACAGGCAGGGTGAATGACATGCAGGATTTTAAAACACTTACAGAATTATTGGTTGCGAGAAAGAATGAGGAGCAAAGGGGCATAACATTTATCCTCGATAGTAATAAAGAAGAATTTGTTTCCTATAAGGATTTATATTATAAAGCTTTAAAGCTTCTTGGCAGTCTGCAGAAGTATGGCTTCAGGCCGGGCGATAAAGTTATATTCCAGATCGATGACAACAGAAGTTTTATAAATTCATTCTGGGCATGTATTCTCGGCGGTATGATTCCTGTACCCATGGCTATTGGCAATAATGATGAGCAAAAATCGAAGCTCTTCAAGATATGGAAGATAATCGGCAACCCCAGAATGATCACTTCACAGGATCTGGTGAAAAAATTAAAATCCTTTGCGGATAAAAATGGCCTTAATGAGCAGATGAATGAGATACTCAAGAGGGTCATTTTTATAGATAATGTCATTCTGGGCGAAGATGCCGGTGAAATATATTATCCAAAACGCGACGATATGGCGTTTATTCAGTTCTCGTCCGGTTCGACGGGTGACCCGAAAGGCGTCATTATAACTCATGGCAATGTTTTAACAAATATCTCTGCTATAATGCGCTGGTCAAAAATTGATACAAACGATGTAAGTTTAAACTGGGTGCCACTGACTCATGATATGGGGCTTATCGGGGTACACATCAAGGATGTAATAGTTGATATTAACCAATATAATATGCCTACCAAGCTTTTTATCGAAAACCCTACGCTTTGGCTGGAAAAGGCAAGCGAGCATAGGGCTACATTGCTATATTCACCCAACTTTGGGTTCAAGCATTTTTTGGAATCCTACAAAGCGGAAGATAAAAAAGACTGGGATTTGTCCAGCATTAGGCTGATATATAACGGCGCGGAGCCTATATCAATGGGGCTGTGCAATGAATTTTTGGATAAGATGGCGGTATATGGGCTTAAACGGAGTGCTATGCACCCGGCTTACGGCCTTGCCGAGGGGACAATTGCAGTTGCTTTCCCGAATCCCGGGGAAGAATTTATGTTCCATGTATTGGACAGAAATCATTTAAATATCGGACAAACCGTTAAGGATACATATAAAGAAGACAGAAATGCGGTTGTCTTTATGGACGTAGGTTATCCTATCTACGACTGCTATGTTCGCATTTGCGACGAGGAAAATAACGAGATCGGGGAAAATAAGATAGGATATATCCAAATCCGCGGCGGAAATGTTACAACCGGATACTACAATAACAAAGAGGCTACGGAAAAGGCGATAACGAAGGACGGATGGTTTAACACTGGCGATCTGGGCTTTTTGAGGAATAAACGCCTTACAATCACGGGTCGCGCAAAAGACGTTATTCTTGTCTCGGGTCAGAACTACTATTCTCAGGATATTGAGCGCATTGCGGAAAGCGCTGAAGGGGTTGAAACTGGAACAGTTGCTGCTGTTGGTGTCTTTAATAAAGAGCATGGCAGCGACGACCTGATTCTTTTTATCCGTTACAAGGGAAATATAGAAAATTTTGTATCAATATCGGAAGAAGTAAAGCAAGTCATCAACGAGAAACTGGGTATTGAAGTCTCTGAAGTAATACCGGTCAATGAACTGCCAAAGACTTCGAGCGGAAAAGTCCAGCGCTTCAAATTGGGCGAGGGCTATGCCAAAGGCGAATACGATTTAATAAGACGACAGTTGCAAGAGCTGTCAGAAAATGAATTTGAGAACCGGGAAATTGTGCCGCCGGAGAATGAAACTCAGAAAAAGCTTATTGATATATGGCGTGAAATATTAAATGTAAAAAGAATTGGTATCAGTGACAACTTCTTCAGTTTAGGCGGGGATTCACTAAAGATTACACAGCTTGTTTCAAGAATTAAAGACACTTTTGGAATTTCGCTCGACCAATCGCTGCTCTTTGAAAATCCGGATATTGAGAACATGTCTCGGATTATCGAAGAATACAAGGACAACAGGCTTAAAGAAGACAAAATCAAAAGGGCAGCGGGCGACAGGGCAGAACTGTCTTTTGCCCAGCAAAGACTCTGGTTCCTTGACAAACTGGACAAAAACAGCCCTCAATATAACTTGTATAAAGGGATAATCCTCAAAGGCAAACTCAATAAAGCCGCCTTGAACGAGAGCCTTAATTTAGTAATGAACAGGCATGAGATTCTCCAGATGTCTTTTTCTGAGGACAATGGACGCCCAGTTCAGATCTTTAACCCTGATGCAACAATAACCCTTGAAAACATCGACTTGCGCAATATCCCTGAAAGCGAGAGATGGGAAAAAGCTTCATTAATAGCAAAAGAGGTTGCTTCAAAGCCATTTAATCTTGAAGAAGCGCCGCTGTTTAGAGGCAAATTGCTTTGCATGGATAAAGATGAGCATATTCTTCTTCTTGCTGTGCATCACATTGTTTTTGACGGCTGGTCATTCGGCATTTTCTTGAAAGAACTCGGCTTTTATTACGACAAGCTAATACATGGTACTAAGAAGGAACTTCCGGAGCTGGAAATACAATATGCAGATTATGCCCTATGGCAAAAAAAGTTGGAGCAAGAGGGCGCTCTCGATGATCAGATAAAGTATTGGAAAAAGCGCCTCAGCGGCAATCTGCCGATTTTGAATTTCCCGACAGACAAGCCAAGGCCGGCAGTGCAGACATACAACGGACGAAAAATACAAGTTGCTGTGCCGGAAAAACTGCTGAAAAAGCTTAAGGCCTATGCAGAGAATGAGAATGCGACTCTGTTCATGGTGCTTTTTGCGGCTTTCAATGTATTGCTTTATAAATATACTGGACAAACAGACATTATTCTGGGTTCGCCGATTGCCAACCGAAGCCGCAAAGATATCGAAGGGCTGATCGGATTTTTTACAAATAATATTGTTCTGCGGACTGTTTTTACGGAAGACATTGATTTTCAGTCCCTATTGAAGATTGTAAAGAAAGAGACGCTTGAAGCATATTCGAATCAGGATGTTCCGTTCGAAAAACTTGTGGAAGAGCTGCACGTTGAGCGCAACATGAGCAGGAACCCTGTATTCCAATTCCTTTTTGGAATGCAGAACACACCTATGCCGAATAAGGTCTTTTCAGATATCTATGTATCTTATATGGATATTGACGGCGGATATTCAAGGTTTGACTTGTCTGTTGACGTTCACGAGACGGGCGACGGGCTCATTCTCGATTACGAGTATAATACCGATCTGTTCAATGACGACACTATTATTCGCTTTGCTGGACATTATAATCATTTACTTGCGGAACTCATGAGAAACCCGCAGGAACGCATTAATAAGATTGAGATTCTGACTGATGAAGATAAGGAAATATTATCTAAACTAAACGATACGGAAAGAACATTTGACAGCGCAAGCTTTATAGAACTTTTCGAAAGACAGGCTAAAATATCACCTGATGCAATTGCCGCAGAGAGCGGAAACGAGAAGTTAACCTATCGTGAGCTGGATGAAATATCAAATAAGCTCGCAAATTATCTTATATCGCTCGGAGCTGCTCCCGAAACCATTATTGCAATTTATATGGAGCGTTCGGTAAGAATGCTTGTTGGTCTTTTGGGTATTCTCAAATCCGGTGCGGCATATCTGCCGTTAGACCCGATTTACCCAAAAGAACGGATTAAATTAATGCTCGAAGACGCTGATGTCAAACTGATACTGTCCGAACAACAGCTATATGATAGTCTGCCTGATATCGGTGCCCGCATTATCGATTTTGATCAGGAATGGAACAACATTTCACAGCTGAGCGCCGCTGCGCCGAAAATCTCAGTGTCAGGCAATAATCTCGCCTATGTTATCTATACTTCCGGTTCGACCGGCAAACCTAAGGGCGTTCAGATTGAGCGCCATTCGCTCGACAATTTCTTGAAATCCATGGCCGAACATACAGGTATCGGAAATAAAGACGCCCTTTTGGCAGTGACAACAGTATCATTTGATATTGCAGCGCTTGAACTTTATCTTCCGCTGATATGCGGCGCAAGAACCGTAATCGCGTCAAGAGAAGAGACCATAGACGGTGAGAAGCTGTCTCATCTGCTGAACTCGAAAGGTATCACTATAATGCAGGCTACACCCGCGACCTGGAGGCTGCTTTTGGAATCGGGATGGGAAGGAACTGCAGGACTTAAGGCGTTATGCGGCGGTGAGTCACTCCCGAACGAGCTTGCAGAAAAGATTTTGGAGCGCTGTGAGTCGCTTTATAACGTATATGGCCCGACGGAAACGACCATCTGGTCAACTATTGGACACATAGAGAAAGGCGATGGGATTATTTCAATCGGCAAGCCTATTGCAAACACTCAGGTTTATATACTCGACAAGTCGCTTAATCGCGTCCCTGTTGGTGTACCCGGGGAACTGTTTATCGGAGGGGAAGGCACAGCCCGCGGGTATATGAACCTCCCGCAACAGACGAGCGAGAGATTTATCCGCGGCAAAGCCGGTGGAAGGCTTTATAAAACCGGTGATTTGGCAAAATGCACGCCTGACGGCAAGCTGATTTGCCTTGGCAGGATTGACAATCAGGTAAAAATTAGGGGCTATAGGATAGAACTCGGCGAGATAGAGTCGTTGCTCAAGCAACTGCCACAGGTGAAAGACTGCATTGTCGCAGATAAGGAGATTATCTCTGGGGAAAAATCTCTGGTAGCGTACATTATCCCTGCCGTTTCAGATGACGACCATCATCTGTCTCCGGAATATCTACGGGATTTTCTCAGTAATAAACTTCCCAGTTATATGGTTCCGTCTGCTTATGTCCTTTTGAGCAGTTTCCCGATGACGGCAAACGGAAAAATAGACCGAAAGGCCCTGCCTATTCCAAAAATTGATTCAAGTAGCAGGCCTGATGATTCCAATCTGGGGGAAACAGAGAAAATTATCGCTTCAATCTGGCGCGATGTTTTAAAAACCGATAATATCGGCGTAAATCAGAATTTCTTTGACGTCGGCGGCCATTCACTGCTTTTGGCGCAGGTGCGAAGCAGGCTTGTGAAAGCGTTCAACAAAGATATATCAATGATGGACCTTTTCAGATATCCGACAATACATACGCTGTCAGAATTTATTGAGGGCGGCGAAAAATCGGAATCTGATAATGTTTGCATTAAAACGCGTGCGAAGAAGGATGAGGACAACAGTATTGCTGTTATAGGTATGAGCGGCAGGTTCCCCGGCGCAAAGAATATTGATGAATTCTGGGAAAATCTTTGCGCTGGAAAGGAATCAATATCGCGCTTTACCGATGAAGAGATGTTAGCTGAAGGCGTAAGTCCGGATATGCTCAATAAGCCCGGATACGTCAAAGCAGGCGGTTCGATTGAAGACATCGACAAGTTTGACGCGTCGTTCTTTGGTTATAACGCCAGGGAGGCGGAACTGCTTGACCCGCAGCAAAGGATTTTCCTCGAAGAAGCGTGGAAAGCTCTTGAGAACGCAGGATATGATGCCGAAAAATTTGGCGGCCTGATTGGGGTATACGGTAGTATAGGAATGAACACATATGCGCAGGCCCTCAAAGAGTCCTATGCCTCAAAGGGGCTTGCCGCCAACTATCAGATAATGACGAGCAACGACAAGGATTTTCTCGCAACCCGTGTTGCCTATAAACTGGGGCTTGAAGGGCCGGCGATTACCGTCCAGACCGCGTGCTCTTCTTCTCTTGTTGCGGTACATCTGGCATGTCTCGCGCTTATCAATGGTGAATGTGATATGGCGCTTGCGGGCGGCGTTTGTGTAAGGATACCGCAGAAAGCCGGGTACTTATATGAAGAAGGCATGATATTGTCCCCAGACGGGCATTGCCGCGCATTTGACAGTAAGGCGAGCGGTACGGTAAGCGGTAATGGAGCCGGAGTTGTTGTATTAAAGCGCCTTAAGGATGCCATAAGAGACGGAGATAACATAAGCGCTGTAATAAAGGGTTCGGCAATAAACAACGACGGATCGCACAAGATCGGGTACACTGCGCCTGCTATTGACGGTCAGGCTAAAGCTATAGCCGCGGCACAGGCAAAGGCACAGGTAAACCCTGAAACCATAACGTATATTGAAGCGCACGGAACAGGAACTCCCCTCGGGGACCCGATTGAGATTGAGGCACTGACGAAGGTTTTCAGGGACAAAACAGATAAAAAAGGTTATTGCGCCATTGGTTCGGTAAAAACGAATATCGGGCACCTCGACGCAGCCGCCGGCATTGCGGGGCTGATTAAGACGGTTTTGTGTATCCGCAATAAAATGCTGCCGCCGAGCCTCAACTTTGAGAGCCCTAACCCGAAATGCAAGTTTGAAAGCAGCCCGTTCTATGTCAATACAACGCTAAAGGAATGGAAGAATACAAATGGCCCACTGAGAGCGGGTGTCAGCTCATTTGGAATCGGCGGAACAAACGCCCATGTGATTTTGGAAGAGGCTCCGGCAATTGAACAGCATGAGGATACTAATGAGCCGTGTATTCTTGTATTTTCTGCAAAGGATAAAGAAGCCCTCGATGCGGTAACCAATAAATTCTTCACTTATTTAAAACAAAACAAAAATATAAATATACACGATGCGGCGTATACGCTTCAGGTCGGCAGAAGAGAGTTTGATTGCAGAAGATTTCTTGTCTGCAATTCCGTTGAAGACGCGCTTAAAGCATATGAGACTATCAATAATCCTGAAACGCGTTTCCATGACAATGTCGGTATCAAACTGCAGCCCAAAAAGAGGATTGAAGATAAGGAATTAGAGAATCTTGCTTTGGAGGAAATCGGCTTTAAATGGCTGCAGAATGCCGAGATAGACTGGGAAAGGCTTTATAAAGGCAAACGGAGAAGACGCCTGCCCCTGCCGACATATCCGTTCAAAGCTCAATCCTATTGGTTTAAGAAGAACGGACCTTTGCAGAATCAAAATACTGATAAAAATTTTGCAAAGGCGGCGGATATCGCTGACTGGTTCTACACGCCGATTTGGAAACAATCTTCCGAAGAAATTGGCTTTGCCGACATTGAGCACATAAACTCTAATGAAACGGTGCTTGTACTGAAAAACAGCAGTGCTTTTTCAGACGCGTTGACTGAACGGATGGCAAACCGCGGTATTGCTTTTGTAACGGCGATTGCAGGGCGCGACTTCAGTGCTGTTGACGGCGTCTATGTGATTGATATTGATGATCCGGACCATTATGAAAAATTGATCTCGGAAGTTACCCAAACTGGCAAGGCTCTCAGGATTATCAATCTTTTAGGGGTTACAGAAGAAGAATTTTTACCGGAATCGGAACAGTCAGTTACTCATGCCAAAAAGCTTTTTTACAGCATGCTGTATTTGGCTAAAGCTATAGGAAAACTTTCGACCAAACCCTCTGTGCGGATAATCGCTGTAACAGACAATTCGCAGCGTATATTCGGCGAGAAAACGTATTATCCAGAAAAGGCAATACATCTCGGAGCATGCAGGGTTATCCCGAAGGAATATCCCAATATTAGCTGCGGAAGTATAGATGTAAGTATGCAGGAAAACAGTGTTTATGATGCGGATTCGGCCGATCGGCTTATAGATACTGTGTTTTCCGAAAGTGGCAGCGTCCTTACAGCGATAAGAGGGGAGCAGTGCTGGAAGCTTGATTATGAGCACATTAAGCTGAGCGCGGCAAGTAACCCAGCGGTGAAAATAAGACAGAACGGCGTTTATGTAATCACCGGTGGGCTTGGGGGCATAGGGCTGGCAATTGCAAAATATCTTGCAAAGAAAGCCGCAGCAAAGTTAGTTCTTGTTGGACGTTCCCAATTTCCTGATGAAAGCAGTTGGGATCATTGGATCGCTGAGCATGGCAAACGGGACAAAACGTCTCAAAAAATATTGCAACTTAAGGAATTACGTGAACTTGGTGCCGAAGTATTTGTGTGCAAGGCAGATGTAACTGACTATAATCAGATGAAAAATCTGCGCGAAACCGTGGAAGAAAGATTCGGCACAATTAATGGCATAATTCACGCTGCAGGTATACCGGGCGGCGGCATGATACAGTTCAAAACAAAAGAAAGCGCTGAAAACGTCTTTGCGCCGAAAATTCAAGGCACTTTGGCGGTATATAGCGCGTTCAAGGACTGCGGACTTGACTTTATCCTCTTGTCATCATCGCTGAACGCAATTACCGGCGGATTCGGGCAGGCTGACTACAGCGGCGCAAATGCTTTCCTTGACGCGTTCGCGATATCGCATAACAAAAACAACGGTACAAGGGTCATTTCCATCGATTGGGACCGTTGGCCAGGTGTAGGTATGGCGTCTACAGGTGCGTATCTATCGGAAGCTGCAGTAAACGTAATTCTGGGAAGTTGTATATCGGACAACTCTGAACGAATAATCTACTCCAACACATTAAGCCCTGAAAAGGACTGGGTGCTTTCAGAGCATAAGATAATGGATATACCGACAGTCGCCGGAACTGTATATCTTGAGATGGCAAGAGCCGCGTTTGAAGATATCACGGGCGGTACCAAAGCGGAGATATCCAATGTTGTGTTTTTGAACCCGATGGCCGTTAGATTCGGGGAACAGCGGAAAGTCTTTACGATACTAAAAAAAGCCGGCGACTATTACGAGTTCAATGTTGTGAGCGAGACAGCCGACGGTAGCGGCAAAACGGTATTTCAAGAGCACGCAAGAGGAAGGATTGCAGCGAATAACGATGCGGATAGTAAACATTACGATTTGGAAAGGCTAAAAGAAAGATGTTCTGAAAAGAGCATCTTCCCGTCGCCTGAAATGCCGACTGTCTCAGAAGCGTTTATCAGTTTTGGCGGCAGATGGCGCTCGCTCGTTAATTTCTCTGTGGGTAACGGCGAAGGCCTTGCTTTGGTTGCTCTGGACAAAAAGTATTTATCGGAGCTGGATAGTATAAAGCTTCATCCGGCAGTCCTTGATACAGCCACCGGCGTTGTAAGGCTTGCCACAGGCGGCAATTTCTTGCCTCTTGCCTATGACAGCATTAAATTATACGGCAAGCTGCCGGGAACAGTTTACAGCTACATAAAGTTTGGAAAAGGCTTTGAAGCTGAATCTGATACTATTACCTGCAATGTTGAACTTATCAGTGAGTCCGGTGAAAGGATAGCTCAGATTACTGGTTTTACAATGAAAAAGGTAGAAGAGAAAACCGTTGCCGGTGCAAAGTCTGACAGCTTGCGCCCAGCGCGTCAGAACTATGATTTCCTGAATGAAATCGCCAATCAGAATGGATTTTTAAACGAAGGATTAACCGCTGATGAGGGCATAAAGGCGTTGGAGAAAGTCTTAGAAGGCTGCTTCAGGCCACAGGTGATTGTTTCTACAAAGGAATTATCGGTTGCTTTCAGTCAGGCAAATTATATCGATCAGAATGTGCCGACCGGTAAGACTGAAAACGAGGAAACCGCTGAGAAACACCCGAGGCCGGACCTTGAAACGGAGTATGTCCCTCCGAGAAATGATTTGGAGAAGCGGCTGACCGCTTTATGGGAAGATATATTCCGTTTAGAAAAGGTAGGCATATATGATGATTTCTTTGCGCTAGGCGGCGATTCGCTGTTGCTTATACAACTGCACACAGGGCTCAAAGAAAACTTCAAAGCAGATATCGCCGTAGTTGATTTGTATAAATACACCACAATAGCGCAGTTGGCAAAGCATTTAAGCAACTCAGCGGAAGAAGATGAAAAGCCTGATTTTGAAAAGGTGAACCAAAGGGTGAATAAACAGCTTGAGATTTTGCGGCAAAAGAGAAAATTAATGCAGCGCAGGAAAAGGAATGATTTAGATGAGTGAACTCAATGAAAACATGGAAAATGCCATTGCGATAATCGGTATGACGGGGCGTTTTCCGGGTGCAAAGAATCTCGATGAATTTTGGAACAATCTTTGCAATGGGGTGGAGTCAGTACAGAATTTCAGCAGGGAACAGCTCATCGAGATGGGGATAGATAAAAACCTGCTTGACAATCCCCAATATGTCCCGGCCGACGCCATACTTGAGGACATGGATAAGTTTGACGCCGGATTCTTCGGCTATTCCGCCAGAGAAGCTGAGATCATGGACCCGCAGCACCGCCTTTTTCTCGAAAGTGCGTGGGAAGTGCTCGAGAGTGCCGGATACTCCTCTGAACTGTACGACGGCAGAATTGCGGTATACGCCGGTGCAAACCTGAGCAGCTACATGATAAGAAACATCTATTCCAATCCCGCGCTGGTACGTCAGCTGGGTTCGTTCAAGATAATGATTGCTAACGGCCAGGATTTTCTGGCGACCAAGGTATCGCACAAGATGAACCTGATGGGGCCCAGCGTAAACGTGAATACCCTTTGCTCATCGTCGATGGTTGCGGTTCACTTTGCATGCCAAAACCTATTAAATTACGGCTGCGATATTGCAATCGCCGGCGGCGTCAGCCTTCAGGTCACAAGAAACGAGGCGTTCTTCTATCAGGAGGGCGGCATAGGTTCCGCCGACGGGCATTGCCGCGCATTTGATGCAAAGGCAAACGGTACAGTGAGCGGCAGCGGCCTTGCAATAGTTGTTTTGAAAAGGCTGGAGGACGCTATTGCCGACGGCGACTACATCCACGCTGTAATTAGAGGTACAGGCATAAATAACGATGGCGCTGTTAAAAACAGCTATACTGCGCCGAGCGTTGACGGCCAATCTCAGTGTATTGCCGAGGCAATAGCCATGTCTGGTGTAAACCCTGAGACCATTACATATATTGACGCCCACGGAACAGGTACAAATTTGGGCGACCCGATAGAGATCGCCGCTTTGACAAAGGCATACAGAGCCTATACCGACAAAAAGCAGTACTGCGCCATCGGTTCGGTAAAAACGAATATAGGGCATCTCGTCCATGCGGGCGGATTGGCAAGCCTTATCAAGACCGTACTGTCCATGCAGCACAGGCAGATTCCACCGAGCCTTAACTTTGAAGAACCAAACCCCAAAATAGATTTTGTCAACAGCCCGTTTTATGTAAATACAAGGCTGTCTAAATGGGAATCAAACGGCACACCTCTGAGGGCGGGTGTCAGCTCGTTCGGCATCGGCGGCACGAATACGCACGTAATATTGGAAGAAGCGCCTCAAATTGAGCCTTCAGAGAAGTCTAAGAGACCCTGGCAGTTGATAATTCTCTCTGCAAAAACCGAGACGGCTCTTGAGAAGATGACGTCTAATCTTGCCGAATATGTAAAGAATCATCAGGAATTGGATCTTGCCGATATAGCGTTCACGCTGCAGGTGGGAAGAAGAAACTTCGCCCATAAGAGGTTCTTAGTGTGCAGGGATAAAAACGATTTGATAACGAGCTTGCAAAACCTGCAAAGCGACAAAGTCTATACTCATTTCCAAAAGGCGAAAGAGCAGCAAACAGCGTTTGTTTTCCCACACTACGAGCGCTGGTATCCAGAAATGGGCCATGTATTGTATGAAACCGAAAAAGGCTTTAGAAAAACTGTCGATAAGTGCGCCGAGATACTCATGGACTTGATTTCCAGAGATATTCGCAACGATATGTATAACAAGTCTGAGGTTTCGGACGAGCGAATATCAAGGATAGGCATGTTTGTCACAGAATACGCATTGGCAAAACTGCTTATGAGCTTAGAGGTAACTCCTGACATTATGATTGGTCAGGGCGTTGGAGAATTGGTTGCGGCTTGCATAGCAGGGGTATTTTCGCTTGAAGACGCATTGAAACTTGTATCCGCCGACGATATTGCCTCAATGCAAAATGTCGCAGAACAAGTGGCGCTCAAAGAACCCACAATCCCGTTTGTGTCTGGCGTTACAGGTAAGGGAATAAGTGATGCCGAGGCACTCGACCCCAACTACTGGGCCGAATTGCTGAATACCTCAAATGCCTTTGAGGCCGGCATTGAGGATATGCTTAAAGACCAAAACCTTGTACTTATTGAAATTGGACCCGATATAGTCGCCAATATTAAAACAGATGATCTTCCCGAAGCGAATAGAGACGGGAGAGTTATCGCATTAATGCCGGGCAGCTTCATGGGCGACGAAGATTATAAGTTTTTCATCGAAAACATCGGTAGATACTGGCTCTATGGCGGCCGGGTAAACTGGTATAAGCTGTATAAAAACGAGAGACGGCACAGAATTCCGCTGCCGACATATCCATTTGAAAGACAGCGTTATTGGATAGAGCCGGGCAAGCAAAATGACGAGGATGAAGGCGGCGCCGCTTTAGATAAAAGGCCGCGTCCGGAACTCGAAACGCCTTATGTTGCTCCGAGAAACGATACGGAAAGAAAAATAGCTGAGATCTGCGAGGATATCTTAGGCTATGACAAAATAGGCGTGAATGACGACTTCTTTGAGCTCGGCGGTCACTCATTGTTAGCTGTTGCTTTTATCGCAAGACTCAGAAAGGTGTTTAAGCAGGATATTTCACTCGAAAGGCTGTTCGAGAATACAACAGTTGCTAAACTCAGCGCTATTTTTGGCAGCGAGAGCGAGGATGAGGATACTTCTCAGGATTTTGAAGAAGGCAGTATCTAAAGCTTGTACTTCAATACTACTTTGTTTGTAAAAGAGGTCATAAATATGAAAAAGGTCGCGTTTTTATTTCCTGGTCAGGGCGCCCAGTATATCGGAATGAGCAAAAAATTGTGTGAGATGTTTCCCGAGGCTTCGGAAACATTTGACGAGGCCAGTGAAGTCTTAGGTTTTGATTTAAAAAAGTTATGTTTTGAGGGAGATATAAGAGAACTCACCAAGACAGAGAATACTCAACCTGCGATTTTGACTGCAAGTGTAGCTGCATTTAGGGTATTTATGAAGGAAATCGGGGTTAATCCCTCGTATGCAGCGGGACACAGTCTTGGGGAGATTTCGGCTTTGTGCTGCGCAGGCGCAATAGGATTCAGTGATGCGGTAAGCCTTGTAAGACAGCGTGGTAAGCTTATGCAAGAGGCAGTTCCTCTCGGCACAGGTGGGATGGCTGCTGTCAACGGCCTACAGCAGGCTGAGATAGAAGAGGTATGCAAATCTATTACGGAAAGCGATCAACTGGTTGTGGCATCTAATTTGAATTCAAAGAGGCAGATAGTGATTTCCGGCTATGCGGAGGCTGTAAAGAAGGCAGGCGAAGAGTTGCGAAAGAAAGGTGCAACGGTAATCCCATTAAGGGTAAGTGCCCCTTTCCACAGCCCTCTTATGCAGCCGGCAGCGGACAAGTTCTGTGAAGTGCTAAAGGGATACAGTTTTTCTGATTTTAAGTGGCCAGTAATATCTAATGTCACCGCCGCTCCTTATGCGAATAAGGATGAGATCCCGTCACTTTTGACAAAGCAAATTATTAGCCCTGTCAGATGGCTGGAGTCAATGGTATATCTCAATAAGAATGGTGTTGACCTGGCAATAGAAATGGGCCCCAAAACTGTACTTAAAAACCTGATGAAAGACTGTGTACCAGATATGAAAACGCTTTCATATGACCCTGAAACAGACATGGAAGCTGTAAAATCAGCGTTCTCGGAAAAAGCAGAAAAGCCGTACGCAGACGGCATGAAGGTACTGACAAAGTGTATAGCCATGGCCGTTTGCACTAAGAACCGGAACTTTAATAACGAAGAGTACGACAGAGGCGTTGTAGAGAACTACCGCAAGTTGGTATCTATGAAAGAAGGACTTGTTAAGGCGAATGAAGAGCCGACAACGAGCCAGATAAAAGAGGCTCTGACGCTTCTCAAAACTATTTTTGCTACAAAAAAGGTTCCTGATGACGAACAGCGTGAAAGATTCGAAGAAATTATTGATGAGACAGGGATAAGGGGACTGGTTGATAGCTTCTGATAAACCTTTATTTCAGCTATTAGTGGGAGGCTCCGTCATGTCAAATGAGGAAATAAAAATCAGCGGCATTGAGCCGGTTGAGGACTTTTATAAAAATCTTTTAAACCTTCATATAAAGCTGTGGCTGGATAAAGGTTCTCTGCGCTATAAAGCGCCTAAGGGTGTCGTGACAAGCGATATTCTGAAAAAGATCGCTGCAAGAAAAGATGAGCTAATTTCTTTGCTCAAGGCACAGGAAGAGAAACAGATTTTATTCAGCCCAATAACGCCTGTTGAAGAAAAGGAATATTATCCTTTGTCCGCGGCTCAAAGGAGAATGTTTGTACTTAACCAGCTTGACAAGGAGAGCACTGCATATAACACGACATTGGCGCTTAAAATTGAGGGAGACCTTGATGAATCCAGGTTGACCCAAGTATTCGAAAAACTAATACAAAGGCATGAGTCACTAAGAACCACATTTGAAATGGTTGGCGATGAGCCTGTTCAGATAATTCACAAAGCTGCTGATTTTGCAATGGAACATGCAGAGGCAGTGGATGAGGAAGAGATTGAATCTATCATTAAAGATTTTGTCAGGCCCTACGACCTTTCACGCCTGCCGCTGTTCCGAGTAAAGCTCGTAAAGATAAACAGTGCTGAAAACGACAGCCTCCATTATCTCTTGGTTGATATTCATCATATCATTTCTGACGGCGTATCCGCCGCCATTATTATAAAGGAAATGAATGCCCTCTATGCAGGACAAGAGTTGCCGGAGTTAAAGATTCAGTACAGGGATTACTGCGCGTGGCATGAAAAACTGCTTTCAAGCGATTTTATAAAGGCGCAGAAATCGTTCTGGAAAAAGGAACTCAGCGGCGAACTTCCTGTTCTTGACCTGCCCGGCGATTATCCAAGACCGCTCAAGTTTAACCCTGAGGGTAAGTCTGTCCATTTTCAGGCTGGACGTGAGCTTGCCGACAGGCTTACTGGCCTCGCCCGCGAAAATAAGGTGACTTTGTATACAGTCCTGCTTTCTGCCTACTATGTCTTGTTGAGCAAATATTCAGGGCAAAGCGATATTATAGTTGGTACGCCTGTTGCCGGAAGAATCCACGAAGACACGAACGGTATTGTCGGCATATTTCTGAATACACTTGCCCTTAGGAATTATCCGGAGCCGGAAAAAGTATTTGCTGACTTTCTGAAAGAAGTGGGCAATAACTGCATAAGAGCTTTTGATAATCAGGATTACCCCTTTGACAGTCTTGTTGAAGATTTAAATTTAAAAAGAGATACCGCCAGAAATCCTGTTTTCAGCACCATGTTTGTAATGCAGAATATGAATGTGCCGGAGGTAAAAGGGCGCGGCATAAAAACATCGAGATACGATATCAAGAACAAGATGGCACAAGTCGATATTACGGTAAACGTGACTGAAAACAAGGATGGCATAGATTTTGAAGTTAATTATTGTACCCATTTGTTCAGTAGCGGTACAATAAAACGCTTCATAAACCATTATTTGAATATATTAAAATTTGTGGCAGACAACAGCAAGGCAAAACTGTCACAAATAGAGATGATGTCTGAAGAGGAAAAGGCTCAGATTATTTTTGGCTTCAATGACACACAAAGAGATTACGATATAACTACGTTGCATGCCTTGTTTGAAAAGCAGGCAGCAGCAACCCCGGACAAAATAGCTATAGTTGTCGGCGGCAGGGAACTTTCCTACGGGGAACTGAACAAAAGGGCCAACATGCTGGCGCGGACGCTCATAAAGAAAGGCGTTCGACCGGATGATGTAGTCGGCATACTTGTTGACCCCTCATTTGAGATGGCCACTGCGATACTGGCGATACTCAAAGCGGGCGGCGCATATCTCCCGATAAATACCAGTTTCCCCGAAGAAAGAATAGAGTTTATGCTGAATGATAGCGCATGCCAATTGGTTCTGGCTGACCCAAAGTATGTATCAAAAATAAAGAAAAAAGTTGATATCATCGACCTCTACGATAAAGAGAATTACGCATCAGACTCTGCAAATCTTGGAAAAACCAGCGAACCGAATAATCTTGCCTATGTTATATACACTTCAGGGACAACTGGCACCCCCAAAGGCGTTATGGTTGAACATAAGAGCATAGCCCAGACACTTTTGTGGCGCGCCGATGAATACAAGCTGTCTGAACGCGATTGCGTATTGCAGCTTTTTTCCTATTCGTTTGACGGATTCTTAACAAGCTTTTTCACATCGATTATATCAGGCGCAAAGGTCGCCCTGCTCGAAAAGAACATGGAAAAAGACCCAGACGCCATCAAAAGGCAAATCATTGCGCATAAGGTGACTCATTTTATCAGTGTCCCGGTGCTGTATTCTGCTATTCTTGACCGCATGTCTCCTGATGAAATGAAGAGCCTTAGGATAGTAACGCTCGCGGGCGACAAAGCTCCGTTCCAGCTTATAAAACGAAGCAAGGATAAGGCTCCGAATCTTGAGCTTGTCAATGAATACGGACCGACGGAAAGCACGGTCGTCGCGTCAATTTACAGGAACCTAACCGAAGATACAAATACGATTATCGGAAAACCAGCGGCCAATACCAAAATATATATTCTCAGCAAAAGCGGCAATCTTCAGCCCATTGGCGTTCCGGGAGAACTATGCATATCGGGCAGCAGGCTCGCAAGAGGCTATTTAAACAGACAGGACTTGACGGATCTTAAGTTTGTTAGCAACCCGTTCGTACCTGGGGAAAGGCTATATAAAACTGGTGATCTGGGGAAATGGCTGCCTGACGGAAATATTGAGTTTTTAGGACGTGTTGATTTTCAGGTAAAAATAAGGGGATATCGCGTCGAGCCTGCTGAAATCGAGGCGGAACTTTTAAAGCACAAAGCCGTCAAAGAGGCAGTAGTGCTGGACAGGACTGACAATTTACAGAATAAATATTTGTGCGCTTATATTGTGTTAAAAGAAGATATATCAATAATGCAGCTGCGGAATTTCCTATCAAAATCCTTGCCGGAGTATATGATCCCAGCAAAATTCGTGAAACTCGATACTATCCCATTGTCCCCGAACGGGAAAGTTGACAGGAGAGCTTTGCCTGAACCCTCCGACACTCTCGATATCGGCGAGAAGTATGTCAAACCAGAAAGCAAGATTGAGAGCGAGATTGAAAAGGCTTGGGAAGAAGTCTTGGGAATTAAGAATATCGGTACCAATCTCAACTTCTTTGAAATCGGCGGGGATTCAATGAAGATTATAAATCTGCATTCAAAACTGGACAAGCTGTACCCCGGTATTCTTACGGTAACCGACCTTTTCTCGTATCCGAGCATATCAAAGCAGGCTGCTTATATAGAGAACAGCCTCAAAGACGAATTGCCTCAATTTGAAAGTAAAGTGAAAGAACAGCCCGCTGCTGAAAATGCCGGCGATATTGCCATCATAGGGATTTCAGTCAACATGCCGCTCGCACGCGATAAAGACGAGTTTTGGAACAACATTAAAAACAAAGTTGATTGTATCAGGGATTTTCCTGAAAATAGGCGCAGGGACGCTGACGCCATGCTAAAAGCACAAAATCGGGATACAAGCGGTTTGGAATATGAAAGAATGGCGTATCTTGATGAGATTGATAAATTTGACTGTGAATTTTTCGGGATTGCACCAAAAGAAGCAGATTTAATGGACCCGAACCAGAGGTTGTTTCTGCAAACCGCGTGGGCTGCTATTGAAGATTCCGGATATGGCGGCGACAAGCTCCGCGGGTCAAGGACAGGTGTATATGTCGGCTTTTGCGGCGAATCCGATTACGGAAGATATATAGCCGAAACGAGCCCGGAAGACTATGTTGTCGCGGCCCCCGGAAACCTTACTCCCGTTATTGCGAGCCGTATTTCTTATTTAATGGATTTTAAGGGCCCGAGTGTAATTATAAACACAGCATGCTCCTCATCGCTTGTTGCAATTCATTATGCCTGCTGCGGAATAAGAAACGGCGAATGCGATATAGCAATAGCCGGCGGAGTAAAGGTATGGCTGTATTCTATAAAAAATCAATATAAGATGGGAATTGAATCGGAAGACGCTGTAACAAGAAGCTTCGACGATAATTCAAATGGGACGGCAAAGGGAGAAGGCGTCGCGGCAATTGTGCTGAAACCTTTGGATAAGGCGATAAGAGACCGAGACTCTATATACGCTGTGATTAAAGGCAGCTTTATCAATCAAGACGGCGCCTCAAACGGCTTAACCGCGCCGAGTCCCACCGCCCAAGCTGAAGTTATAAGCAAAGCATGGGAAAACGCGAGTATTGATCCTAAAACAATAAGTTATATTGAAGCGCATGGAACTGGCACAAGACTTGGAGACCCGATAGAAATTGACGGTATAACCAAGGCATTCCGCAAATATACGAAGAAAAAGCAATTCTGTGCGATAAGCGCGATAAAATCGAATATCGGCCATTTGGACAATGCTGCCGGTGTTGCCGGTGTTGTCAAAGCCGCACTTGCGCTGAGTCACAGACAGTTGCCGGCGTCCATACATTTTTCTGAACCTAACAGAGCAATTGACTTTATTAATTCACCGGTTTATGTCAATGACAGAACACGCCATTGGGACACAGACGGCAGTCCCAGACGGTGCGGAGTCAGCGCGTTTGGGCTGAGCGGCACCAACTGCCATATTGTCTTGGAGGAGGCGCCTGCACCCCAAAATGATGCCCAGAGTGATGAAGAAAGCCTGAACATTTTGACCTTGTCGGCTAAGGCGAAAGAATCTTTGATAGAACTTGCTGACAGTTACATAAGAGCATTTCCGGACTTCAAGGGCAAAGACTGCAAGGATCTATGTTATACGCTGAATACCGGCAGAGGTCATTATAATTTCAGGGCAGCAGTTGTTTTAAGGCCTGATGATAGCTTGAGGGATAAACTCGCTGAACTGAAAGCTGTTATCGAAAATGGTGCCAATGTAAGCGGAGTTTTTTATGGCGAAATCAATAACTTTGGGGATAAAGAAAGCACAGAAAAGGCTAACGATTTGGTAAAAGCCTTAGCGGAATCTTCGATGACAGATGAAGAAAAGCTTTGCGATATTTGCAGGCTGTATGTGAGCGGCGCTGACGTAAACTGGGATGCGCTATATGCCGGCAAAAATCTCAGAAGAGTACATGCCCCTACATATCCGTTTTTGAGAAGAAGATGTTGGATAGACTTGCCGGATACGTATAGTGAAGGTATTGACGATATGTATTATACCGTATGCTGGCACAAGAAGGCGCTTGTGTCTGACACCGAAAGTCTCTCAAAGAGGAGTGTACTTGTAATTACAGATGGAACAGGTATTTTTGATGAGTTTATCAGCGTACTTAAAGCAAAAGCAAAGACGTTGATTAAGGCGCAGCTTGGCTCTCAATTCAGCAGAGTAGATGAAAACTACATAATTGACGGGACGCAGAAAGATTATGAGCGCCTTGTCAAAGATGTTGAAGAGTACGGAATCAGCACAGTAGTTTATTTGCTGTCCTTTACAGGCAATAAAACAATTAATTCTGCAGAAGAGCTGGAAGAGGTGCAAAATTCGCACTCCGAGGGCCTTCTTTATCTTGTAAAAGCGCTTGGCAATACGGCTGAAAACAAAATAGAACTGGTAATTGTTTCGGACAATGTAAATGAAGTTACCGGCAGAGAATCAAGAATAAACCCGGAAAACGCTATCACATTCGGTATGGGTAAATGTATCGGTATGGAGTATGAAAACATACGGTGCAGGATGATTGATTTTGATGAGCATACTGACGCTGCGGTACTTGTTAAGGAATTGTGTAACGAAGCCGACGACTGGGTTGTGGCATACCGCGACGGTGAGAGGTATGTTGACGTAATTGAGAAAGTGGATAAATCCGCTCTTAATGACAGCGGCATACCGCAAGTGTCTGAAGGCGTCTGCCTTATTACCGGAGGAACGGGCAGGCTGGGGCTTAAAGCTGCAAAACTTATCGCGTCAAAGGGCAAAGCAAATATTGCCCTTGTCAGCCGCACCCCAGTTCCGGACAGAACTGAGTGGGACAATATTTTAGCTGAAGGCGCAGATAAACGGCTGTGCAGTGTAATAAATACTGTACGTGAGATTGAGAAGTCAGGTTCAAAGGTGCGCTGCTGGAGTTGTGATATTACTTCTGCCTACAGCCTTAGTAATCTGCTGGCCGAATTAAGACGTGAGTATGGAAGAATTGGCGGTGTAATTCACTGTGCGGCTGTCGGAGTCGGCAGTGGCGGGGCATTAATTAATCAGGAGACATGGGAAAGCGTTAATGCAGTTCTGCTGCCCAAAGTCCGTGGTACATGGCTGCTCGATAAGTTAACACGGCAGGACAAGCCGGACTATTTTGTCATGTACTCCTCGGGTATAACGCTTATCGGCGGTTATTGTTCCTGCAGCTATACTGCGGCAAATTCATATCTTGATTCATTCGCCGCTGCAAGAAACAGATCGGGATTAAGAACGCTTGCTATTGATTGGCCTGTTTGGGAAAATGACCAGCTAAAATATGGAGTATACGATAAAAACTTGATGTTCAAGATTCTGCCAATCGAGAAGGGCTTGCAATGCCTCGATGAGTTAATGCATAAGGATATCGCAAGGGTAATTGTAGGCGAAATGAATTTTGAAAGCGAAATACTGACTATGGAAGGAAGGATTCCTTTAAGGCTCAGTGATGAATTGAAGACAAAACTGCGTACAAAAACAACTGAAACAAAACCTGTTTTATCATCTAAAACGCCCTCATATGATGCTGCCGGCAGCGATACAGAAAAGATGATCGCGCAGATATTTGCAGATGTACTCGGCTATGAAAGGGTCGGCAAATACGATAACTTTTTTGAGCTCGGCGGAAATTCTTTGCTGGCAATTAAAGCAGAAGCGATTGCATCCAAACGAAATCTTAATTTTAGTTACTCGGACATCTATAAGTATCAGACCGTAGAGCAATTGGCAGCTTTTATTGATGATTCCAAAAATACTGTCAGTGTGCAATCACAAATGGATAATAGCGAAATAAGCAGGCAACAGGCTGCTGCAACGATAACCAAAAAGAGCAGCGGAAAAATAATAGAAAATATCGAGCCGTTTAACGATATTTTCTATAAGCTATGTTTCTATAATTCGTTTTTCCCTGTTGTCATCCATTTTGGAAAAAGTATTTTGCCGTTTCTAATAAACGATATAGCAGTTTATGCCAAATATCCAAAAGACGGCGAAAGAGCAAAACTGGATATGGAATATGTCCCAGCAATTCCGATAGAAAGCGTGCTCAGCGAGGAAGGAATGGTATTACAAACAAAAAATTTCAGTGAAAATATAATAGGTGATATTACAGCGGCTTTGGATGAGAATAAGCCGGTAATAGTCTGGGTAGACTGTTTTTACGAATCCATAAGAACCGATCTATATAAAAATAAGCATTGGTCCCATACTGTTTTGATTTATGGATATGATGAAGCCGAAAAGACATTTAATATCATCGAACACAGCTTTCGTGACAGTTTGTTATATAAAAAACAAGTAATCAGCTTTGAGGATATATACAATATGACAAGGGGGTATATGGAATACTTTTATTCCAATGAAAAACAGCCCGTTTTATATGCTTTTTCAAAAAGTAAAAGTAGTACGGCATATGATAACTCAAGTAATCGATACTTTCAGATTTATAAAAACAATATACTGAACAATCAGAACCTAATGGCCGACAGACTGGAGTGCCTCAAGGATTTTATATTTTATTTCGACAGGATAATATCCGATAAAAATGAGTTTTTTAAAAACGGCAACAAACTCATAGAATCATTTAATTCTGTGATAAACGCAAAAAATGCGGATAAGTATAAATTTGAAAAAATGGCAAATAAAAATCTGGCAAACGTCTATGAATCACTCAATGAAATTACAGAAATGTGGTCCGATATAAGACGGGTAACGGCAAAGATATTTTATTCGGAAATCTATAATTATGATAAACTGTACAGCGTCTCGCAGAAACTTAGAAGTATATATAAGAAAGAGAGGGAATATATAAAACTGCTGGTATCAAGTCTTAATAATAGTAATGAATAATTCAGTTTAGTTTTATAACCGAATTCACAGCGAACATGCGGCCTTTTGTGATAGTATATTACTAAGGCCTGCTGTTCGCTGCTTTTTCATTACTGTGTCACGTTTCGTAAAGATACGATATAATCGAAAATCATTGCAAAAGCAAATAAAAGCTGATAAAATATCAGAAAGATTTCGCAATTTAGTGAAATATCAAAACCGCCTCAAATGAGACGGTTTTATATTTACTGATCTATTACTGAGACATCAGTTGCTCTCAATTTTCCGTTTCTTGGATCGATTTCAGTGTTGAAAGAGACTTTTTGCCCCTCCGTCAGCGATTTATAGCCCTGAGCTTGAATTGCCGAAAAATGAACGAAAACATCATCTCCGCCCTCGTCATTGGCAATAAATCCATAACCTTTTTCAGGGTTGAACCATTTCACTGTCCCATGATACACAATATCACCACCCCACACAAAATAATATGTCCTTTTTATATATAATAAAAACAGATGAATTAATAAAAAATTGTTTCCTGCAAATGAATAATAAATTATGAATTTAAATCAGAGCAGCTATCAGGAGGACTAAATGAAACTATCTATCGTACGCGACAAAGAATTTTATAAAATGCTAATAACTATCACAATACCTATTGCTCTGCAGAATCTTATCAGCTTCGGACTTAATATGGTTGACACGGTAATGCTTGGTTCTCTTGGTGAAAACCAGATTTCCGCGTCGTCCATAGCTAACCAGCCATATTTTATTTTTACCGTATTTATGTTCGGACTTGCGAGCGGTGCATGTGTATTGACTGCCCAGTATTGGGGCAAAGGAGATACCAACGCAATAAGCAAGATTATGACACTGGCAATAAGAGCGTCGGTAATCTGCTCTTTATTTTTTGCATTTATTGTCCTTGTTTTTTCAGAGGGTGTTATAGGTTTTTACACACAAGATAAGGACGTTATAGTGCTCGGAGCACAATTTTTGCGTATCATCGGTTTTTCATATATTCTGTCAGCCATTTCAACAACATATCTTTATATACTGAGAAGTATAGAGAATGTTACTGTCCCATTGATTATCAATTCAATATCTTTCGTTGTAAATGTTGCTTTGAACTGGGTGCTGATTTTTGGTAAATTTGGTTTCCCTGCAATGGGAATCCGCGGGTCAGCGACAGCGACATTGTTTGCGCGCATCACCGAACTCATCCTCACGGTAATTTATGCTTCATTTTTTGATAAGAGGCTTCGCATAAAACTATCAGATTTTCTTGTAGTGGATAAGCTGTTGTTAAAGGATTTTCTGCATTATAGTTTACCAGTCGTTATTAATGAAACACTATGGGCTTTGGGACAAAGTATGCAGTCGGTTGTAATAGGACATATAAGCAGTGAGGTAGTGGCTGCAAACAGTATTGCCGGTGTTGTTCAAAGGCTCGCAACAGTATTGATAATGGGTGTTGCCAATTTTACCGCTATAGCAGTCGGAAAACAGATAGGAGCTGGCAATATAAAAACGGCTGAGAATTATGCTTCAACACTGCTTATTTTAAGTGCTCTTCTTGGTGTAGTGTCATCCGCAATTATATTGATAATTCGCGAGCCGTTCCTAACAATTTATAGTGTCGGCGGCGCAACAAGAAGCTATACTCTTCAAATTTTGGGCATCTATGCCTTAACAACTCTTTTTAGCTGTTTTAATAGCACAAATATAGTCGGTGTTCTCCGCGGAGGAGGGGATACACGTTTTGCGATGTACCTGGATTTGGTGGTATTGTGGTTTGCTGCACTGCCTCTCGGAGGTATCGCCGGGTTAATTTTAAAACTTCCGATTCCTTTAGTATTCTTTTTCCTTACTATCGATGAGCCCATAAAATTACTAATCGGTTTGGCAAGATTTAAGTCAAAAAAGTGGGCGAGGAACGTAACAAGATAAAAAAATCGGTAGTTTTATATATAAAATTGCGCAAATTTTTATAAATATTTTGGCATGATATTTACATTCTGAAAAATCAATATATAAAACGCTGAATTTTAATAAAATTATTATTATTTCACTTGACAAC
The DNA here is from genome assembly GCA_000953215.1 of [Clostridium] cellulosi. Lineage (NCBI taxonomy): Bacteria > Bacillati > Bacillota > Clostridia > Eubacteriales > Oscillospiraceae > Ruminiclostridium > [Clostridium] cellulosi. The sequence goes on from LM995447.1 coordinate 1,012,611, forward strand.
ATTACAATACAGGTGTATTATAAGTTTTAGATTTTTCTTTTGATTGATATGGTAATATTTGTTTTTGCCGTTTCAATATAGAATTTCTCGGCATTATTGTGATTTATTTGCCTGTTTGCCGTCGTGTAGTTCCTTTGGGCGGTAAAAAGTGGGTGAAGTCCATGAAAAACTCTGTCCTGGATGACAAAGATGAAAATCTCGCTTTTAGGGCCCAGAACGGTGATGAGACTGCGCTTAGTGCTATATTTGAACGGTTTGAACCATACATAAGGTTCTATTCAGCTCAATATAAGTGCTCCGGAGTTGATTTTGACGACCTTGTCCAAGAGGGTGGCATAGGCCTTGTATCGGCGGTAAGATTTTTTAAATCTGACGCTGGCGCTGCATTTAAAACTTTTGCCTGTCTTTGCATTAGGCGGCAAATTTTATCCGCAATGCGGAACGCAAGTAAAAGGGATATTATTTCCTTAGATTATGTAAGGAATTTGAATAGCAATGTTGAAAATCCCGAAGATGTAGTAATAATGCGGGAGCGAATCTCTTCAGTTAAAGACGCACTCCTTATGAGATTTACGCCTTTTGAACGCAAGCTTTTTCTTTTGTACATAGAAGGGTTTTCGTATAAATCAATTGCAAAAGAATTGAAGGTATGTACTAAAAAAGTTGACAATTCCCTTCAGAGCATAAAGCGAAGACTGGGAGTTTTAATAAATTGATCGTGCCCCTGTAGCTTAATGGGAGAGCGTTGTTTTTCAAAGGTGTCGGTTCAATTCCGTCCTTGGGCAAATTACTAATCTCAAAGCGAGGTAAAAAAGCATGTACCAGGACAAGAAGCTTATCTGCAAAGAATGCGGCGAGGAGTTCATCTTCACTGCTGGAGAACAGGAATTTTATGCTCAGAAGGGTTTTGTCAATGAACCCCAAAGATGCAAAAAGTGCCGTGATGCCAGAAAGAACGCTGGCAAGCCCCAGCGTGAAATGTTTGATGCTGTATGTGCAGCATGCGGAAAATCTTGCAAGGTTCCATTCCAGCCAAGAGAAGATCGCCCCGTATACTGCAGTGAATGCTTCGCCAAAATCAAGGAGCAGCAATAATCGGCACCTTTCATTTTGGCACGGTAAAAAACGCCCCAGATTATTCTGGGGCGTTTTAATTTTTTCGGGTATTGCATTTCTCAATTAAGGTTATTATAATACTATTGTACAAAGATAAATTTTTTATATGAATTAAAATTAGGTATGGCAGTTATAAAGATTCAAACGAATTTGCGGCTGAATCTGAAAGCAATTTGTGTAATACTAATTGTGCTGCTTACCGAATAGAAGGAGGTAAAAATATGGCACAGATTACAAAGGATATGCTTATCGGTGATATATTAGATATTGATGAGGGAACTGCCCCGTTTTTCTTGGAAATGGGAATGCATTGCCTCGGATGCCCGTCATCACGCGGTGAAAGCCTTGAAGAGGCTTGCATGGTTCACGGGGCAGATTGCGATGAGCTTGTAAAAAAGATAAATGAATATCTGGCAAATAAATAATTGTACTAAATAGTCTTTGACAGTTGTGCCATCCATTTTGGATGGCACAACTTATTTTTGAATAATTAAAATAAAATATCTTCTTAAAATGACATTATTACCTCTGACAGCAATGGAATTAAAGCGTATTACTCATGATCTGCAGTTGGAGGCAGCTATGAAACGTCGAATTAGCGAAAGAATAACCGCTTTGCTGGAATATCGCACAGGACTTATAGACATTCCGACATTGACCCAAAAATTTATAGCAACTCACTTTAGCTTTTTGCTATTTACTACAATACCTGGTGTATTTATAAATACATTTTTCTTCCGTCAGGACGGTAAGATTTCAACGGTTGCACTATATAATGCAATAAGTGTTTTCGGCTTAGCAATTGTTATGCAGCTGTCTTCGCAGATTTCACTTAAAAAATCGCCTGTATTTATACTAAGAATCGGCGTTGTATTATATAATATATTTTACATAATACTGTTGCTGCTTCAGGGGAATGCAGTTAAATATACAGTCTTGCTCGGAATATTGAGCGCTCTTGCAAACGGCTTTTATTGGCAGAGTTATAATGAGTTAGTAAAGATTACTACAAGTGAAAAAATATTTGACAGAGTTGTTTCGCTGATGGGAATGGTAAGCTCATTTGTTAATTTAGTAGTGCCTTTAATATCAGGCATTATCATAAGCACTTTCGGCGGACAGCTTGGTTATAATATTATATTTGCAATTTCATTTTTGTTTTCACTATGTACAACATTTTTGGCAACAAAGCTTGGAGACGTGAAAATCGTTGGCGTTTCAAATCTATCAGGCACATATCGTTATGTATTTTCCAGCAAGAAAGTTTTCGGTATATTTGCCGCGGAATTTTTTCGCGGGATAAAAAATACTGCATATCCGTTATTTTTGAATATAATATTTTTCAAAATGATAACTAATGAGGCGATACTTGGTCTAAATACAACGCTTTGCGGACTTACAGCTATTTTCTCTTTTATCTTAGCGGGCAGAATAATCAGACCCCGTAACAGGTTGCAATGTGTCCTAATATCGTCGGTAATTTCGACAATTGTCTCGATTCCACTGCTGGTTTATATGAAACCTCTTGTACTTTTTATTCTTTCGATTGTGAATGCGCTTGTCGCCGCTTTTTTGGACAATCCGTCGGTAGGTATTTTTTACACTGCATTTGAGAAACCAATTGATGGTATTTCATTTTCGCAGCTTCTGTCCACGAGGGAAGTATTTTTTGGCGCGGGGAGAGTAGTAGGACTTACAATGCTTGTACTCCTTTCACGTTCTTCGTTTATGTTTGCAGTATTTGCTCTTATTGTAAACGCATCGACTTTGTTGACTTGGCTGCTTTATAAAGGCAGCGTAGAGGTAAAGATGGATTAAGTGTAAAGTAGGGATAGTTTTGGCACATAATCTTCCAAATTTGACAGCACGTCTTAAACTTGTGAAGTCTTTTGTGCGTGAGGGCCGGACAGTTGCGGACATTGGAACCGATCATGCCTATCTTCCGGTGTATTTAGTGAATTCAGGCATATGTCCGCATGCCGTTGCCTGTGATATACGGGAAGGACCCCTAAAGCGTGCAAAAATGACGGCAGAAGAGTACAATGCTTCGGGAAAAATTGATTTTTATCTCACAGATGGTCTTGAAGGAATTAATGAGACTCAGGCCGACGACATTGTTATAGCCGGCATGGGCGGCGAACTGATTTCCGAAATAATTTTAAAATGCAGTTGGATTAAAAACCCCGAGAAGCATTTGATTTTACAACCGATGACTGCTCAGGAAGATTTGAGAGCATTTTTATGCGAAAATGGTTTTAAAATTGATAAAGAAGCTGTAGCACTGGAAAAGCAAGGCCAAAAGTATTATCTTGTGATTTCCGCATATTATGACGGCAAGAAAAGGTGCGCTGACCCTTATTTTTGCTATACTGGATTGCTCGCAGAGGGTGGACAAAACGAGCTGGTCTATCTCAAACAAAAGGCAAATTCACTTTATAAAAAGGCAAACGGGCTGAAAAAAGCAAAAAGCAGAAGTGAACTTGACGAGCGTGAGGCTGAACAAGCACTGTACCTTGCCGATAAAATAAAGGCACTATGTGAAACTATAAAAGACAGGGAGTGTTAAAATGACAACAGTTTCTGAAATATATAACTATCTTTGCGAAATTGCGCCGTTGTGGCTCGCTGAGTCTTACGACAATGCGGGTCTGCTTGTGGGCGATCCAGATTCAAATGTTAAAAAAGCTGTCCTTTCACTTGATATTACTGAAAAAATTGCGCAAGAGGCGCATGATACCGGAGCTCAGCTTGTAATCAGTCATCATCCGGTAATATTCAACCCTGTAAGAAGGGTCATGGCAAATGGCGCGACCTCCGCTATCTGGAACCTTGCAAAAATGTCCCTTTCGGCTATCTGTATGCATACTAACCTTGATGCGGCGAACGGCGGGGTCAACGACGTTCTCGCTGAAAAGCTGAACCTGACCGATGTTAAAAGGCTAAGTGACGACAAGGTAATGAATTTCAAAAAAGTAGTAGTATTCGTTCCCGAAAGTCATGCCGAAAAGGTCAGAAAAGCAATGGCAGAGGCTGGAGCAGGAAAACTGGGCGAATATGACGGATGTGCATTTGAAACCCACGGGAACGGATATTTTCGGCCTCTTAGCGGTTCAAACCCGTTTATTGGAGAAGTGGGAAAACCGGAAAAAGTTGACGAGGTTCGTATTGAGGCAATTTGCGCTCCACAGGATTTAAAGAAAGTTATTTCTGAAATGCTCAATGCTCATCCGTACGAAGTACCGGCTTATGATATCTATGAAGATGAGTCTGTATGTGAAAAGTATGGTATAGGGCGTATTGGCAGGCTAAAGGAACCAAAATTGCTCAGGGAATTTGGTTTGTTTGTTAAAAAGGCATTAGATGCCCAATGTGTTAAGCTGACTGATGCAGGTAAAGAAGCATACTGTATAGCCGTATGCAGCGGCGCTGTAGATGAAGATATAATCACAAAAGCGGCTCAGGCTGGGGCAGACACACTGGTTACCGGCGAAATGAAACATCACCTTTACTATTTCGCTCAAAATATGCAGATAAATGTAGTTGAAGCCGGACATTTTACTACAGAGACGGTTATTTTGCCTGTACTCATGCAAAAACTCGAAAAAAGATTCCCGGACGTTGAGTTTATAATTGCAAAGGGTAATAAGGAACCGTATTATGTTTTGTAATTTTTGTTTAAATACGGCCATTTGAAATCAGGTAATTGAAAGATATAGTTAAAGGTGATTGATAATATCATGAAAATATTACAGCACTTGTTCTTTTGTTTGAGCATAATTTTTCAAATACTTCTAATCAAAATGATATAAAGAAGAATAGATTAACAGGTATATCATTACTCATTGTTGCAGTTGGAACTATAATTGTATTTATTCCGAATTATAATGCTGTAACTTTTATAATTGCATTGCTGGCCTTCATTATCATTGACTTTGTTTTAGTTTATATCATATTAGAAAAAACCCAATCATTTGAATTAGATAAAATAAAAGAGGAAGCCGTTCCAGCTACAATTAAAATGAGAAGAATAATAACAATTGCGGCGTTTGCTGTATTTCTTGCAATCTTAGCTACAGCTTTAATAATTTTCGCTAAGCCACCAGTCTATACAATTACGGATGATTCACTTGTGATTTCCACTCAGTACGGCAGAACAATAAATTTTTCAGATATTGAAGATGTGAAATTAAAGGACAGTTTACCCAATAAGCTTAGAAAAAGAAATGGCATTGATATTAAAAACATTCTTAAAGGCAGATTTAGAGCAGACGGTGAGAATATAGATGTCTTTGTTGATACTTCGAAATCACCGTTTATCTACATTTATACAAAAGATGGACTGACAATAATAAATGGACAAAGTAGTTCTGAAACTAAAACATTGTTTGAAAAGATAAAGACTGCAAAAACGGCTTAAGTAAAGCTGCAATTACATAATTGCTTTTGAACAATCTGGAGGTATATATGGCGCTTGACGGTGTTTTTTTATCATTTCTCGGGTCTGAGATAAGCTCGGCGCTCGACGGTGCGCGGGTAGACAGGATACACCAACCCGAGAAAGATGAGATAGATATTGTTTTCAGAAAACGGCAGGGAAGTGCGAAACTACTTTTATCTGCAAATGCAAATTCTCCGCGCGTACACCTGACCGAAATAAATAAGGAAAACCCGATGTCTCCGCCGATGTTCTGTATGCTTTTGAGGAAGCACTTATCTGGTGCAAAATTCTCGGGCGTGAGGCAGCCAGGGTTCGAGCGTATACTTTTTATTGACTTTTTATCCCGTAACGAGTTGGGAGATGAAGTTATTCGTACAATTGCCATTGAAATAATGGGCAGGTACAGCAACATTATCCTGATTGATGAGAACGGGCGAATACTTGATGCAATAAAGCATGTAGACGAAACGATGTCGCGTGAGCGGCAAATCCTTCCGGGATTAAATTATGAATTGCCACCTAAGCAAAACAAACTAAATATACTTGAAACTCCGTCAGATGCAATTGCGGCTATTATTCGAAATGGAAGAAACAACGAATTGCAAAAAACGTTGCTTCAGACACTGCAGGGTGTATCACCGATTGTCTGCCGGGAACTTTCTTGGAAATTAACGGGCGATGCAACCGCCCATACAGGCGACCTTGCGCCTGAAGATTATAAAAAATTGTCTGAAATACTTGATAAGTTCCGGTTGGATATCTCAAATAAAAACGGCGTCCCATTTATGGTCATAAACCCATCAACTAAAAAACCGATGGATTTCTCATTCATGCAAGTTAGACAGTACGGAGACGCAGCGAACACTGCAACTTTTGATTCATACTCAAAGCTGCTCGACGCATTTTATACGGAGAGAGACTCCATTCAGCGAATGAACCAGCGTTCGCATGACACGGTTAACGTAATAAATTCATGTATTGGAAGGATTCAGCGAAAGCTGTTAAATCAGAGAACTGAACTTGAGCGAAGCAAGGGACGGGAACAGTTACGTATATATGGCGATATAATTTCAGCGAATCTTTACAGGCTCAAAAAAGGCCTTACGTCAGTAAGTCTCCCAAACTTTTATGAAGAGGGTGAACCCGAGATTACGATTAAGCTCGACCCTGCGCTGTCACCGTCTCAAAACGCCCAGAAATATTATCATGAGTATCGTAAGGCGTCGGCGGCTGAAAAATACCTTAAGGAGCAGATTGAAGCCGGCGAAGCGGAACTTATGTATCTTGAGTCGGTACTCGATGAGCTATCGAGGGTTCAGAACGAAAGCGGGCTTAATGAAATCCGGCAGGAACTTGTTGAACAAGGTTATCTCAAAAATCATGGCGGCAAGAACAGCGCAAAGCATACCAAAGAAAGCGCACCATGGCACTTTAAGTCTGATGATGGTTTTGATATTTTCGTCGGGCGTAATAACCGCCAGAATGACAGGCTTACATTGAAAACAGCGTCAAAAAATGATATTTGGTTGCATACGCGCAATATACCCGGGGCCCATGTAATCGTGATTTCCAACGGCAAAGATGTGCCGGATTCGACGCTAACGCAGGCAGCAATATTGGCCGCGGTGCACAGTAAGGCGAAAGATTCAGCACAAGTACCGGTTGACTATACACTTGCGAGGTATGTAAAAAAGCCTAACGGGGCAAAGCCCGGTATGGTTATATATGAAAATTTCAAAACAGCATTTGTAAGCCCCGACCCAACCCTTGCCGAGAGACTTAAAGCAGAATAATAAAAACAAAAACCGCCATTAGAAAATCTAATGGCGGTTTTTATAAAACATGAAGCAAAAAAGGCAATAGGAAGCCATTGCAATATGCTGTAAGTAAAAAAGACGATTAAGAAGCAATAAAAGTGTCAAAATTTCTGTTATCAGAATGTTAAATTAAATTTTTTACGAGGGCTGACGATATAAAATAAAAGTGACTAAACCTAAATCAAAAGGGCGGTGAGTCAATGTGGAAATACAGCATGTAGAAATGGACCGTATAAGCGACCAGAATAGCAGGACAACTGTATCGCCGCTTCAGGGGTATGCTCCACATGCAAGCGGCGGAAAGTCTGCAATGTCGAAAAACGGGCAAGGTGACACATTTATCATGGACAATACCCGCCAGTATATACGTCAGCTTTGTAGTAACGGCAATGTAATGCAACATATTGATGAAATATTAAATTCAGGCATAGAACCCGACTGTCTCAGAGCAGAGCTTGCTTTCAGAGCCTCGCGCGGAGAAAAGCCTGCCTGTGAAATAATAATAAGTTACTTGTCGGGGAATTTTAAACAAGCAGAAGAACAAACAAATTTATTGTTATCAAGTGAACAAGGTGAAAAGCTAAAAGAGTTCCTTATTTTTTCAGATTATTTTGCCGGGCGTTTTGAAAGAGCGTGTCAGGCCGCGCAAGATTGCCCTGCACTCAATTATTCGCCGTTTCTTTGCTACACCTATGCAGAAATGCTGCTCAGCCTCGGATACATTGAACTTGCCAGGGAATATACAAGAAAGTATGTAGTGCTGGCGAAAAAATATCTAAAGAATTTCGTATCAGAAAAAGAAAAGTACGACGAACAAAAAAAGCGCCGTGAACAGAATTCAAGGCGCAATAAACAAGATAAAAACAAAAGCGGCAGAAATGAGGGCAACCGCGGTGAAAAAAATAGCGCTCAGACACTGGATTCCAACGAGGGAGAACAAAGTCCAGCTCTTTATACATCACTCAAAGACCTGCTTTCAAGAAGGCGTATTCTTATTACAACTTTAAAAACCCGCAATTTAAATATTGATAAAAAACCTCTCCTGTTTGAACTTGAAGATATCGATGCAAAGATTGCGTCAATGAACGGCAAAAACAGGTTACGTGGCCTATAGCATAAACATATTTTAAATCACAAAACCTCCGTTGGGGCTTATCACCTGACCTGTTATAAAATCTGCGGCAGGGGAAGCGAGGAAAAGCATTGTCTGCGCAATATCTTGGGGAGTTCCAAATCTGCCGAGCGGAGTTTCATCGCACAGAGCGGCTTTTTCTTCATCAGATAACGCACTGTTCATTTGTGTATCTATAATGCCGGGCGCAACACAATTTACTTGAATGTTTGACGGCCCTACCTCTTTGGCAAGCGCTTTGGTAAGCCCTATTACAGCGGCTTTTGCAGCTGAATAATGTACTTCACATGAAGCGCCGCAAATTCCCCAAATTGATGAAACATTGATGATTTTTCCTGAATGACGTCTTATCATTGACGGCAAAACACAGCGGCAGCAGTTAAATACTCCTTTTACATCTACTGAGAACATACGGTCCCAATCCTCAGCCGTCAAATCAGTAAATAGCTTTTGCTGTGCGATACCAGCGTTGTTAATTAATACGTCAATCGGACCCAGTTCTGATTCGCAGTCTGATACCATGTCTTGTACTTGCTTTAGATCTGAAACATCACATCTAAAGACAGATGCACAAAGTCCTTCAGAGTTAAGAGTTTTCGCAAGTTCCAAGGCTTCGTTTTCGGATTTATAATAATTAATGGCTGTTTTATAGCCATTTCTTGCAAAAAGTTTAGCGGCTTCCTGCCCGATACCGCGGGACGCTCCTGTAATCAGTACTACTTTACTCATGCTGTTCCTCCTCATTTCACTCATTATAATACAAATCTCTTGTTCACTCAACTTGCCGTTAATTCAAATATTACTCTTTGTATCATTTTATATAAATAGTTTCCATATTACGAATAATTTGATTAAAATTAGTTGAATTATCACGTAAAATTTTGTATACTTAACATGAAATATGTCGATTTTACTTTATTTTAAAAGGCAGGCGTGTTTTAAAGTATCGCGGGACATTAAAATCAGGAGGAGAAAAGTATGGCAAATCGATTTTTATCCCATGCCTCGGCCAAAAATAATCAGGACGATGATTTGCTGCTAATGCAAAAATCAGCATTATCTGATGTCTCGAAAGTAAACAATGATGAAAAGCAAGACTCATATTATCAGCAAGATGAGGTATTCAAAGAACCTAAGGCATCGAAAGAACCTGAGGAAGAGTCAGTTATTCAAAAAGGCGTTGTGATTACAGGCTCGGTATCCTCAATAACATCAATGTTTATTTATGGAACTGTAAAAGGCGATGTGACTTGTGAAAATGATGTAACTGTTGACGGAATTGTCGAAGGTAATGTAAAAGCAGCTAATGTGCGCCTGCTCAGCGGAAGCATTAATGGCGATGTTGAAAGCCGCAATGAAATGTCAATTATAAAAGGAGCGGCTGTAACAGGTAATATTAAGGCTGGAGTTCTTGAATGTGACGGGAAAATAGAAGGCAATTCCGCTGTCGACGGCCTTGTAGAGATAAAAGAAAACGCAAATATTAATGGCGATATAACTTGCGAAAGTATAATAATTTGTAAGGGCGCTTCTATTAATGGAAACTTCCAGACAAAAGCAAATAATCAAACAAGCAAGTCTAATGTTTTGCCAAAAGAAAAAGAAAATGAGAATAAGAAAACGGATACCAAGACGGATATCAAACTGGATTCAATAAACCTCGAAAAATATATCTGATTAATATATCTGATTTGTCGTTATAGATGTAATAGTAAAGTAATCCCCCTGAGATTGAATTCAATCTCAGGGGGATTTGTCTTTATAGGTTATATATTAGATTGAGTTGCCTGCAAACTGGCTGTTATATAAGTCAGCATAGAAACCGCCTTTTGCGAGAAGCTCTTTATGAGTGCCTTTTTCGATAATAGAACCGTGATTCATAACAAGAATGAGCTTTGCATCTTTGATAGTTGAAAGTCTGTGGGCAATGACAAAGTTTGTTCTGCCTTCCATCAGCTTGCCCATGGCCTTTTGTATGAGCAGCTCTGTTCTTGTATCAACGTTGCTTGTGGCCTCGTCAAGAATTAGAACTGCTGGATCGGCGAGCAGCGCTCTTGCAATTGTCAGTAGCTGTTTCTGACCTTGTGAAATATTTGAGGCTTCCTCGTTGAGAACTGTGTCGTAACCATCTGGCAAACTACGAATAAACCGGTCAGCATGTGCTGCCTTTGCCGCTGCCACGATTTCTTCCTCGGTGGCATCTTCTTTGCCATAGGCAATGTTTTCACGGATTGTGCCGTTGAACAGCCAAGTATCTTGCAGCACCATGCCGAACATTTTTCTGAGCTCTCCGCGGTTAATATCCCTTATGTCGACGCCGTCGAATGTGATTGAACCGCCATTTATCTCATAGAACCTCATGAGCAGATTAACAAGCGTTGTTTTGCCGGCGCCGGTAGGTCCGACAATCGCTATAGTTTCACCGCGTTTGATTTCAAGGTTCATATCTTCAATAAGCGGCTTATCTTTGCTATAGCTAAATTGTACATGTTTGAATTCAATGTTACCCTGCGGGTTTTCAATGATTTTTGCATCACTCTTGTCCGGTATTTCTTCTTTTTCATCAAGGAGTTCGAATACACGTTCGGCGCAAGCAACTGTAGACTGAATTATATTGGCAATGTTTGCTGTCTGGATAATCGGCATAGAGAAGGATTTTGAATAGGATATAAAAGCGATGATATCGCCAAGTCCCAGCATATTTTTAGTGACAAAGACACCGCCGACAACTGCAATAAGAACATATCCAACGTTTCCGATAAAGTTCATTAGGGGCATCATAATACCCGAAATAAACTGAGCTTTCCAACCAACGCTATAGAGTTCGTTGTTAATTTCCTTGAAAGTTTTGATTGAATCAGGTTCGCGTCCAAATGCTTTGACAACAATATGGCCGGTAAACATCTCCTCTGTATGTCCGCTGAGTGCACCAAGACGGTTTTGCTGCTTTGCGTAATACTTCTGGGAACGCTTTGCTATTATTGTCGTAGCAATGATATAAAGCGGCAGCGTAGCCATGACAATGAGAGTTAGCTGCCAACTGATTGTCAGCATCATATAGACATATCCGATAAGCTGGAGAACAGCAGTAATGAGCTGAGTTAAGCTTTGCTGCAGCGTTGCGGAAATAGTATCTATATCGTTCGTCATACGGCTCAAAGTGTCGCCATTCGAATGTGAGTCAAAATACCGCAGAGGCAATCGAGACAGTTTGTGCTGCAGTTCTTTTCGCATATCGTAGACAGTCTTTTGGGCAACGTCTGACATGATGTACTGCATGAGGAACTGGAACAGCGAGCTCAAGAAATAGATAAGGACGAGAATAAGTAGTGTTTTAGCAATAGCATCAAATGGGATTGCACCGCCGTACTTGCGGACATCGGCTATGCCTTTATCCATATCTGTCTTAGATATTTTCATGCTATTGTTCTTTGACTGGGGCAGTTTCTTGCTAAGGTCGATGAGCTTTTGAATTGTATCAGCTTTTTTGTTGTTATCCTTGATATCTTTGACGTTGGGAAGGGAGATAATCTCTTGCATGGCGTCAAGCTGCTCGGAGGTCAAATTGCCTTTTTCCAGCATAGCCTTCTTTACGGAGTCTTTAACCTTTTTGACTGCTTCATCTTGAGCTTTTGCAAGCTGTTCATCCATTGTACTCTGCTGTTTTGCGAACTCCGCGTCAACGGCTTCCTTCGCCTTAGTTTCTGCCTGCTTTTTCGCGTTGGATAATTGGGCAGCTATTTTAGATTGCTGTTTTGCAAACTGATCGTCTACCATTTTAATGGCATTGCTCTCAGCAGCTGATTTGGCGGAAGCGATCTGCGCAGCGAATTGCTTATCAACAGCTTGTTTTGCGGTTTCCTCGGCTTCAGCCTTAGCCTGATTTAAGGCATCGGCATAACCAGGAATATTGCTAAAGTCAGAAACGCCGGGGAAATTTTTCTTAAATTGTTCGTCAACGATATTTTTAGCTTTTTGGTCTGCTTCAGCTATTGCTTTGTTATAAGCATCCTGTTTCAATGATGCAAATTTCTGCTCAATCATAGCGTCGGCTTTTTGCTTTGCCTCCGCATAAGCTGCCTGCTTTTTTTGAGCCATTGTTTCGTTGAATTTCTTTTCAATAGCTTCATTAGCTTTTGCTATTGCTATATTATAAGCCTGCTGTTTCTTTTCGGCAATTTTCTTATCAAACTCTTCCTTAACCTTTGCCTTAGCTTCATCTACAGCCTTCTTTTCGGCTTCATCCATCTTCTCGAACTGTTTTTTGAGCTCGGGCACAACTTTTTTCTGAATGTCCGAAACCGCATTAACAGTCGATTTGGCAATAAAACCATCGGTCAGCTGGTTAGTTGCGTCGCCCATGATTTTCGGGGAGCGAATCGTAAAGATTGTGCTTACAACCGCAAAGACAAGAACGATAATAAGTTTCAGAGTGTGCGGTCGCAAATAAGATATTAACCTTTTAACTGTACCTTTAAAATCCTTGGCTTTTTCAACTGGCCTTCCGAGTGCAGCACCAGGGCCTCCATGCCTGCGGTTCGGTAGTTTATTTTTTATTGGGTAATTCTTTCTTGCACTCATGCTAATTCCTCCTCGGAAAGCTGCGAGGACACTATTTCACGATAAACTTCGCAGGTATTTAATAGTTCACGATGTGTGCCAATACCGGCAATCTCACCATCGTCGAGAACAATTATTTTGTCTGCGTCCATTACACTGCCGACGCGCTGAGCAACTATAATAACTGTTGAATCCTTAGTTTCTTTTTTAAGCGCCGCGCGAAGCTTGGCGTCAGTTTTAAAGTCCAGAGCAGAGAAGCTGTCGTCAAAGACATAGATTTCGGCTTTCCTTGTCAGTGCTCTTGCAATTGAAAGACGTTGTTTCTGTCCGCCTGAAAGGTTTAAACCACCCTCATATAGAACTGTGTCATATTTATCTTCCATCTTTTCGATAAATTCAGCTGCCTGTGCGATTTCAGCGGCGTGTTTAATACGGTCCATATCGGCTGTATCGTCGCCGTATCTGAGGTTCTCGGCAATTGTACCTGTAAACAGCAGAGCTTTTTGAGGTACAAAGCCTATTTTCTTTCTTAGTTCTTCTTGTGTCATCTGATTTACATTAACACCGTCAATCAAAATTTCACCGCTTTCTACGTCATAAAAACGCGGTATGAGGTTGACAAGCGTTGTTTTGCCGCTGCCGGTGCCACCGATTATAGCGACAGTTTCCCCAGGCTTTGCGGTAAAACTGATGTTTTTAAGCGCAGGCTGCTCGGCTCCGTGATAACGGAACGTTACGTTTCTAAATTCGACCATGCCTTTTTGCGATGTTGCTCTGACCGGAGTCTTTGTTTCAGTTATTTCTGGTTCTGTTTCAAGTACAGCATTAATTCTGTCTGCAGCTGCCTCAGAGCGTGGTATCAATATAAACATAACAGCGACTATTACAAGCGAGAACATGATCTGTATTGCATACTGGGTGAATGCAAACAGATTGCCGATATTTAGCTCATTAGTATCAACACGGATACTTCCAAACCAAAGCAAAGCCGTTAACATCAGATTCATAATGAGCATTATCACCGGCATAAGGAACGCCATTATGCGGTTAACCCTGATGTATGTTTGAGTAAGATCGGTGTTTGCCTTTTCAAACTTCTCGTTTTGATGTGCTTCGCGGTTAAAGGCACGAATTACACGGATACCGGTAAGATTCTCTCTCATAATGAGGTTCAGCTTATCAATCTTGCTTTGAATCTGCTTGAAAATGGGTATAACATACTTTGCAATAAGGAAGATCAGCAGAGCAACAAAGGGCAGGGAAACAAGCAGTATTAGTGTAAGTGTCTTATCCTTAGACATCGCTTGGATAACGCCGCCTATGCACATAAGCGGTGCTCTTAAAAGCATATTAATTATAAGTATTGTGACATTTTGTATTTGAATAATATCATTTGTAGTTCTTGTAATAAGTGTTGATGCTCCGAATTTGTCAAACTCATGTAATGAGAAGCTTTCAACTTTGGTAAATATCTGATTGCGCAGACTCGTGCCGAGGCTCATGGCCATTCTGGAGCCGATAAGACTGGCGAGAATAGCACATATAACTCCAAGTCCGGAAATAAAGAGCATATATCCGCCTTCTCGCCAGATATAATTGATATCCTCTTTCATTATGCCATTGTTAACAACATTTGACATGACGGTAGGAAGATACAGATCTGACATTACCTGACCAAAGACAAGAACAATAACAGCGATAACGCTGAATATATGCTCTTTTAGGTTGCGGTAAATTTTTAGCATTGTTTCATCTCCATCTTTAAATGTGCAATAAATATCCTGTAGTTGGTTTGATTAAATTAGCCTTTATTGGAATGACGGCTGACTAAAAAGGCGTATACTTCGTTGACAAGTTCAGCAAGCATACGGCTTTTTTCATCTCCGAGATAGCATGCGAGATCGTGAAACTTCTTTTTGAATGAGGCCTCCATTTTTTCTATAAGTTCCAATCCAGCCTGAGTGAGTTCTATCCTGATATAACGCCTATCTTTTTTGTCGGTTTGTCTGCTTATGAGACCTTTATTTTCGAGGTTTAAAAGCATAGGGTTAATTGTTGGAGGTTTAACTTTCATTAACTCGCTCAATTCTGAAGCTGTCATTCCTTTTTCACATTTACTGTATTTTTTATAATACTTTAAATAGAATAGCAGCAAATATTCCCTAAATCTCAGACAGCTTTTGCCTTGATTTAGGTCGTCGCTATCTCGAGAACAGGTGAAGCGGTTAAGATGATAGAACTGTAAGAAGGCCTGAGCAAGTTTTTCTTCAGTTTCCTCGGAAACCGCGCTTGGCACTTTTTTAACCTCCTTCTAAGGAATAATTAGTATTCCGAATAATTAGCAAACCTAATTAATTATAAAACCCTTATCTATTAGCGTCAATTATTAGATTCAGACAAAATCATTATAGTGCGGATACTTTTTTATGCATGATGCACAGAGTGTTATTTTTGCATAAAATAATATATAATATACCCAATTTGCTGTTGTAGATTTGACAAAAAAGAGAAATAGATAAAAAATTGCTTGACATATTAAGCTAATGGATTATATAATACAAACAAATAGTTAAATGTGATGATGAAGAGAGCCAGGGTGTAGATTCCACAGAGATCCGGTGTACGCTGAGAGCCGGAGAATTGAACCCGTACGGCGAGTCGCTTCTGAACAGGCATTCTGAAATGCAAAGAGTAGGAGTGCACGTGTAGCCGCGTTAAGGTGATGGGTTTGTATGAACCCTTAGAGTGCGTATTTTATATACGAATTTGGGTGGTACCGCGGGAATTAACGCCCGTCCCTTAAGGATTTAAGGGGCGGGCTTTTTTGTTTGTCTCTTAAACTCCAATAAGCACTTCATAATATTTTTTACGGAGGCATCCATATGATCGGAATCAATGAAAAATATGTTAATGAGATTTACGATGAAAATGGCGTTATCAAGGAGTTTAGCCTGAATGTACCTGAGAATTTCAATTTTGCTTTTGATATAGTTGACGAGATTGCACGAATAGAGCCGCAAAAGAGAGCAATGGTTTGGTGCAATCCCGAAGGTGAGGAACATATTTTCACCTTTGCCGATATGAAAAAGTACAGCGACAAAACAGCGAACTTTCTGCGCTCACTTGGCATCAAAAAGGGCGATAAGGTTATGCTTCTTTTAAAGAGGCATTATGAATACTGGTTTGCGGTGCTGGCGCTCCATAAACTCGGCGCTATTGCGGTTCCGGGCGTATCAATGCTCACAACAAAGGATCTGGTTTACCGCTTTAACGCCGCGGACATAAAAGCTGTGATATCGACAGCGGACGGGGAAACCGCAGAGCATGTTGATGAGGCGGAACCCGAATCCCCGACACTGAAAATAAAAATAATCGCACGCGGAAAAAGGGACGGATGGATTTCTTTCCATGAGGGTATGGAAGCCGCTGACGAAAAATTTGAGCGCCCGCAGGGAAAAGACGCCAACAAATCAACCGATATGATGTTGATGTATTTCACATCAGGAACGACAGGTTTCCCAAAGATGGTCAGTCACGATTTTGCTTATCCGCTTGGACACATTATGACTGCTAAGCACTGGCAGAATGTTCAGCCGGACGGACTCCACCTTACAGTTGCAGATACAGGATGGGCAAAAGCAGCCTGGGGCAAGATATATGGGCAGTGGATCATGGAATCAGCGCTGTTTGTCTACGATTTTGACCGATTCGACGCTGAGGAACTGCTGACCGTTATTGAAAAATATAATGTAACGTCTTTTTGCGCCCCTCCGACGGTTTACCGTTTTCTTATTAAAGAAGGAATGGGCAACCATAAGCTGTCGTCACTCAAATATGCATGTACGGCAGGCGAGGCTCTTAACGCTGAAGTTTTCAGAAAATTTTACGAATACACTGGTATAAAAATAATGGAAGGCTTTGGGCAAACTGAATCGCCTGTGCTCATTGCTACACTAAAGGGAATGGAGCCAAAGCCGGGCTCTCTCGGCAAGCCGGTTCCGCTTTTCAAAATAGACTTAGTTGATGAAAAGGGAAGGCCTGTTCCAAAAGGTGAAGTAGGCGAGATAGTAGTTGACGTGTCTCAAGGAAAACCAGTAGGTCTCTTTAACGGCTACTACAATGACGAGGAAAATACAAAAAAGGTCTGGCATGACGGTTATTATCACACGAGGGATACGGCATGGTGCGATGAAGACGGATATTACTGGTACGTTGGCCGCACAGATGACGTCATAAAATCGTCAGGATATAGAATAGGGCCTTTTGAAATTGAGAGTGTTCTTATGGAACATCCTGCTGTTCTTGAATGTGCTGTAACCGGTGCACCCGACCCGATTCGCGGCCAGGTTGTCAAAGCTTCTATTGTGCTGACTAAAAAATATCAGCCTTCGGATGAGTTGGCAGAAGAACTTAAAAACTACGTTAAGGAACAGACCGCTCCTTATAAGTATCCGAGAATTATTGAATTCGTTGATGAATTGCCGAAAACCGCAAGCGGTAAAATTCAGAGAGCCGAAATTCGGAGACAAAATTACAGCATGGTTCAAAAATAAATTATATATTTTGAGTTATATTTATTGAAAAAGAGCCGATATAACAAGTGTTATATCGGCTCTTTTGTGTATATATATTGTATGTATTATATTGACAAGCACAATATACAGTGGTAATATTATGTCGTCAACTCTATTAAGAAAGCAGGTGCAGCAGCTCGGTGAATTAGTCACCGACGGGAAATTATGATAACGACAATAAAAAAGAGAGACGGAAGACTTGTACCATTTAATCTCGAAAAGATAAGCAATGCGATATTAAAAGCGCTTAATGCAAGCGGCAGCGGTGATGAAAAGCTTGCTGTAAAACTTTCCATTAAGGTTGCATCAGAGCTTGAAAAAACTGTTTGCAGCAATGGAGAAATTCCATCAGTAGAGGAAATTCAGGATATTGTAGAAAGAGTCCTTATCGACGAAGATTTAGCAAAGACAGCGAAAGCCTACATATTGTATAGGGCGGAACGCACAAGAGCCCGTGAAATGAATACGCGGCTCATGAAAACCTATGAGGAAATAACGAATAAAGATTCCATAGACAGCAATCTAAAGCGTGACAACGCAAACATAAACGGTGACACTGCAATGGGCGCTATGCTGAAATACGGTTCTGAAGGCGCCAAAATATACAATGAGATGTATGTGCTAAAGCCAGAACATGCCAAGGCACACCGTGAAGGCGATATTCATATACATGACTTTGACTTTTATACGCTGACGACTACATGTTGTCAGATTGACCTAAAAAAGTTATTTGAAGGCGGTTTTTCCACAGGACACGGATTTTTGCGTGAGCCGAATTCGATATCGAGCTATTCCGCGCTCGCTTGCATTGCAATTCAGTCGAATCAAAACGACCAGCATGGCGGACAGAGTATACCGAATTTTGACTATGCGCTCGCAGACGGCGTAAGGAAGTCATATAGAAAAAATTATAAAAAGTGCATTGAAGGTGCCGTTGAACTTATCAGCGGCGACGCAGAATATGCAAAAGATTTGACTGAATCGGTACACTCAAAAATATTAAAAGAATTTGGACTTACACCCGTTATTACTAATGATAACGGTTTTGCCGAAAGGGAGGCAGAGCTACTTTCACGTGAGCTTGACCCGGAACAGGTAAAGAGGATACAGAAATATGCCTTTAACCATGCCTCTCAGGAAACGGATAAAGAGACATATCAGTCTATGGAGGCCCTCATCCATAACCTCAACACTATGCACAGCAGGGCAGGCGCTCAGGTTCCGTTCAGCTCTGTGAATTACGGTACTGATACGTCTGCCGAGGGGCGCATGGTTATGAAAAATATGCTTCTTGCGACTGAAGCGGGATTGGGCAGCGGAGAAACGCCGATTTTCCCGATTCAAATATTCAAGGTAAAGGAAGGCGTCAATTATAACCCGGGCGACCCCAATTACGATTTGTTCAAGCTTGCCTGCCGTGTCAGCGCAAAAAGGCTTTTCCCGAATTTCTCTTTTATTGACGCGCCGTTTAATTATCAATATTACAAACCAGGGAAACCAGAAACTGAAATCGCCTATATGGGATGCCGTACAAGGGTTATAGGCAACGTGGCTGATCCATCAAGAGAAATTGTATTCAGCCGCGGCAATTTAAGCTTTACATCTATCAATCTGCCGCGTCTGGCGATTTTAAGTAATAAGAATGTCGAGGAATTTTACAGGCGGCTGGACGAGATGATTGACCTGTGCATTGATCAGCTCTTGGATAGATTTGAAATCCAGTGCCGCAAGAAGGTCCGCAACTTCCCGTTCTTGATGGGCAACGGTGTATGGCTCGACTCAGATAAGCTCAAACCTGATGATGAAGTGCGTGAAGTACTGCGCCACGGAACTTTGACAGTAGGTTTTATTGGCCTGGCAGAGACACTGAAAGCGCTTACAGGAAAACATCACGGGGAATCGGAGGAGTCTCAGAAGTTAGGGCTTGAAATCGTCAGTCATATGAGAAAACGCATGGATGACGCGGCGAAAAAGTATAAGCTCAACTTTTCGCTTCTCGCCACGCCTGCTGAAGGGCTTTCCGGTAGATTTGTAGAAATAGATAAAAAACGGTTCGGCATAATTCCGGGCGTGACAGACAGGGCGTATTACACGAACTCTTTCCATATCCCTGTCTACTATCCAATCAACGCTTATGACAAGATAAAACTTGAGGCGCCGTATCACAAACTAACGAATGGCGGTCATATTACATATATTGAGCTTGACGGCGACCCAACAAAGAACCTTGAGGCCTTTGAATCGGTCATTCGGTGTATGAAGGAAAACGGAATCGGTTATGGTGCAATAAACCATCCGGTTGACCACGATCCCGTATGCGGCTTCAACGGTATCATTGGAGATAGGTGTCCAAAATGCGGCAGAAGCGAGGATAATGAAAATAAATTTGAAAGAATTCGCCGTATTACAGGATACCTCGTAGGTACACTCGACAGATTTAATAATGCAAAACGCGCCGAAGTCAACGACAGAGTAAAACATTTAAGCATGAATGAAAGTACACTTGAAGAGCTTTAATAAACGCAGAAAAATTCCCGCCTTAAACAGCCGGTAACTGTTTAAGGCGGGAATAATTCATTTGGGTTCAATTTTTTAAATATGCAAGGTAAAGCGGCTTATACCAAAGGCGACCGTTGTCTCTCCGGCTTTCAAAAAGCGTAACGGCACTGACGCGAAAGACAAAATCAGGTATCTCAATGTCAGAAATTGCGTTTTTATCACACAATGCCCTGCGTGCCAGGGTTACATGCGGCGTGAATTTGCGCTTTTCTTTTTCATATCCAACCTTTGAAAGTGACTCGTCTACAGCGGCAGCTAAACTCTCAAGACCATTGCCTTTCATACCAAGCCAGATTGTTTTATCACTGCGGGAAGGGAAGTATCCCAACTTGTCCGGAACAATATCAAAACAACTGACAATTTGCGCTGCTTCATTGAGCGCTGACTTAATACTATTCAGCCTTGAATTGTCAGTTTCGCCTAAGAATTTTAGGGTCAAATGCAGATTCGATACCGGCGTAAAATTGCATTTTACGCCGGCTATGTCGAGCTTATTATAGAGCTCCGATATCAAATTTTTAGTATTTTCGTCGAATGAAATTGCTGCAAAAAGTCTCATATCAAACCATATAATCGGCCACTACGCGGTTTTCTATGACAGAATGAATAAATTCTCTGACTTTGATATGTTCCGGGTGCATCTGATAGGTTTCAAGGGCATCATGGTCATTGAATTCCGAGTAGAGTACTACGTCGTATCCTCCAGGATTATAGTTTATGCCGACTTCCATCTTAAAAGCTCCGGGAACAATACCCTGAAGATTTTCGAGTTTCTTTTTAATTTTTATGGCGTTTGTTTTTTTATCTGCGCCTTCCGCAAATGGTTTAAGCTTGTACATGACAATATGTTTAACCATAAAATGACCCCCGTAAAGATAATATGAAAAGTGAACTTCACTAAAAATACGCCTTGAAATATTCTTGATTTTGAGATGACATTTATAATTAAAATTTTTAACAATACTATTTCTATAATATGAAATTTATTACATTGTGCCTTAGATTAAAATAAATATTTTGATTGATAGAATTCTATACCATATATGATATATTTGCAATACTTATTTATAAAAAAATAATTTAAGTGAATGAAAAAAAGACGCTTATTTTTGGTTCCAATATTTTCTGTCAAGGCTTCTGTATTGCACTGCCTCTGCAACGTGTTCCGCATCAATCCGGTCACTGCCGTCAAGGTCTGCGATTGTGCGGGATACCTTTACTATGCGGTCGTACGCCCTTGCTGAAAGCCCCATTCCTTCAAAAGCATCCTTTAGAAGCCTTTTTGCACTATCTGTAAGATTACAGAACTTACGCAGCATTGAGGGTGTCAGTCTTGCGTTGCACGAAATACCAGTTCCTTTGTACCTTTGTTGCTGTATTTCTCTTGTTCTATTCACCCGTTTCTTTATGCTGGCAGATGACTCCCCTAAAGATGCAGAGGTCAGCTCACTGAAATTGACAGGCGGAACCTCAACATGCAGGTCAAGCCGGTCAAGCAGCGGGCCGGAAATACGCGAGAGGTATTTTGATACGGAACCCGGCGGGCAGGTGCATTTTCGTGTGGGGTGTCCGTAATAACCACAGGGGCAAGGATTCATTGCACAGACGAGCATAATTGAGCATGGATAGGTAAGCGTGCCTGATACCCTTGAAATCGTGACAGTTCCATCTTCAAGCGGTTGACGCAATATTTCAAGCGCTTCACGAGAAAATTCAGGCAGCTCGTCAAGAAACAGAACACCATTGTGAGCAAGAGATATTTCCCCTGGTTTTGGTATACGTCCACCTCCGGCAAGTCCTGCGCCGGAAATAGTTTGATGAGGTGAACGGAACGGCCTTGTGCGTATCAAAGGTATAGTTGACGGCAGAACGCCTGCAACTGAATGAATTTTCGTTGTTTCAATTGACTCTTCAAACGTCATATCGGGCAAAATCGAAGGAATGCGTTTTGCAAGCATGCTTTTTCCAGAGCCAGGTGGACCGATGAGCAAAATATTGTGACCACCCGCAGCAGCTATTTCAATAGCCCGCCGTGCTTCAAGCTGCCCGCAAACATCAGAAAAGTCAGGAGACTGAGTATTCTCTTCTTCGGGAAATTTGTATTTTGAAGCAGGAAGAAGCTCTTTTTTATTATTTAGGTGATTAATGAGATCCGGAACATTCTTTACAGGAAAAATTTCTATACCATCAACAACAGAACCTTCCGCTGCGTTGTCATATGGTATGAAAAAGCGTTTAAAACCAGCTTCTTTCGCTTTGATTGCCATTGGAAGAATACCGCTGACGCGACGTATTTCACCGGAAAGCGAAAGTTCGCCGGCAAAAACGCAGTCACTGAAATCCCCGTTGAGTTGTCTTGTAGCACAAAGAAGAGCGATTAATATAGGAAGGTCATATACCGGTCCTTCCTTTTTTATATCAGCGGGTGATAGGTTTATAGTGATACGGCTAACTGGAAAGTCAAATCCGCAGTTGCGAAGCGAAGAACGTACTCTTTCACGAGATTCTTTTACCGCCGCGTCTGGCAGGCCAACTATATCAAATGAAGGAAGCCCTTGTGAAATATCGGCTTCAACACCGACAATGTAAGCATCAAGGCCATATAATCCGAGGCTCTTTAGCTGTGAAAACATCTGCCCACCACCTAAATTGTCGAGGGAATAAAAAGTCAAATAAAGTTGAATGTTTTAAAAAATTGTCGTAAATAGAACTTTTGCAATATTATACACGTGAATCAAAGTTTTTACAATATTAAAATGATTATTTTGCAAAAAAATATGGTGATGTTTCAACATCACCATAAAATAGGGGGAAATATGTAGGATTATTTATTTTAAAATATCTCCAATACTGTTAAATATATATTTCGGACGATAAGCAAACTGGGAAGGGGTATGGATATCACTTACGCCGCTCAGGACAAGTATAGTGTCAATCTCTGATTCAATACCGGCTATTATATCGGTATCCATTCTATCTCCAATGATTACGGTATCCTCACTTTTACATCCAAGAAGTTTAAGTCCGGTTCTCATCATAAGTGGGTTTGGTTTGCCGACATAATAACCCTTTTTTCCGGTCGTGAGTTCAATCGGCGCAACAAGCGAACGCGTCGCAGGAGCTATACCTGTTTCGAGAGGGTTGGTATAGTCGGGATTTGTGCCTATAAGTTTCGCACCTTTGAATATGAATTTTACGGCCCGCTGGATGTTCTCAAAGTTGTAGTTTCTCGTATCGCCGACGACGACATAGTCCGGGTTTACATCGTTCATAGTAATACCAGCTTCGTAAAGTGCATTGACAAGACCCGGTTCACCTATAACATAAGCGCTGCAACCTGGCGATTGAGTAGCAAGAAAAGAAGCCGTTGCGAGAGCACTTGTATAGAAATGGCTCTCTTCAACATCCATACCCATACGCTGTAATTTCTGACGCAGCTCACGGGGTGAACGTTCACTTGAATTAGTCAAAAACAAAAATCGCTTATTTTCTTTTTGAAGCCAGTTAACAAATTCGGCGGCGCCTTCAAGCAATTGATTGCCGTGATATATGACACCGTCCATATCGCATATAAAACCTTTTTTCGAAAGTATATCATCAATAGCCATGACAAACCTCCTGACCAAAAGCAAAGGAAGCTTCCGGCGTTTTTATCTCTGAATATTATTGCTTTTATATTGTATATCTGGCAGGATGTAATGTCAATAAAAATACTTGCGTAATGCATTGCAAAATAGATGTGATTCTACAAAATTATAGCGTATTATCCGGTTTATATTAGTAACTGAGTATAAAATACAAAAGAAGAAGCTGCAGTATGATTATAAAGGGAATACCAGCCATAAATTTAGCTTTGCGCGTTTTATGGTGAATTAAAATCATCGTAACAAACATTGCGACTGAACCGCCTATGGCAGATAAGGCAAGCAGTGTACGTTCGCGTATTCTGTATCTATGCACCACAGCACTTAGCTTGTCATAAACAGTGGCTATAGACGCAACTGCGCTTATAGCGGCAAGGTAGTATACACCATATTGTAAAAGAAAAGATTTTAAAATAATAAAAGCCTCCCAGAAATTATTGAAATTAGGATATATCAATGTTTCTAATATGTCAACATGAGGTTAGAAAGGGTTGTCTGCATAAAGGAAGTAATAGAAGATTTTTGTTGGGCATATATTGTTGTGACGATGTGTCACCGGGAGGGATACATATTGTTAAGGTCGTTGAGAAAAACAGGCAGTGAAAAAATAAATATGAGCTTTATAATATGCAATATATTTGTCTGCTTAACTCTTTTATCTGGAACAGCTGTATTAGCTTCAGCAGGTGGACTTGCCAAGGTTCTGTTTTCAAGAGGAACGGTTATAGAAACATTTTTCAAACCGGATAACGGGCTGCATGGAGTGTGGGTAACGACAGTAGCCAATAAAGATTTTCCGTCAAAAAAAGGCTTGTCTGCCGAAGAACAGAAAAAAGAAGCAGATAAAATACTTGATAAGGTAAAAGATATGTCGCTGAATACGATATTTTTACAGGTGCGTCCGGGGTCGGACGCACTTTATAAATCGTCCATATATCCATGGTCTGCAGTGCTCACAGGAGAGCAAGGAAAAGATCCTGGTTATGACCCGCTTCTTTATTTTATCGATGGCGCGCATAAACGCGGATTGAAGTTGTTCGCATGGATAAACCCATACCGCGTGCAGACAAAGGCAAATCTGGATGAACTGGCTGAGACAAATCCGGCTAAGATAAATCAGGCATGGACTGTCACAACAAGTGACGGTCAGCTTTATTATGACCCGGGTATTCCTGACGTCAGAAAAATGATTGAAGATGGCATAATGGAAATAGTCAATAACTACAATGTTGACGGTATTGTTTTCGACGATTACTTTTATCCGGAAAAGAATTTCTCAGACAGCAATTCATATAAACAATACGGCGGAGGCAAATCCATTGAAGATTTTAGGCGAGATAATGTCAATAAGCTTGTAAGCGAAGTCCATTCAAAGATCAAAAGCGCAAATCCTAAAATTGAATTTGGGATAAGCCCTGTCGGAGTCTGGGCAAACAAAAGCCAAAGCGTTTTAGGGTGCAGCACAAAGGGCGCCTTTTCGTCCTATTATGACCAGTATGCAGATACCCGCTTGTGGGTAAAAAGGAACTGGGTCGACTTTATCTGTCCGCAGATATACTGGTCAATAGGGGATAAAAGGGCTGATTATTCAACTGTGCTCAACTGGTGGTCGAATACTGTAAAAGGGACAGATGTAAAACTCTATGTTGCTCATGCCGTTTATAAACAAGGAAGTAATGAGGAGGGCTGGAGGTCGCCTGACCAGATTATCCTGCAGCTCAGGGAAGCAATAAAATATCCAGAATACAAAGGAAGCGTATTTTTTGATTATGCTGACCTGTTAAAGAACGTTGATGGAGGCGCGGATGCAATCGCAAAATATTATAAAGGGAAATTATCGGCAAATTCGTTCGGACGTACGCTTGAGATATCGTCGCCAAAGGAAAATACAATGACCAACGAAAGCAAAATAAATATTGTAGGATATTCAGATGCGAACTATCCACTTCTCATCAACGGGGTTCCGGCAGACCGCAGCCCGGACGGTTATTTTTGCCATACAGTAAATTTATCGTCTGGTACCAATGAAATTAAAATTTGCCATAAAGGTGTGACTAAAACTCTATATGTCTTATGCAAAGCCGAAGTATTAAGATCTGTTCAGCCCCAGAACGACATAACGGCAGACGGCGGTTCTCAGATAAATATTACAGCGACGGCTCATGTAAATGCCACTGTTTATGCTACAGTACATGGCACACGAGTGGATATGACACCGGTCGACGCACCCGGTTATGGTGATGACAGCGGGGATGAGAATCCCGACAGCGATTATGTGACATATATGGGTACATATACATTGCCTGATGCAACGACGGAAGCGCAGGACCTTGGAAAGATTTCTGTTACGGCACTTTGGGGCGGATTGGAAAAAACGCTTGAAGGTGCTCATGTTAAGGTAAATGCGCTGTCGTTTAAAACTGGTCAGAGCTGTATTGCGACAATAAAACCATCGTCGGCTGTAAACAAGCAATATGTCGAAACATTTATATATGCTGATAACCTGTACCGTCCGGTGGCTTGTCCTCAGCTTCCCGGTTCATGGGACTATGTAGAGACAAATTCCGACGGGACACCGAAGAAATATTTCTGCGGAAGCATGACGTACTATCGGCTTTCATGTGGTTTAATGCTTTATTCAGGCAATTTAACGCTTGAGGCAAAAACGCCTGCTCCAAACAGAATTAAAAAAGTTGTTCAAAGCTCGGCGGATAATGGAAGATATACAGAATTCACCTTTGATTTTACGTCTAAGGTAACATATAATGCCACCACAGATGTTGTATGGAAGAACAGCGGTTATAATACAAGCGGAAAACGCAATTATGCTATAGACAGCTTTAACGCCAACTATTACACTATTTACTTCTTCAATACGACATACGCTGCTAATATTAATGTAAAAGATAATCCAATCGTAAGCTCTGCATCAGTTGAAAAAGTTAACGACACGACCTACAAATACACCTTTAAACTCAAAAGAACGGGCAAATTCTTCGGCACAAATGTCTACTATAACGATCAAGGTAAGTTTGTGCTTGATTTTAAAAACCCGTGGGACGGAAATATAAAGAATCTCAAAGTATCGATAGACGCAGGGCATGGCGGTGTCGATTATGGTGCTGCAGCCGGCAATGTTAATGAAAAGACGCTAAATCTTGATTATGCGCTTACAGTACGCGATTTACTTATAAATAAGTACGGTTTGGATCCATCTAATATTTATATGACGAGGACAACTGATACCTTAATTGCACCGACTAAGTCGCAGGACCTGCAAAAGAGAACATTAAATATGATTAATTTTGGTTCTGATCTATCGATTTGTATCCATCAAAACGACGGTGGCGGAGAAGGTTTTGAAACATATTATTTTCAGCCCTATAGCCAAGAACTTGCCGCATGCGTTCAGTCACATTTGGCGCAGGCATATAGAAATTGTGGTTTTGCCCACAAAGATAGAGGGTATAAGTCATGTACCCAAACAGCTTACTATTCCTGCCGGCAAACCCAGTTTCCGTCCGTACTTGTTGAGTGCGGGTTTATCGATAACGCAAATGACAGAGGCTTTTTAACAAGTAAATCAGGGAAAGATGCAATAACGCAGGCACTTGCCAAAAGTATAGTAGAATATGCAAATACATACATGCGTTAATATCAATATAAAAATAAACGGCATGGATTTATAATTTCCTTGACTTTTATCAGCATATAGACTATATTATTAGTGGCTTTGCGCATGAAATACTACTAAATACGCCAAAATCAATAAAATATACTTTTATTATGCGTTGTCAGTATTATCATGCCATATTATAGTAGTATTTTAAAATAATTTTAGCAAAAAAGTATTTCAATTTACATTGGGGTACTTTTACACCGGAATCGTAAAAACGTTTTCCGGGGGCCATAAATTAATATAGGGGATAAAAATATGCAGGGCGCTACTCTTGTTCTATTATTGTTGTTCATTCCTGCAGTTACATCCATTATTGTACTTTTTTTGAAAAACAGGAATGGACGGTCGGTAATTGTCACTCTTTCATCATGTGCAATGATAGCAGCAGCTATCCTGTTATGTCAAAATATTCTTACTCACGGTACTTTTGCAATAGAGACAAGCAAAGCCGAATGGGCAGGCATTGCCGTTACGATCATTGATGCAGCAGCATTATTTTTCACTCTTTATTTTGGTATCAAATTTAAAGAATGGAAAATTATCCTTCCTGCGATTGCTCAGATTTGTGCGGTTTTCTATCTCGAGGTTTTAAAAGTGCCGGAAGAGCCGCACTTCATTATTAAATTAGACAACCTCTCACTCATTATGACCCTGATAGTTTCGATAATAGGACCATTGGTTGCAATTTTTGCAATCGGATATATGGAAAAACATGAGCAGCATCAAAAGCTCAAACAAACGAGACAGCATTTATTTTTTGCTGTGATATTCCTTTTCCTCTTTGCAATGAATGGTATCAGCATGACTGATAACCTGATGCATCTTTATGCTTTCTGGGAAGTAACGACGCTTTGTTCCTTCCTGCTAATTGGGCATGACCGCAATCGTGTTTCTTTTGAAAGTGCCAAACGCGCTTTATGGATAAATTCTTTCGGCGGTCTCTTTTTCGCTGTTGGAATAATATTTATATTAAACAGTGTTGGGACAATATCAATTTCGCAAATACTTGAAACCGGCAAAAAGGCGCCACAGCTCCTTGTAATCGGGCTCATGTTTTTGTGCTGTGCTGGTTTTGTCAAATCAGCACAGCTACCGTTCCAGTCATGGCTGCTCGGCGCTATGGTTGCACCGACACCGGTTTCTGCGCTGCTCCATTCATCAACGATGGTCAAGGCTGGCGTATATGTAATCGTGAGATTTTCCCCGATTTTTGGTGGACAAACCTCAGGCATACTGGTTTCGATGGTTGGCGCGTTTACTTTTGTTGCAGCGGCTGCTCTTGCCATCAGCCAAAGCAACGGCAAACGGGTTTTGGCCTTTTCGACAATATCAAACCTTGGTTTGATTATTGCCTGCGCAGGACTTGGCGGTTCACAGGCTTTAACGACGGCGATTCTTCTTATTATATTCCATGCAGTATCAAAGGGTTTGCTTTTCCTGTGCATGGGTACTGTAGAACTTAAAATCGGCAGCCGAAATATCGAAGATATGTTCGGAATATTCTCAAAAATGCCTTATACGACTTCAATCATGATACTTGGCATGCTTTCGATGATGCTGCCTCCGTTCGGTGTACTTATTACAAAATGGCTGGCAATAGAGGCTTCTGTCAATGTACCGTCTGTAATGTTCTTATTGGTGCTCGGAAGTGCATTTACAGTTGCTTTTTGGGTTAAGTGGCTCGGTGCTGTCACAACTGTTTATAAAAAAGGACACGGGAAAATCGAAGATTTACCGTTTTCGATAAAGGTTGTGCTTGGTGTTATAGCCGCAGCAATAGTTGTTATCACTGTAATAATGCCGCAAATCAATAATTATATGGTTCTGCCATCAGTGATTCAATTGCTAAATAAGGACCCAGCAATATTCGGTACAAACGGTGGTCTGTACTCCATTTCCGAGTATGGAATCTCCGGGGGCTTCGGAGGTATAATCCTGCTTACTGGGGTTATTGTGGCCGCATTTATAGTTATTTTTGTAAACGCCAAGGCAAATAAACCGAGAATAATTCCTCCATATGCTTGTGGCGCTTTAAGTGATGAAAAAGGCCGAGATTTTATTGGGCCTAAGGATAAAGTTGAAAAGGTAATGCTTCACAACTATTATCTGAGTGGTATTTTCGGCGAAAAGAAACTTATGCCAGTCGTAAGTGTTATATCAGCGATAATTATTCTCATTATGTTTGGAGTGTCCTGATAAATTATGAATATTGAAATAAACTTATCGACGTTCAAAATAATCATTGCTCTCATAGTCGTGATTTTCGCACCTCTTGCCGGTGGTCTTATCAGCGGAATCGACAGAAAGCTGACGGCACGTATGCAGGGAAGACAGGGCCCTCCGATAATACAGCCTTTCTATGACGTGATAAAACTTTTCGGCAAAGAACGTATTGCTGTCAATAAGATGCAGGACGCTTATGTTATCATGTATGCCATTTTCAACGCTGTGGCTGCAGTCATCCTTTTTACTGGACAAGACCTGCTCATGCTGGTTTTTGTTCTTGCAATTGCCGATGTATCGCTGATTATGGGCGCAATGTGCGTAAGATCATCCTATAGCAGAATCGGCGCCCAGCGTGAAATAATTCAAATGATGGTTTCAGAGCCTGTCATAATATTTACAGCAATAGGAGCTTATCTTGTCAATCATTCATTTTTGGGATCATATGTGTTTAATAACCCAAGGCCTCTTATATTAAGCCTGCCGTTACAATTTGTCGCATTACTTATTGTTCTTACTATAAAATTGCGCAAGTCTCCATTTGACTTTTCAACTTCACACCATGGACATCAGGAGCTTATTAAAGGTTTGACAATTGAGTTTTCAGGTTTCCAGCTTGCTCTTATTAACATAGGCGAATGGATTGAACTCGTTTTATTATTAGGGCTTGTCGCGATATTCTGCGCGCAGCCTGTCTGGGTCGGAATTTTACTGGCCGCTGCAGCTTTCTTCCTTGAAATCGTCGTTGACAATATCTCTGCAAGAACAACATGGTCATGGATGCTAAAAGTCGTGGGAGCTGCTGGCATTGGGCTTTCTGCGGCCAATATAATTTGGCTCTATTTGAAGTGACGTTCGTCTAATTTTTGGAGGTGCAAAATCCTTAATGGGATTATTAAGTCGCGCACGGGTAAAATCACCGTGGATAGTGCATTTTGATTGCAATAGCTGCAACGGCTGTGACATAGAGGTACTTGCCGCATTAACACCGATGTATGATGCCGAAAGATTCGGCGTTGTCAACATGGGTAACCCGAAACATGCAGATATACTTGTTGTTACGGGTTCAGTAAATCACAGAAACCTGCGGGTCCTTAGAAATATATATTCACAAATGCCTGCTCCAAAAGCTGTTGTAGCAGTCGGGGCATGCGCATGTTCCGGTGGTATTTTTCAAGGCTCGTATAATATTCTCGGAGGAATCGACAAGGCGATACCGGTTGATGTTTATGTTCCCGGTTGTTCAATAAAACCAGAGGCTCTTCTTGATGGCATAATCAAGGCAACGGCAGTTCTCAATGATAAGAAGGCTCAGGAAAGGCACAGGGAATTTTTAAACACAATTATGAAAAATGGCGGAGCTTTGCCGTCCGAGACCGATAATAATGAAGATCAGGAGGAAAAGCTCCATGATTGATAATTTAGAAATTCTCAACGACACCGACGTTGCTGCAAGAGTACATGAACTGAAAGACCAAGGGTATAGATTTGTAACAATGACCGGATGTACGAATGATGACGGAACAGTTGATATTTTTTATTCATTTGACAAGGATTGCAAACTTTGTACACTAAAAACAACTGTAGAAGCAGGCAAAACAATTCGCAGTATTTCTGATATTTACCTTGCCGCCGCTTTTGCGGAAAACGAGATAAGTGAACTTTTCGAGGTCAAATTTTCAGGACTTGTTGTTGATTACGGCGGTCACTTTATTCTCGCGGACGGAGCACCGTCCTCACCGTTTGGCGCCGGCGTGATTATTGAGAGGAAGGACGGCAATAATGCAAAATAATAATATAGTATTACCATTCGGTCCTCAGCATCCCGTATTGCCGGAACCGCTTCAGATAAAACTTGTCCTTGAAGACGAACGAGTAGTTGACGCCGTTCCGGGTATTGGTTATGTTCATAGAGGTCTCGAACGGCTTATCGAAAAACGCGATTATATGCAGAGTGTTTATGTTGTTGAGCGTATCTGCGGAATTTGCAGTGTAATGCATGCTCAGGCCTACTGTCAGGGTGTTGAGGCACTTCTGGGGCTTGAAATTCCTGATAGGGCAAAGTATCTTCGTGTCATCTGGGCGGAGCTGCACCGCATGCACAGTCACTTGTTGTTTTTGGGGCTGATGGCTGACGCTTTCGGCTTTGAGTCACTGTTTATGCAGTGCTGGCGTATACGTGAGCGTATTTTGGATATAATGGAACAGACTACTGGTCATAGAATCATGGTATCCATAAATACAGTCGGTGGCACAAGGCGTGACCTGACTCCGGATATGCAGAAGCATATTCTTAATGAATTGAAAAATATACGGGATGAATTTGAAAAAGTAGATAAAACATTCAAAAATGATTTGACAATAGCCCACAGACTGCGTGGTTGTGCACCTCTTGATAAAGACAAGGCTTATGAACTGGGTTGTGTTGGTCCTGTTGCAAGAGCAAGCGGGATTCCACAGGATATGCGGAAATTGGGATATGCAGCATACGGCGAATTGGATTTTGAACCGGTTGTTTTGCACGATTCCGACTGCTATGCGAGGACAATGTTAAGAGTCTTGGAGATTTACCAGTCAATGGACCTTGTACGTCAGGCTATAGAAAAGCTCCCGGATGGTGAATATTATGTGAAGCCGAAGGGCAACCCTGACGGCGACGTAATATCCCGTGTTGAACAGCCGAGAGGTGAGGTTTATTATTTCCTGCGCGGCGACGGCGGAAAGAATCTAAAGAGGATGCGTCTGCGCACCCCGACTTTTGCCCATCTCCCGTCACTTGTGGAAATGCTTAAAGGCCAGCTTCTGTCAGATGTTCCTGTCATTATACTGTCTATTGACCCGTGTATTAGCTGCACTGAGCGCTGATAGATATTCAGAAAGGTTAGAGGTTGAATAATGTTGGAATTTTTAACTGTAGCCCTCAAAAATATTTTTTCAAAACCTGCTACCCGGAACTACCCATTTGAGAAGCGTGCTCCTTATAAAAATCAAAAAGGGCATATTAGTATTAATATAAATGACTGTATTTTTTGTGGACTCTGCGGACGAAAATGCCCTGTTAATGCGATAGAAGTAAATCGTACTGAGGGAACCTGGCAGATTGATCGTTTTAAGTGCATAATGTGTTTAGCATGCACAGAATCATGCCCGAAAAAATGTCTTAGTGTAGAACCAATATATACTGCTCCGGCAAATAAGAAAAAAACTGATAAATTTGTAGGGCAGCCGCCGGCAATTAAGGCTGTTCCCAATGCCGGTAAAGGCAATATTGATATGTTGAAGAAGAAAAATGCATGAACTCCCTGTTGTAATTGATATAATAAAGGTAATAAGCGAAGAAGCCAAAAAGAACGGTATCAAAAAGGTAAACCGTATAGACCTTGTTATAGGTGAGCTTTCATCAATAATTGATGAATCGGTTCAGATGTATTTTGACGTAATGAGTGAAAACAGTGTTTGTGCTGGGGCAAAGCTTTATTTTGAGCATGTTCCGGCAATGCTGAAATGTGTCAAATGTGGGAAAGAGTTTGAACACAGGAAAAGTTTTGTATGCCCTGAATGTGGCGGGGAATCCGTCCTCATAAAAGGAACGGGACGCGAATTTTACATTAAGTCTTTTGACGGCGAATGAAATTTAAAGTTGAAGGAGCAGCCCAATGGAAGTTATAGTAATGAAGGAGCTTCTTGAGGCAAATGAAAAAATAGCGGAAGAAAACCGCAAATATTTTGCGTCAAGACATATTCTCGCTGTAAACCTCATGGGAGCGCCAGGTTCAGGTAAGACGACACTTATTTCTGCGGTTGCAAAAGAACTTAAGAATATCAAAATTGGTGTAATAGAGGGGGATATTGCTTCCTCAATTGATGCGGAAAGAATGGAGACTCAGGGAATCCGTTCTTCTCAGATAAATACCTGCGGCGAATGTCATCTTGACGCCCGAGTAATAAGGCAGGGCGCTGACCAGATAGATATGGAGAACGCAATTGTATTTATTGAAAATGTCGGAAATCTTATTTGTCCCGCTGAATTTGACCTCGGTGAAAACATCCGACTGCTTGCCGCCAGCGTGCCTGAAGGTGACGATAAGCCGTATAAATACGTACCGATGTTTAGTTATGCGGATGTTGTGGCATTGACAAAATGCGACTTGAAGCAGGCCGTTGGATTTGACATTTCATTCTTTGAAAAAGGCTTAAGAGCTGTTTCGCAAGCACCTTTGTTTGAATTGAGTTTGAGAAAAGGCGAAAAGGCTGAAGGCGTTGCTGAACTTGCGGCTTTTTTGCGTAAAAAATATGAAGAAATAGCCGGGGCCTAATGGTTAAAAAGGTTCAAAACGGCGGGCGGGTAAGTTAATTGCCCGTCCGCCGTTTGTTTAAATATAAGGGAACATAGCCGTTATTGTTGTTCTTATGTCCAAGTTTTCCATATCTCCGGCTTGTAACCGATAGTTGCCTGCCTGCCGTTTCGGACAATTGGCGTTACAAACAGTTTTGGATTATTTAAAAGCATTTCTTCAGGTGTTTCCGTTGTCACTATATATTTAAGATTAAGACGTTCATATTCTTTGCCGTTTTTATCTATTAAATTTTCAATACCTACGGCAGATTTAACACTATTGAGTTCACCGCGGCTCATACCGTATTTATCTATATCAATACTCTGAAACTTAATTCCGCGTTCTTTAAAATACCTTTCGGCCTTTTTTGTATCAAAACATTTTTTGCGTCCAAAAATCTGAATATTCATGATATCCTCCGGTTAATCATTAATTCAATGCAGAACGTATATTTTAATTATAACATAAGCAATAGAAAATGTGGCGGCTGCTAAGTTTTAAAATCAGCATGAAGTTCATAAGTTTCACAAATCTGAAAAAAATTCGAATTCTTTTATAAGCTTTCATTTTCTAATTGAATAAACTAAACAATTGTTATATAATATATACAATCTTGGATAATCTTGATATTGCGGAAGGAGCGATTTTGAAGCTTTCGGCCGCGTTTCCGTTAAATACTAAATAAGGGGATGCTGAATATGAACGATCTGATTGAGACGAACGATGAAGTACAAGAAGAAGATTTGCAACACGGCAGATATCTTACTTTTTCACTTGATAATGAAGTTTTTGGTATAGAAATAAGTTATGTAAATGAAATAGTTGGAATGCAGAAAATCAACGACGTGCCGGAAGTTTCAAACTTTGTAAAAGGTATCATAAATTTAAGAGGCAATATTATCCCTGTTATTGATATGAGAATAAAATTCAAAAAGCAGCCTTGTGAATACGACGAAAGAACATGTATTATCATCGTCAATATCAATGGGATTTCAGCGGGCCTTATTGTTGATAAAGTTGCAGAAGTTATCAGCATTGAAGACAGTGAAATAGCTCCTCCGCCGGATTTCAGAACAGGATTCCAGAGCAGATACATAAACGGAATTGGCAAATTGAAGGATAAAGTGGTCTTATTGATTGACTGTGATAAACTCTTTAGAGACGATGAGTTAGAAGAAATTACTGCTGAAAAAGAAAAGGCAGAAATCCAAGAAAATGAGAATTCATAATACTTGTCCAACAAATCCGCCGCTATTCTGACCATATAGCGGCGGATTTTAAACATCTAAATTTTATGAGTGGACATAATAATTTTAAAGACAAAGTCATGGTGATTTTTATGAATGAGGCATTAGACTATATACGCTCAAAGACTGATTTTAAACCTACTGTTGGCATAATATTAGGTTCAGGTCTGGGCAAATTTGCACAAGAAATAGTGAAACCTGTGACTATTCCTTACCGTGACATACCGCATTTCCCAGTTTCTACTGTCGAGGGCCACAAAGGCTGCCTTGTCATGGGGAAAGTCTGCGGTAAGAATGTTGTGTGTATGCAGGGGCGTTTTCATTATTATGAAGGATACAGCATGAAACAGGTTGTATTCCCGGTATATATAATGAAACAGCTCGGCGTAAGAACTCTTATTGTGACGAATGCCGCAGGTGCGATAAATAAATCATTTTCACCAGGCGATTTAATGTTGATAAGTGACCACATCAACCTTATGGGCACAAATCCGCTGATTGGCAGAAACGACGATAAACTCGGCCCACGCTTTCCCAGCATGACTGAGGGCTACAGTTTGAAATTAAGGAACATTGCAAAGACAGCGGCAGCAAATAGTCAAATAAATCTGCAGGAGGGCGTATATGCCGCGTTGACAGGCCCGAGCTATGAAACACCTGCGGAGATAAGGTTTTTAAGGATTATTGGGGCGGATGCCGTTGGCATGTCTACAGTCCCGGAGGTTATAGCGGCAAACCATTGCGGTATGGAAGTGCTGGGCATATCCTGCATTACAAATATGGCGTCCGGTGTCACCGAGAAGCCTCTTGATCATGATGAGGTTATAGAGACATCAAGAAAAGCAAGCGAACGATTTATCACACTTGTTAAATCGGTTATCGCTTTATTAAATTGACATTTGAAAGTAGGGGACAGTATGGATTTTATTGAAAGAATGCCGAAAATTGATTTGCACAATCACCTTGACGGAAGTCTGAGACCGCGGACAGTAATTGAAATCGCCCGCGACGAAGGTATCGAGCTTCCAACCTATGACGAAAAGGAATTGATGAAATATCTTTCAGTGGGCGATAACTGCGAAAGTTTGGTAGAGTATTTGGAAAAGTTTGATTTACCGCTTAAGTGCCTGCAATCAGAAAAAGCGCAGAGGCGTGTTGCAAAAGAAGCGGTTGAGGATGCGGCAAAGCATAACGTAAAATATATCGAGGTGCGGTTCGCACCTCAGTTGATGACGGAAAAGGGCATGACGTGCGCGGACGTGATACGCAACGTGATAAGCGGACTCTTGGAAGGGGAAAAAGAAACGGGTACTATCGCAAGAGCCATTGTATGCTGTATGCGCCATCACAGCGATGAAAAAAATCTCGAAGTTATAAGAGCCGCGTCAGAGTTTATGTATAGAGGCCTCGGCGGCGTGGACCTTGCGGGAGACGAAGCGCACTATCCTCCTCAGCTTTTTAAGAGGGTTTTTGATGAGGCGAACAAATACGGCATTCCTGTCACAATTCATGCCGGTGAAGCAGGTGGGGCTGAAAATGTAAGAGTTGCGATTGAGGAACTCGGAGCTGTCAGAATCGGTCATGGAATAAGAATAAATGAAGATGAAAGTGTCGTAAATCTGGTTAAAGAAAGAAAAATTCCCCTTGAAATATGTGTAACGAGCAATGTTCAGACAAAGGCTGCGCCATCATTTGAACAGCATCCAGTAAGAAAATATTTTGATTTGGGACTTAATGTTACTGTTAATACTGATAACACAACGGTTTCAAATACTGACATGAAGCGGGAGCTCAACATTTTGAAGAATAAATTTGGGTTCAGCAATTCGGAACTTATGCAACTGCAGATGAATGCGGCGCGTGCTGCTTTTTTAGATAAACCAGAAAAAGAAAAGCTCTTATCAGAGTTAAAAAACAGCTTTGAAAACATTATCTAAAGAATTAGGTATATCGGAGGATAACTTAAGTGGCTACTTTCTTTGCTTTAGAGTTATTTTTGATTGCAATATTAGCCGGATTTTTGGGTTCACTTTTGGGGCTTGGAGGCGGCATAATAATTACACCGGTTTTGACGTTGCTTTTTCATCTGGACATAAAATATGCCATCGGAGCAAGTATCATAACAGTCATTGCGACATCAAGCGGCTCTGCCATCGCATATATACGGGATAGAGTAACAAACGTCAGGGTTGGTATGTTCCTCGAAATCGGCACAACGCTCGGTGCAA
The DNA here is from genome assembly GCA_000953215.1 of [Clostridium] cellulosi. Classification (NCBI taxonomy): domain Bacteria; kingdom Bacillati; phylum Bacillota; class Clostridia; order Eubacteriales; family Oscillospiraceae; genus Ruminiclostridium; species [Clostridium] cellulosi. The sequence goes on from LM995447.1 coordinate 1,050,165, forward strand.
TTACGGGTGCCTTTTTAGCTGCTCTTATAAATCCCAAATTCCTTTATATCATATTCGGACTTTTTCTTCTGTTTTCAGCCGTTATGATGCTTAGAAAAGCTAAAAATGAATTACCGCAGAACGTAAAACCGCACCCCATGGCGAAAAAGCTTGGCCTTGATGGTGAATACTACGATAAAGTCCTTGACAAAAATGTTGAATACAATGTGACTGGTGTTTTCGGCGGCCTTGGCATGATGTACGGGGCTGGTTTGCTTTCCGGCCTGCTTGGAATCGGAAGCGGCATTTTTAAAGTTACGGCAATGGATTTGTATATGAAACTGCCTATGAAGGTTTCCAGCGCTACGAGTAATTTTATGATGGGCGTTACAGCCGCCGCCAGCGCAGGAGTTTATTTTCTTAAGGGAAATATAGACCCGAAAATAGCTGCACCTGTGGCTCTGGGCGTACTTATGGGCGCGACAATAGGGACAAGGGTAATGCAAAGGTTGAGAAGCAAAACCTTGAGGCTCATTTTCATCCCTGTTTTAGTGATAGTTTCTGTTCAGATGGTAATTAAAGGGGTGGGAATATGAGAAACAAGGAAATTGAAGATTTGGAGCTTGCCATAAGCAAAGTGATTAAATACGGAGTTCTCGCAAGTGCAGCGATAATGCTCATCGGGCTTATTATATTTTTGGTGACGGGCAGCAGCGGCTATCCCGGCAGCTATTATCCGACAAGTCTCGTAGAAATTTTTCAAGGGCTTATCGCATTTAAACCATATGCGATGATGATGTTTGGGCTGTTTCTGCTTATTTTAACGCCTGTACTTCGAGTTGGCGTTTCAATTTTGTTATTTTTAAAAGAGAAAGACTATACTTTCGTCAGAATAACCACGCTCGTTTTTATAATACTGATAATCAGTTTTTTATTAGGCAAGGCAAAATAAAAAAATTCCTCCTGTAATTTAAACAGGAGGAATTTTTCATATGTAAAGGGTCATTTTGTAATCGTCCATTACAAATCCGCCGCCGATATCAGTTACAAGCGGTCCATCGTTGATAAAACCCAGTTTATTATATACTTTGATGGAATTTACATTGTTTTTATTGACCGTGAGCCAGATTGAGTTGTATCCCAAAGGTTTATACTTGCTTATTATATGGTTGATTATAAACCTTGAAATGCCGTTGCCGCGATATGATTTATCGACATAGAGTTTGCTTAAGAAAATGCGCTTCTCATCTTCAGGTTTGATTGCCGTATATCCTGCAAGTTTGCCGTCAAAATAGGCTGTGTAATAAATATAACCATTTTTTAAATCGCTATATATCTTGTCAGGGGCTGAAAATTTTTCGAGCATATATTTTACCTGTGCCTCACCGATGATTGGCGTATAGTGCTCCGTCCAGATTTTTTGGGCAAGGGCGGAAATGATTTCGGCGTCTTTTTTTGTAACAGCTTCCTTCAGCTCAATGTCCTTCTGCACTATTATCCTTCCTTTCTGGCTTTGGCTTATCATAATCGTCAAGAAAACTATGTTTTACGCCGTCTTTGCGGTACCCAATGACGGTATCAAGATTGATATTATGGACACTCCGGAAAATATTCATATCGATATTTTCGTTCGTCTGGCGGAATTTCTTTATCAGAGCTTTCATTTCCTGCCTTTTCGAACCGCCGGTGCTTCCTCCGAGCGTGCAGCTTTCCGTAAGACGGCATGCGCACTGAATAAATTCAAGCTCGTTGTATCGTTTCCAGTTTATAATTGAAGCCTCTCTGACCAAATACATCGGCCTTATGAGTTCCATGCCTTTAAAGTTGGTGCTGTGGAGCTTCGGCATCATTGTTTTGATTTCAGCGCCGTAAAGCATGCTCATAAGTATAGTTTCAATAACGTCATCGAAATGGTGTCCAAGTGCGATTTTGTTGCAGCCAAGATCCTGTGCGTTCTTATATAGGTAACCGCGCCTCATTCTGGCGCAAAGGTAACAAGGTGAATCAGTAACTTCAGCTACTATATCGTAAATCTTCGTTTCGAATATCTTTATGGGTATACCGAGATACTCTGCGTTGTCAATAATTCGCTGCCGATTTACAGCGCTGTATCCCGGATCCATTACAAGATACTCGGCTTCAAACGGGACGTCACTGTGCCTTTGCAGTATCTGAATTAACTTTGCCATAAGCATAGAGTCCTTGCCGCCGGAAATGCACACAGCTATCCTGTCACCGGATTTTATGAGCTGATATTCCTTAATTCCTTTAATAAATCTCAGCCATATTTCCTTGCGGAATTTTTTTGTTATACTGAGTTCAACTTTTTCTATATTGTTCATTCAAATTATCCTTTCAATGGGAACCGGAAGCCGGTAGGTGACTTATTCAAATATTCAAACTTTCGTAGGACATTCTATTTAACAAGCTTATTATATATAGCATCAAAACAGGCTAAAAAGGTATTGATATCGTCGTTGGTGGTAAGGTGGGAAAGGCTTATTCGGAGTGTTGAAAGTGCCGCTTTCCTGTCCTTTGTCAATGCATAAACAGGGCGAGAGAGAGTCCCGGGCGCACAACAAGCTGACTTTGTCGAAAGGCAAATTCCATTATCGGACAAAGCCGCCTGAAACTCTTCAGCTTTAGCACCAAAGATACTCAAGTTCAAGATAAAAGGTATAGATTCATCAGTGCTGTTTATTTTTACTTTTGGATACTGTGCAAGCGCGTCTCTGAGCATCCTGTTTAATTCAGATACGTAATTATACCGCTCTTCCATTTTTTCGAACGCGATTGAGAGAGCTTTTGCAGTTGAGACTATAAGGGGCAGGACAGGGGTCCCACTGCGAAATTCGGTTGTGCTGATACCGCCGTTAATAAGAGGCTCGAGCAATACGTTTTCTCTTTTAAAAAGCACGCCAAAACCGTTTGGGCCGTAGAATTTGTGGGGAGCAAAGGTCATCAAATCAACCCCATCAAGCGGCACTTTGATTTTTCCAACGGCTTGCGTTGCGTCAATATGAAAATAACAATGAGGTTTATCAGCAATTATTGGCGCTATCTCACTAATATGCTGTTTTATACCGACTTCACTGTCGACCATGCAGATTGAGACCAAAATTGTGTCGTCGCGAATCAGTTCCTTGAGGCTGTCGAGATCTACAAGGCCGTTTTTATCGATATCGACATAGTCAATGTCAAATCCTTTACTTTGCAAGTAAGCGACAGCGCCGGAGACAGATGAATGTTCAAGCGGCGTCGTAATAATATGGTGCCCATATTTCTTATACTGGCCTGCTATGCCTTTTATTGCAAGATTGTTTGATTCAGTTGCGCCTGAAGTGTAGATTAATTCGTTTTCCTTGACCCCCAATAATTGCGCCATCAGCCTCGTTGCTTTATTGAGTTCTTCTAATGCCGCTTTTCCGAGAGCATGCGGAGAGTTCGGATTTGCTATATATTTTTTTGATATTTCAATATAAGTTTCTAAAACACTGTCGTCGACAGGTGTATTTGCTGCATAATCGAGATAAATCATTGCTATCAGTTTCCTTGTAAAATAATTTAGATACAGAATAAGCAAAGAAAAATTAATATAATAGCCAGAGCGCCGAAATTAAGCGCAGAAAATGCTTTAATGTATTTTGAGGCATCGTACTGCCTGATATAAAGCTTATATGATATAAGGCTTGCAAGAGATGCTACCAGTGTACCAAGCCCGCCAGCGGATACACCGTATAACAGTTCTTTGTGATTTTCGGTGAAACCAGAGATTAGAACCGCCGATGGGACATTGCTGATTATTTGCGATAATCCGGTGGCTGCAATAAGTACAGTGTATTTTGCATTAAGGGCCGACGAAAAAAATGATTTAATCATTGAGATGCCAGTTACGCTGTCAGTAAAAAGAAAAAACAGCACGAAAGTCATAAGCAGAAAATAGTCGGCTTTTAAAATTAGCCGAGGAGCAAAAATTAAAAATATTATAAGCGTTGCTGCAAGTGCAATCCTGTAATCAAGGACGTGGAGAACAGACAGGATATTAAAAATGAATACGACTGCTGCAGAGTATAACAATCTTGGTTCGTAAACTTCAAACTTAATCTTTTCAGTTTTAAATTTGCCGCCGGAATTAAAAAGAAAGTTCGCTGCAAACAAGATTGCAATGCCAATAAGGCAAAATGGCAGCATAATTAAGAAAAACTGTAAAGGTTCTAATTTAAAATAAGAAAAGAGATAAAGATTTTGCGGATTGCCAAAGGGTGTCAAAGCTGAAAAAATATTTGCCGCTATAGTTTCGAGAATTATCAGGATATATGGGTCTTTGCCGCTTACCTTCGACATGGATAGAGTCAAGGGCACGACTGTCAGCAAAGCCACATCGTTTGTGACAAACATCGAAAGAAGCCCGGTTACTGATATCATTGCAAATCCGAGCATTCTCGGTGTGCTGAATTTGCCCAATGACAGCCCTGCAAGTGACGTCAACAGGTTACATCTTTCAAATGCAACACAGGTAAGCATAAAAGAAAATAGGGTTGATATAACATTCCAGCTTATTGCCGTAAAATGCGGTTTTGAGAAAAATGATAAGATTATCGTTAAAAATAATGTTATAAAAAAGAAAGGTTCTTTTTGTATTAGTTCCAAAGCTTTTGCTTTTATGTTTTCTTTTGTAAACGTGATTTATCAGTCCTGAAAATAATATTTGTATAGATATTTACGTAAAACCCATTTTATCATTTTATGCTTATTTCAATAAAAAAGCAAGATAAATAAACCTTTTATTGACTTTTATAAAAGTGCTCAAAACTAAAAAACTAAAAATGACAGAGTAAATTGAAGGAGATGTTTATGTGAAGGCGAAGCCAGATGATAGAAAAGATAACGTTGAAAAAATTCAGCGCAATATAAACAATACAATCAGAAATATGGAACTTGCCGACGAAATGATAGAAAAAACCGACGACCCTAAGATGAAAGACGCTCTTGAAGAGAAGAATGAAAGAAGGCGTATGTCGCTTGACGCAATGAGAAGTGAAATACGCGACGAGGCAAAGGCCCGTGAAAGAGGATATAAATAACGCGTAAAATTAAGCCGGCGAATGTGCCGGCTTTTTTAAAATAAAATTTAATTTTTAGGGGAAAATATGCCTAAAGGAAGTGGTACATTATGTTTTCAATATTACCCCCTACGGCAAAGAGGGTTGAGTATAATACAAGTGATTGTGACAATGAAAAAATAAGGCGTGAGACTATTGAAAATATAAGCGATTATATTGAATCCGGTAAAGTTATTCAGAACAGACTGAATCAACTTGACAGGGAATGGGACGTTGAGCGGTTTATAGAGACAAATGCCGCAATAATTATTTTCATCAGCACTTTGTTTGGCGCAAAACGGAGCAAATACTGGCTTATAGTATCTATATTCGTCAGCGTCTTTTTGCTTCAGCATGCTCTTCAGGGGTGGTGTCCGCTGCTGCCATTGCTCAGGAAGATGGGAGTCAGGACGGAAAATGAAATCTTCAATGAAAAAACAGCATTAAAGATTCACAGAGGCGATTTTTCATTGGCATTTGCAGACCCTGAAAGTTTGTTAAGTGTGTCAGAGAGATGATTAAAAGCAAGTGTTGTGCTGCCTATAGAGTTTAAAAAGATGCTTTTCTAATGATAAAAATGGCTTAAATAAGTGAGAAAAAGTAAAAGCCAGCGCCGTTTTGGCGCTGGCTTTATTTAGCCTTATATGGCCTATTACTGTCCATTTTAGGAATGATCATATTTGGGCCGTTATGAAACTGCCCATTGTACGATAAATAAAATTATACTGCGCGCTGAACCTTATTTGAGCGAAGGCACCGCGTACATACATGAATATGACGAGGAGAACCGTCAATTATAGCCTTAACACGCCTAACATTGGGCTTCCATGTCCTGTTTGAACGCCTGTGCGAATGGGAAACCTTTATCCCAAAGGCCAATTCCTTCCCACAGAGATCACATTTTGCCATCTATCTGCACCTCCTCATAGATTTTCACTTGAAGATTAGCCGGCCATCTGCGGGGCTTGCTAACTCAAAACTAAATAAATGCAAAAGCATAACAAATGTATTTTATCAGACATTAGAAATAAAAGCAAGTTTTTTTTGATATTATATTCCGTTTTTAATTCAATAACTATTATTGAACGCTAATTATTTTCATTAAAATTGTCATTTTGTTTGCTAATTTTATAATCAATAATACAATTCTATTTCAACAACTGCAGATATTCCTTAAATTTATTAAAAGCTTGAAAGAATACTTATTTTAGAATATAATTGTATGAGAAAAGATGTCTCTGACAAAACAGCTTACCTATTTTGATAAGGGATGTTTTAGCTATGGAACACAAATTTACTGTTGCATTGTCAAAGATTATCAAAGAGTTTTCCCTTGAAAGCATATATATGCCGGATAATCCTGATAATATTTTAATATCAAGCATAGATGTAAACCGTCCTGGCCTTCAGCTTGGTGGCTTTTTCGATTACTTTGACAACGAGCGCATACAGATAATAGGGCTCACAGAAATCTCTTTCTTAAAACGATTTGTTGAGGAAAAGCGCCGCAATGCAATTGATAAGCTACTTTCAAGGCGTCCGCCGGCACTTGTGATTTGCCGTAATCTTGAATTGTTTCCGGAAATTGTAGAACTCGCCCAAAAATATAAGGTTCCTGTCCTAAGAACCAGCGAATCAACATCAGGGTTTATGTCGGGGCTTATCTCGTTCCTTAACGTTGAGCTCGCTCCACGCGTCACAAGACATGGTGTCCTTGTCGAAGTTTACGGAGAAGGCATTTTGCTGCTTGGTGAAAGCGGAGTCGGTAAAAGTGAAACCGCAATTGAACTGGTAAAGAGAGGCCACAGACTTATTGCTGACGATGCTGTGGAAATAAGGCGTGTCAGCTCAAGGACTCTCGTCGGTTCATCCCCAGAAAATATACGGCATTTCGTGGAACTTCGCGGTGTAGGCATAATAAACGCAAGGCGCATTTTTGGTATGGGTGCCGTAAAAATGACTGAAAAGGTGGATATGGTAATTCACCTTGAAGTTTGGGACAGCAATAAGATATATGACAGACTCGGGGAGGAAAACGAACAGACAAAAATACTGGGTATTACTGTGCCTTCGTTGACAATTCCCGTGAAGCCAGGACGTAACCTTGCTATTATAATTGAGGTTGCGGCCATGAATAACAGACAGAAAAAAATGGGTTACAATGCTGCACAAGAACTGCTGCAGAAACTTGGTATGACAGATGATATAAAAACTCAGACGATTAATAAAGAATTAGATTGGGATATATACTAAATAGATTGTTTTCATACAACTGTAATACGAGAATTAATAAATCACAGTGCATATGTTTTTCTGCATGCGCCTTAAGTCAGAGGGAGATATGCTGAAATTACATGACTTAGGCTGCCTGCAGAATATTTATTAAAAGAAAAATAATGTTTCTAAAATTGCAGACATTTAACGATTTTGGAGGGTAATTATGTACTATATAGGAATTGACCTTGGCGGGACAAATATTGCAGCGGGTATAGTCGACGAAGACATGAATATCGTCCTAAAAGATAGCATTCCGACAAAACTTCCGAGAAGTGCGGATTTGATTATAGACGATATGGCATACCTAACCAAGGAACTTCTAAAAAAAGCTTCTATATCAATGGACCAGGTCAAATGGATTGGTATTGGGACTCCCGGGACCGCAAACTTTGACACTGGCATTATAGAGTATTCGAATAATTTGCGTTTTAATAATGTTCCCATGGTCAAGATGATGGAAGAAAGACTTGGGAAAAAGGTTTTCGTTGAAAATGATGCAAATGCTGCTGCCTATGGTGAGTTTAAAGCGGGCGCTGCGAAAGGTGCTAATTCCGCTGTGGCAATAACATTAGGTACCGGAATCGGCGGCGGAGTAATTATTAATAAGCGCATACTGCATGGCTTTAACTTTGCCGGCGGTGAACTTGGCCATACAGTTATTGAAGTCGATGGGCGCGAATGTACATGCGGAAGGCGTGGCTGCTGGGAAGCATATGCTTCTGCAACCGGCCTTATAAATCTCACTAAAGAATCAATGAAAGAACATAAGGACAGCATAATGTGGGAGATTGCAGGCGGCAGCCTTGACAACGTAAACGGAAAAACAGCTTTTGATGCGATGAGAAAAAACGATGAGGCCGGACGGCAGGTAGTCGATTTGTACATAAAATATCTTGGCTGTGGACTTATCAATATGATAAACATATTCCAGCCTGAGGTTTTATGTATTGGCGGAGGAATCTGCAAAGAAGGCGACAATTTGATTAAGCCGCTTGAAAAGATTATAGAAAAAGAACGCTACAACAAAAATGCAGAGAAACAGACAAAGATTTGTGTAGCTAAGCTTGGAAATGACGCCGGTATAATTGGCGCGGCGTTTGTAGGTGAACTCTATAACGCGCAATAATATCACATTTATTGGAGGATAATATGACGCCTATTGAACAGCTTAAAAATATGGCGCTTTCGTTTGGCGCCGAGGTATTGGAAAATGAGCCGATGAGCAGGCATACCACATTTAAAATAGGCGGTCCGGCAGATTTATTTATCACAGCTTCAGGGGAAAATACAATTAAGGAGATAGCACAATTCTGCAATGAGAATGATATTCCATTGTTTGTTATCGGCAATGGAAGCAATCTTCTTGTATCTGATAAAGGGATACGTGGCGTCGTTCTCAGACTCGGCAGAGGAAAAATTATATGTGACGGAGAGAAAATAATATGTTCTGCGGGTGTGCCGCTGCGCAGTCTTTGTGAGACAGCAAAAGACAACTGTCTTACAGGACTCGAATTTGCATATGGCATTCCAGGTAGCGTCGGAGGCGCTGTTTACATGAATGCAGGTGCCTACGGCGGTGAGATGAAAGACGTTGTAACAGCATCCACGCATATTCAAAACGGAAAGATCGGAAAATTTGAAAATACAGAACTGGATTTCGGATATCGCAAGAGCGCTTATACCGGAAAAGACTATATAATCTTGAGCGCAGAATTTAAGCTCAGCCGCGGTGACAAAAAAGAAATTGAGGCAAAAATGAGCGAGCTTATGAACCGGCGCAGAACAAAGCAACCGCTTGAATATCCCAGTGCAGGCAGTGTTTTTAAAAGGCCTGTTGGATATTATGCCGGGACGCTTATTGAAAGCTGCGGGTTGAAAGGGTACCGCGTAGGCGGCGCAGTAGTAAGCGAAAAACATGCAGGATTTATAGTAAACACCGGTGGAGCGACATGCGAAGACGTATTGAAACTAATAGAAGAGATTCAGAATGAGGTGTTAAAAAAGGCCGGCGTGATGCTTGAATGTGAAATCAAAACAGTTGGCGAGAAGTAATCGCTGCTGAAGAATGGAGGAAAACGACGATGGCTTTTGTCATTGTCACAGGTGTTTCTGGTGCCGGTAAGACGAGGGCTGTAAACGCACTTGAAGATATAGGATTTTATTGTGTGGATAATATGCCGCCGGCATTAATCCCGAAATTTGCGGAACTTTGCGTAAATACACAGGGAAAGATAAAGAATATTGCAATTGTTACCGATGTTCGCGGAGGAGCACTTTTTAACAGCCTTTTTGACGGCCTTGAAGAGCTGAAAAAGCAAGGCTGTGAATATAAAATAATGTTTATCGACGCTGACAATTCAGTTATAATTCGGCGTTTTAAAGAGACCAGGCGAAAACATCCACTTTCGGAAGCGGGAATGTCAATCGAAGAGGCGCTCGAACAGGAAAGGGAACTACTGCGCCCAGCCCGTGAAAGGGCAGACTATATCATAGATACGACAAACCTGTCGCCTGCACAATTAAAGCAGCGCATAACGGTTTTGTTTATGGGTGATAAGAGGACCGGGCTTATCGTAAACTGCATGTCCTTTGGATTTAAGTATGGAATTCCGCCGGAAGGCGATCTGATTTTTGACGTACGGTGTTTTCCAAATCCGTTTTATATTGAAAGTTTAAAAAGGCTGACGGGGCTCGACGAGCCTGTGCGTGATTATGTGTTTGCATCAGAGAAGACGCGTGGGTTTGTGGCAAAGCTTTTCGATATGATTGATTACTTGCTACCGTTGTACGCGGAAGAAGGCAAGAGTCAGCTTGTGGTTGGAATAGGTTGCACAGGCGGAAAACACAGGTCGGTTGCTATAGCTGAAGCGTTATATAAACATTTACTTGAAAAGGATATAAGAGCGGCAGTAAATCATAGGGATATACAGAAGCCGTAGTAAATAGAGAGTATAAAATATAAATTATGCCATCGCAGAAAGAACTGATTATGGATACTGTCTAAAAGGGAATAGTAGTTTTTATTATTCAGTTGTTTCTATATGCGATGGCTTATTTTGGAGGAACAAATTGACTTTCGCGTACAAAGTTAAATCAGAGCTATGTGCGGTCGAGATGAACGAAAAATGCTGCAAAAAAGCTGAAGCATATGGTTTTTTACTTTTCGGCCGACATTTTTCGAAATACGGTATCACAGTTCTAACAGAACATCCTGATGTTGCTAATACAATGTCAAAACTGCTTTCGGACATGTTCGGGATAAAACTGCGTCAAAAAACCTCAAAACGCAGTGACGGCCGAATTGCTGACTGCATATCAGTTGAAAATGAAAAAGATATAGACAGACTGTTTGATGAGTTCGGCCATTCCGAGAAAAACGTAACGCTCAGAATAAACCGCTCAAATATTGAAAATGAGTGCTGCAATTCAGCTTTTTTGCGGGGTGTATTCCTTTCTTGCGGGTCTATCGTTGACCCGGGCAAGGATTATCACCTTGAGTTTGTTTCGCCTCATATACGTCTTGGAAAAGACCTTTCGGATTATTTGTCAGAACTTGATTTTGAACCAAAGACTATTGTCCGCAAAGGTAATCTTGTCGTTTACTTGAAGGACAGCGAACAGATTGAAGATATTCTGACAATGATGGGAGCAGTTCGCTGCTCTCTGGAGCTTATGAATATAAAGGTCTATAAAGATTTACGCAATAAGGTAAATCGTGTGACTAACTGTGAGACTGCAAACATCGGCAAAACGGTTGAAGCGTCCGCGCGTCAAATAGAAGCTATAAAAAAGCTTATGTCGGCAAAAGACAGCAATAGTATTCCGCCTGAACTTCGTGAAATAGCCAAAATCCGCATTGAAAATCCTGATGCGTCCCTCAGTGTGCTCGCAAAGATTTCAGGTATAAGCCGCTCTGGTGTTAATCACAGGCTTCAGCGCATCATTAAACTGGCGAATCAGATTAAGTAGTTATACTGTTTAGTGGTTAAAAAGAAAGGAATGCAGTTTTTACTATGCAGGATTTTGTGCACCTTCATTTGCACAGTGAATATAGTCTTCTTGATGGAGCCTGCCGCATTAACGGTATAATCAGTAGAGCTAAGGAACTTGGTCAAAAGTCTGTAGCGATAACAGATCATGGCGTCATGTATGCCGCTATTGATTTTTATAAGCTGGCAAAAAAAGAGGGCATAAAACCAATTATCGGCTGCGAGGTATATACTGCCGCACGTACAAGGCATGACAGGATGTATCACCCCGATTCTGAGCACGGACACCTTGTTTTGCTCTGCAAAGACATGGAGGGCTATCATAATCTTGTAAAACTTGTTTCTACGGCATGGATAGACGGTTTTTACGGCAAGCCGCGCGTAGACTGGGAGCTGTTGACGAAGTATAATAAGGGACTTATTGCACTTTCTGCGTGCCTGTCTGGAGAAATTCCACGACTTTTGCTTGCCAACGATTATGAAGGTGCAAAGCAAAAAGCACTTGCTTACAATAGTCTGTTCGGAGAGGGAAATTATTATCTTGAACTCCAAGATCATGGCATTCCTGAGCAAAAAGCCATAAATCCTCAGATTGTAAGGATTTCACGCGAGACAGGCATACCGCTTGTTGCAACAAACGATGTCCACTATCTAAAAAAAGAGGACGCATACCTTCAGCGCGTGCTTTTATGTATACAAACAAATAAAACTGTCGATGATCCTAACGGTGTTGGTTTCCCGACCGAAGAATTTTACATGAAATCCGGGGACGAGATGGCCTCGCTTTTTCCGGAATATCCTGAGGCGATAGAAAATACGGTAAAGATTGCAGAAAAATGCAATATTGAGTTCACGTTCGGAAAAACGATCTTGCCGCATTTTGAGGTACCGGGCAATCAGAGCCATTATGAATACTTCCGGAATATGTGCATAAAGGGCCTTAAAGAGAAATATGGCGAGAATCCGGATGAAAAGATTGTTAAACGATTGGAGTATGAGCTTGAGACCATAAACCGCATGGGATATGTAGATTACTATCTCATTGTGCAGGATTTTGTTCGGTATGCTAAAAGCGTGGGAATACCTGTCGGGCCTGGCAGAGGTTCAGGCGCGGGTAGCCTTTGCGCTTACTGTATTGGGATTACAGGTATCGACCCGATAAAATACAATTTGCTTTTTGAGCGCTTCCTGAATCCGGAACGCGTCAGCATGCCTGACTTTGATATAGATTTCTGTTATGTCCGCAGGCAGGAAGTAATAAATTATGTTGTAAGAAAATACGGAAGCGACCATGTTTCGCAGATAATTACGTTTGGAACTATGGCAGCAAGGGCTGCCATAAGGGACGTCGGGCGCGTCATGAATTTTTCATATGCAGAAACAGATAAGGTCGCAAAACTCATTCCGTCCGAACTTAACATTACAATAGATAAGGCACTTTCGATGTCGCCGGAATTAAAGTCATTGTATGACAGCGACGAGCGGATAAGGAAACTCATAGATGTTGCACGTGGACTTGAAGGCATGCCGAGGCATGCCTCTATGCACGCTGCGGGCGTAGTTATTACAAGAGACCCGGTTGATACATATGTTCCGCTTCAAAAGAACGATGAATCAATCGTTACGCAGTACACGATGACCAATCTTGAAGAGCTTGGCCTACTAAAAATGGATTTCTTGGGTCTGCGCAACCTGACTGTAATACGCTACGCCGAGGATATGATAAAAGAGAAGTATCAGCCGGATTTCAGCATTGACAAAATTCCTCTTGATGACAAAGAAGTATTCGAAATGCTTTCGCTTGGCAAAACCGAAGGTGTCTTTCAGTTTGAATCAGCCGGCATGAAACAGGTGCTTGTCAGCTTAAAACCTGAGAGCATTGAAGACCTTATTGCCGTTATCTCGCTTTATCGCCCGGGGCCGATGGAATCCATTCCGCGGTATATCGAAAACCGGCATCACCCCGAAAAAATCACATACAAACATCCGCTGTTAAAAGATATACTCGAAGTCACATATGGCTGCATCGTCTATCAGGAACAGGTTATGGAAATCGTCAGAAAACTTGCCGGTTATTCATATGGCAGGGCTGACCTTGTTCGCCGCGCAATGGCGAAAAAGAAGACTGACGTAATGCAGAAAGAACGGGAGAATTTTATCTACGGAAAACGGCGTGAAGACGGCAGTTTTGAATGTGTAGGCGCTATCAGAAACGGCGTCAGTGAAGAGATAGCCAATGCGATTTTTGATGAAATGGCCTCCTTTGCTTCGTACGCATTCAATAAGTCCCATGCTGCAGCATATGCTATTGTGGCTTATCAAACAGCCTATCTAAAATGCCATTATCCTAAAGAATATATGGCTGCCCTCTTGACGAGCATTCTTGACAACACAGACAAGGTTTCAGAATATATCGGAGAATGTCAAAAGCTCGGCATTGGAATACTCCCACCGGATATAAATGAGAGTGGGGAAGGCTTTACAGTAAGCGGCAATAACATACGTTTTGGACTGCTTGCAGTTAAGAACTTAGGGCGCGGATTTATTAAGTCACTGCTTGACGAAAGAAAGACAAACGGAAAATTTACTTCCTTCCGAGATTTCTGTTCCAGAATGATAGGGCAGGATATGAATAAGCGTACCCTTGAAAGCCTGATTAAATGCGGAGCATTTGATAGTTTCGGGTATAAAAGAAGGCAACTGTTGCTTGCTTCCAGTAAGATAATCTCCCAGCTTGAAGAACAGGAAAAGATCAATCTTTCTGGACAAGTAAGTTTCTTTGCCGATAATAATATTAATTCCGAGGAAATACCGGACGCGGATGAATTCCCACGCCGCGAACTCTTAAATCAAGAAAAAGAAGTAATCGGATTTTACCTCACAGGACATCCTCTTGCTGAATATAAAGAGTTTATAAATCGTGCCGGAATACCGCATATCAGGGAAGTATTAAGCGACAACCAACGCTTTAAAGACGGCTCAAAAGTTCAACTGATAGGTATAATTTCAGCCAAACAATTGAAGACTACAAAAACAGATAGTACAATGGCCTTTATAACACTCGACGATGGAAGCGGACAGATAGAATGTCTGGTATTTCCTAAAACACTTGAAACATTCAGAAACTTAATAGCTGTTGATGAGATTGTAGTTATTTCCGGACGCATTAGTATCCGGGAAGAGGAAGCACCGAAAATTTTATGTGACTCTGTGACAAAGCCTGATTTACAGAATTTAGGGACTGCTCCAGAGAAGCAAAACAGTAAAAATAAAAAAGCCGGGCTTTATATAAGTGTGCCGGCTTTTGAATGTGAAGAGTATACCAGAGCTATAAGGGTAATTGAAGTGTTTGACGGCGATTTCCCGCTCTATGTTTACTGCCGTGACAAAAAGAAATTATTACGTGCTCCGAGAAAACTTTGGGTTTCAATGAATGATGTCCTTTTGAATGAATTAAAAAATATTTTAGGCAGCTCCTACGTCCAAGTAGTAAATTAAACGGAGGTATCATGTTTGCATGAACCAATATAATTTTGGGCTTATTGAAATAATATTATTTGTTGGATCGTTTAGTTGCTCAAGTGACAGAATGACAACTGAATACATTTTGGACGAGGTGTAATTATGTGGACAGTTATATATATGGCCCAAACTAAAGAGCAGGTCTTGAAAGTTCAGGAGATATTAAGGGAAGCTTCACTTGCTGTCAGGGTAAAGCCGGTTGGCAACGGTGATGATGACGGTTATTTTGAAATACTTGTTCCAGAAACTGAAGCACAATTGGCACATACCATTTTAATCCGGAACGGGTATTGACACTTTATTAAATCTATGTATAATGTAAGTATGTATTAGTATCGCAAGCTTGGAGGAACAGAAATGAATAAAGTTAAGACAATCGGCGTTTTAACAAGTGGCGGCGATTCGCCTGGTATGAACGCGGCAATTAGGGCAGTCGTAAGAACAGGTATAGCAAAAGGCATGCGTGTTATCGGTATCCGCCGTGGTTATAATGGACTTATTAACGGCGATATGATAGAAATGAACCTTCGGAGTGTATCAGATATTATTCATCGCGGAGGAACTGTACTTTATACGGCCCGCAGCCCCGAATTCAAAACCGAGGAAGGATTGCAGAAAGCAGTTTCTGTCTGCAAAGAGATGGGTATTGAGGGTATAGCCGTCATCGGCGGTGACGGTTCATTTAGAGGTGCTTCGGATTTGTCGGAACGTGGCATACCTTGCGTTGGTATTCCGGGTACAATAGATAATGATGTTTCCTCAAGCGAAAGCACTATTGGTTTTGATACCGCCATTAACACAGTTATGCAAATGGTAGACAAACTGCGCGATACAACTGAGTCACATGACCGTTGCAGTGTTGTTGAAGTTATGGGTAGGCATGCTGGTTACATTGCTCTTCACGCTGGTATTGCTGTTGGTGCCACTTGTATTCTTGTACCTGAAGTAAAAGTTGACATAGAGAAAGAAGTTATACCTAAACTGCAAAGAATCCATAGGACCGGCAAAAAGCATTTCATTATAATTGTTGCAGAGGGTATCGGAAGAGTCGATGAAATTGCAAAACTCATTGAAGAAAAGACCGGTATTGAATCAAGGCCGACAATTCTTGGCCATGTCCAGCGCGGTGGTTCACCAACGGTACAGGATCGCTTAATGGCTTCTGAAATGGGTTATTATGCGGTTGAATTGCTTTCAAAAGGTATAGGTAACAGGGTTATCGCGGTTAAAGATAATAAGATCGTCGATTATGATATACATGAAGCTCTTAAAATGAAAAAGCCCTTTGAGACCAAACTTTACGAGATTGCCCATACAATTAGCATCTAAACATAATTTAAGCCATCGGTTTGAATACCGATGGCTTTTTTGTATAATTAGACTGCAAAATCATTGAATACTGTATTTTTGATCAATTCAAGTCTTGAAGCTTCCAAATAGTCGTGTGAACGCGGCAAAGTTTATTTCTTGGGAAATAATTATCGATGCATTTATCGGTTGAGGATAAGCAGTAATTGCGGGTACACATAAGTGTTAAATACAGAGAAATAAAAAACCGGCTTATGACAGCCGGAAGGATGAGTTGGAGGCGCCACCCGGAATCGAACCGGGGAATAAAGGTTTTGCAGACCTTGGCCTTACCGCTTGGCTATGGCGCCGCAATTTGGTGCCTCCGGGCGGAATCGAACCACCGACACGGGGATTTTCAGTCCCCTGCTCTACCGACTGAGCTACAGAGGCAAGTGACGCTTATACATAATACACTAAAAAAGACATATTGTCAAGGCAAAACAACATGGCCATTCGAATTTTATGTATAAGCGTATAGATTTAAAAGTTATAAAAGTGTTATTGTATGGCAGGCGCTGTAAAACCCACCTGCTTTGAGTTCTATAATACCTTTTTTGCTGCAAAGATTAATATCGTCTGATTCGTTGGACGCCTGGCCGTTCCATGGTTCGAGACAAACAAATGGGGCGTCACCTTTGGGAGACCAAATGGCGAGGTTATCGAAATCCGGAAATTCTACCGTTACACCTCTTCCAGTTTTCCGGCTCACAAGGCTTACGGACTTTGAATTGAGTTTGTCTGGGACAACAGCGTCATCGTCAAAAATAGAATGATTTAGCTGAAAACTGTCACCGTCAAGAAAATGACGTGTTTTGCCGGAATAAAGGCCGTTTTCATTTAAAAGCATGCGATTGAAATTCTCATGCTTTTCGAATTTGACATAGTAATCCTCAAATTTTTCGTCAGGCATGAGGGGGACATTATATCCGGTATGGCCGCCGATACAGAAAAACATTTCGGAATCGCCGATGTTTTGAACGAGATATTCTACGTGTAACACAGCGCTTTCCAGTGAAAAAGTAACTTGCAGGCGAAAATTAAAGGGATACTTCTTTAATGTATTTTCATCAAAAGAGAGCGCAAGAATAATACGGTCTCTTGTATGATTAATAACCTTAAATTCCATATCACGGGCAAAACCATGCCTGCTTATTGAATAAATCTTGCCGTTGTACTCGTACTGGCCGTTTTTTTGCTCACCTATAATAGGGAAGAGAATAGGGGAGTGCCGATTCCAGTACTTTTCATCACCCTGCCAGATATACTCTGTTCCGAATATATCTTTGAGTGATATTAATTCAGCACCTTTCGAGTCGATCTGTGCAACCGCGCCATCAGACATTATTTCAAAGGTCATATTCTTATTTGCGTTCCGCTGCCTTTCTCTTAATGTATTCATCAATTGAATGAGCCGCCTGTTTACCTGCACCCATGGCGAGGATAACAGTGGCTGCACCTGTAACAGCGTCACCGCCGGCAAAAACGCCTTCACGTGTTGTCATAAGGTTCTCGTCAACTTTCAGACAACCGCGGCTATTTGCCTCAAGGCCAGGAGTAGAACGGAGGAGAAGGGGGTTCGGCGTTGTGCCGATAGCAATGATAACGCTGTCGACATCAATAGTAAAGTTTGAACCTTCAATTGGCACTGGCCTGCGACGGCCAGAAGCATCAGGCTCACCAAGCTCCATTTTTATGCATTCAATAGCTGTTACTTCGCCATTATCATTGCCAATAATACGAACAGGGGAGCAAAGAAGCTTGAATTCAATGCCTTCCTCTTTTGCATGATGTACTTCCTCAGCACGAGCCGGGAGTTCATTCATTGAACGGCGGTATACAATATAGACATCCTCAGCGCCAAGACGTTTAGCGCTGCGTGCCGCGTCCATTGCGACATTTCCGCCGCCGATTACAGCCGTCTTCTTTGATATTCTAATCGGCGTATCATAATCGTCTCTATAAGCTTTCATCAGGTTTATACGCGTGAGGAATTCATTGGCTGAATATACACCGATATGATTTTCTCCCTCAATGTTCATAAATTGTGGGAGTCCTGCGCCGGAACCTATAAATACAGCCTCAAAACCCATTTCTCCAAGAAGCTCGTCTATAGTAAAGACTTTCCCAAGAACCATGTTGGTAAGGATTTTAACACCCTGAGCCTCAAGCTTCGATATCTCTCGTTCAACAATAGACTTTGGAAGCCTGAATTCAGGGATACCGTACATAAGCACTCCGCCTGCGGTATGAAACGCTTCAAAAACAGTGACTTCATATCCAAGCTTTACTAGGTCTCCGGCACATGTAAGTCCAGCAGGGCCTGCACCAATTACGGCGACCTTATGGCCGTTGCTCTTGGGCTTTTCAATCTTTTCTTCGGATTTGTCTGCAGCGTAGTCTGCCGCAAATCTCTCAAGACGGCCAATTGCCACAGGTTCGCCTTTTATACCGCGGACGCATTTTGATTCGCACTGGCTTTCCTGCGGGCATACGCGGCCGCATACTGCAGGAAGGGAATTTGTCTCAATTATTTTTGAGTAAGCGTCAATAAATTTCCCATCCGCAATAAGTTTTATAAAATCAGGTATTTGGACGTTAACAGGGCAGCCGCTAACACATGGTCTGTTCTTGCAATTTAAGCATCTCTGCGCTTCTTCGCGCGCCATTTTTTCAGTATATCCAAGAGCAACTTCTTTAAAATTATGTATTCTAACAGATGGTTCCTGCTCCGGCATTGGAGTCTTATTCATAATCATGTTTGGCATTTCTTTTCTCCCTATATTAAACATATTTCAATAAATGACTGAAATACTTTTATTAAGGTTCTCAAGAGTTATTTTATATTATCCGCTGCTTCAAGCATTTTGCAGTAATGATCAAGCGATTCACGTTCCTGCTTCTTATATGTTGCAAGCCGTTTCATCGCGCTATCAAAATCAACCTTATGTCCATCAAAATCAGGTCCATCGACACAGGCAAATTTAGTTTCGCCTCCGACAGTTACCCTGCAGCACCCGCACATTCCGGTGCCATCTATCATAATTGGGTTCATACTGACAATAGTTTTTATTCCATATGGTCTTGTAAGTTCAGAAACAAATTTCATCATAATAAGAGGACCGATTGCGATTACGCAGTCATAATTGGCCCCTTCTTTTATCAAACGTTCGAGGACATTTGTGACAAGCCCCTTTTCGCCATAGGAACCGTCATCTGTGCAGATATAAAGGTGTTGTGAAACAGCTTTTAATTCATTTTCAAGGATTACAAAATCACGTGACCTGAATCCTGCTATTATATCAACCTGTGCTTTAGAGTTGAAAAGACTTTTTGCAAGTGGGTACGCAATAGCACACCCGAGACCGCCGCCTACGACAGCAGCCTTCTTTATATTATCAAGCTGTGTAGGCATTCCAAGCGGGCCGACGAAATCCTGTATCTTGTCGCCGGCTTTCAGTTTTGCAAGCTCTTTTGTTGTTTTGCCAACTTGCTGAAATATAATAACGACTGTTCCTTTTTCAGGATTTGCCTCAGCAACAGTAAAGGGTACCCGCTCACCAGAACTATTGATTCTCAAAATGATAAATTGTCCGGGCTTTATCTTTTTTGCAACATATGGCGCTTCGATTTCCATATAACGGACAGAACTTGTCAGGTCGTATGCCTGTGTAATATTAAACATTATATCCACCCATACTATATATTAATATAAATTCGTTAATATTATAATCTTATATAAGATTGATTTCAACACTTTAAGGGGTTAAAACTTCTTTCACCATGGCTTAACAAAATTATGCAAAAAATCGGAATAGGATACAATTTACTCTTAAAAAAGCAGTAATAAGTAAAAAAAATTTAAGAAAATATCATTTTGCACCTTTACAGAAGTATACCATAATAGTATAATTAAATTAGCAAATTTAAGGAGTTGATTTTATGAAAAAATATGTTTGCTCTGTATGTGGTTTTGTGTATGATTGAAGCGAAGGGCCTTCCTGATCAGGGAATCGCACCAGGAACAAAATTCGAAGACCTGCCTGATGACTTTATCTGCCCTATGTGCGGAGTAGGGAAAGACATGTTTGAGGAGCAATAAAAAAATTAAAGACAGGGGAGATTGATGTTGTCTGCTATTAAAATAAAAGATGGAATTTATTCGGTAGGTGTGCTCAATCCTAACATGCGTATATTTGATGTTATTATGCGAACAGACTATGGCACATCGTACAACTCGTATCTTGTAAAAGGCGAAAAAACTGCACTCATTGAAACTGTTCACAGCAAATTTTTCGAAGAGTATATCGATAATATCAAAAGCGTGGCTGAACTGTCATCTATAGACTATGTCATCATGAATCATAATGAGCCTGATCATTCTGGTTCACTTGTAAAATTGATTGAAGCTGTACCGGATATCAAAATAATCACTTCAAAGGCAGGCAGCATCTATCTCAAACATATCACCGGAAAGAAGGATATTGAAGTAATATCCGTTAAAGACGGTGATACACTCGACCTTGGCGGAGGCAAGGTACTCAAGTTCATCAGTGCTCCGTTTTTACACTGGCCAGATTCAATTTTTACCTGGCTTGAAAACGACAAAGTAGTATTCACATGCGACTTTTTGGGCTGCCATTATTGCGAACCGGGTATGTTCGACAGCTTCGTCAAATATCCAAAACGCTTTCTTGACGCTTTTAAATTGTATTACGAAGCAATCTTTTCGCCGTTTAAGCCGTATGTTTTAAGCGGCCTTGAAAAATTATCTGCTTTAGATGCTGAATATGTCTGCACCAGCCACGGCCCAATTTTACAAAAGAACGGTTTCCTTGAGAAGGCAAAAGAATACTATCTAAAATGGAGCACACCGGAAAAGAGAGACAATAAGCTAATTCCTATATTCTACTGCAGCGCATATGGAAATACTGAAAAATTGGCGCAGAGTATCAAAGAGGGTATAAAAGACGTTGAAAAAACAGCTGATGTTGAAACCTATGATCTCAACGAAGCTGATTTTGATACTTGCGCTAAATTGATTAACAATTGTGACGCGTTCCTGATTGGATCGCCGACAATAAACAGAGATGCGGTAAGACCAATATGGGTTCTCACAGCATCTATTGACGCAATAAATTCAAAGGGTAAACCATGTGCGGTGTTTGGTTCTTTTGGATGGAGCGGTGAAGCGGTTCCAATGATTACTGAGAGATTGAAATCGCTTAAGTTTAAGGTGTTTGATCAGAACTTCACTTGCCAATTTGTACCGACAAACGAAGTTCTTCAAAAGGCGAGAGAGTTCGGTCAAAGTTTTGCAGAGACTTTAAAATGATCTGTTAAACTGACATCCTATAGATTGCAGCAAGATTTGTCGTTTGTGTCAAAACTCAAAGGTTTTATTAAATCAGCATGCTCTCACCACATTTCAATGAAAAAGCCGTCCGATTTTATATCGGGCGGCTTTTTCAACACACAACTGCAATAATAACAAATCTATTGCAAAGGTAAAGATAATAGTGTAACATTCAATGATAGATATGACCTTGACGCTCTATCACTCAAGTAACGTAAAAAGGAGCCGTAATTAATATGCTGCATAAAGTTTTTAAACTCAGAGAATTATTTCCCGAATTGGCAAAAGAAAGTTTAGAATCGCTTTCAGAAGCCCGCAGAAAGCATATAGAGTCCGTAGGGAAGGCAAACGAGTGTTGGGCAGCGTACAGAGAGCCTACCCTTACGGCATATTGCCCAGATGTTTCACCGGAGATAGATAAAACCTCAAAGCGCATATCCATACTTATTTGTCCCGGAGGTTCATACGAGTTTTGCTCATTCCGAGAAGCCGAGCCGATTGCCCTTGCATTTAACGCATTAGGTTATAATGCATTTGTGTTAAATTACTCTGTTGCCCCTGTGCGATACCCGCAAGCCCTGCTTGAAGTGTCCGCATCAATGGCGTTAATCAGAAACAAAGCGGAGATTTTCCATGCCGACCCTCAAAAAATCGCAGTATGCGGATTTTCCGCAGGAGGTCATCTTGCTGCAAGTCTCGGAGTATTTTGGAATGAAGAATTTATCAGTGATACACTGGGCATAGAAAAATGCAGCAACAAACCGAATGCTATGATACTCGGTTATCCAGTAATTACTTCAGGGGAATATACACATCAGGGTTCAATGAATTGCCTACTGGGCAAAAATGCTCCAAAAGAATTAGTTGAAAAAATGTCTCTTGAATTACAAGTTAGTGAAAATACGCCGCCTGCTTTTATCTGGCATACTTTTGAAGATGACTGTGTGCCTTGCGAAAATGCTCTGCTTTTCGCTAATGCTTTGCGCAAGAAAAATATACCGTTTGAACTCCATATCTTCCAGAACGGCGGGCATGGATTATCATTATGCAATAAGGTTACTTCAAAATTCGATGAGCAAAATATACCACACGTTTCTAATTGGTTTCAGCTTTGCCATGAGTGGCTTGAAGTGCTTTTTAATAGCTGACATATGATAATAAAAACTCTTCACACAATTTACGGACTTTCCGCGAATTGTGTGAAGAGTTTGTGCATTATAATACTTTTAGTACGGCAAACATGTAATATGGAATATCATGGTTGAAATTTATGGTAAAAAGCAGTATAATATAAATAATTAGACATATTTAATTGCTCCGGTTTCGGCTTAGCGTCCCCTAAACCGCCAGCCGAAACCGGTCTTGGTGTCAGCTTATGTGAAGCTGTAATCTAAGCTTGTCGGCAATCATTGCTATAAATTCGCTGTTTGTTGGTTTGCCGCGGCTGTTATGGATTGTATATCCAAAATAAGAGTTAAGAGTATCAACATCGCCTCTGTCCCAAGCAACCTCTATTGCATGGCGGATGGCGCGTTCAACGCGCGAAGATGTAGTCTGATACTTTTTAGCCACTGTGGGATAGAGCTGCTTGGTAATCGAGTTGATTATATCTATATCCTGAATGGCAAGCATAATCGCTTCTCTTAAATAATGATATCCTTTTATATGTGCTGGAACACCAATCTGATGGAATATTTTCGTTACAATTAATTCGATATCCTGCATGTTGTTTACCTGTATTGAATTTGAGCCGACAAT
Organism: [Clostridium] cellulosi; assembly: GCA_000953215.1. Lineage (NCBI taxonomy): Bacteria > Bacillati > Bacillota > Clostridia > Eubacteriales > Oscillospiraceae > Ruminiclostridium > [Clostridium] cellulosi. Next base: position 1,073,495 of record LM995447.1, read on the forward strand.
TGGCTTCTTTTCTTCCGAAACAATGCCGGCGAGTTGATTGATTCTTTCGGCCAAAAGGTCATGGTCAAATGGCATGGGTATGAAATACGAAGCACCTGCTTCCATAACCTGTGAGCTTATAATACCGTTGTTATAAGTAGACATAACGATCATAATGGGTTTTTTGGGTAAGTTCATTGATTTAATCGAGTTTAAAACACCGATGGCGTCAATCCGTGTCATAAAAGCATTCATAAGAACAACATCGGGTTGTTCCCTGGCGATAGCGTCGAGAACTTCCTGTCCGTCTTTCGACGCTGTTGTGACATTCATACCGTAAGAACGCAAGGTAGCCGCGCATACTTGACCGATTTCTACGCTATTGTCGGCCACAAGAATCTTCAGTTTGTTTTCCATTTTATTAACCTCCATTGAGATATTTAAATTCTAACAATAATTTACCATAACTGGAAAAATATTGCAATAGTTATTTACATATTTTCGAAAAAAAATAAAAAAATCAACATTTCGTTAAAAAATAAATAGAGAATTTATGTAAATCTACAAAAATTATTTTTTAATAAAATTGTAATACATCTGATATTACAACAAATAATAAAATAATATATCAAAAAACGACAAATAGTTTTAAATAATTTGTTGCTACTCGCGGCGAATTCATAAGAGAACGCCGCGGATAGCAAATATTAATAAACATATAAAACTTTTATATTTATGATACATCTTTTTGTTGACTTTTTTCAAGTACTTTGGATGAATTTATCATATTTTCTGCAAATATACCATAACCGCGTTGGGGATCATTAACAAAAACATGGGTTACCGCACCGACTAAACGTCCTTTTTGTATTATAGGACATCCGCTCATTCCTTGGACAATACCTCCAGTTGCTTTCAAAAGATTTTTATCTGTAACTTTGATAATCATGTTTTTTGTCGGTGAATCATCATTAAAATGGATTTTTTCAATTTCTACAGAGTATTTTTTTGGACCGCTGTTATCTATTGTCGCTATTATTTCGGCAGGCCCTTCGGTTACTTCTTGTTTCATGGCGACTGGTACCAGCTTACCTACATTGACGCTATTCAAAAAACCATAAACACCAGTTTTGTTGTTCATACAAAGGTTACCCCAAACCGTATCGCTAAGAACACCTAAGAGTTCTCCCGGCTGACCACTGGTGCCTTTTACAATACCGGTCATATTTACTTTGACAACGTCTCCTGTAAGCAACGGCATGATTTTTCCTGTGTCAACGTCGCAAATACCATGTCCGAGGCCTGCGAATGAATAATTGGAAGGGTTATAATAAGTTATTGTGCCGATTCCAGCGGTGCTGTCACGGACCCAAAGTCCAGCTTTATATGAGTTGGTACTAACTGATAAAGCGGGTTTAAATGTAACTGAAAAGCCCACATTTCCGCGTTTTAGGCTGACAGTTATAGATTTTCCATTGCTGGCTGAAAACAAAGCGGAAACTTCACTGTTTGACGTTACTGATTTGCCGTTAATTGCGAGAATCACATCACCTTTACGAATGCCTGCTTCATAAGCAGGATTTTTTGCTCCTTCCGCAGTGTCAACGTCAGTCATTCCAACCACTACGACACCGGCTGTATAGAACTTTACGCCGAAAGTTTCTCCGCTTGGTACAACGCTTACTTGTTTAACTACCGAAACTTTAATATTTTTAATTGGAACACTGCCGAGAAACATAAGTTCATCAGAATAATGTTTTCCGGCTTTGCTGATATTATTAGCAAGGACATACTTTGAACCAGTCAGTTCAGCTTTTATCGGAAATTTATTATTAAACGATAGTTTTTCTCCTTCTACAATTGAAAAACTATCAGGTATTTCCCTTGCAATAATTAGCCCCGTTGACAAAACGGATAATGCTATAGTCCCGATAGTGGCAGCGGATATTTTGATTAATCTATTAAAAAATTTTCTTGTTTTATCACTCATAAGTACCTCCGCAACTTTGATTGACAGAATTTAATGTACCTCCAAAGCGCGGTATTATGAGTTGTAAAAAGTGCTCTAATTGTCAATATATTTTTCACATTTTAATCAATCCTGCGAATGAATAAAAAAACAGCAATGAAGTATAAATTACTTCATTGCTGTTTTTATTTGATAGTAGCACTAAAGGGCATAAGTGATAATTTTGCGAGTTTAAAACATTGAATACCGAAAGGTATGCCTACAATTGTTATCGATAAGATAATTCCAATTATAAGAGCTGTAACGGCAAGTTCAAGGCCTCCGAAGATGATCCAAAGTATATTTAAAAGAAAAGAAACAGCACCGCCGCCATATTCGACAGTGCGGCCAAAGGGGCACAAGGCAAGCTCAGCAATTTTAAAACACTGAATTCCTACTGGAATTCCTATAATGGTAATACACCAAAGCAAACCGATTATGAACCAACAAAGTGAGAGAATCAGCCCGCCGAAAATCAGCCAAAGGAAATTGCCGATAAAGTTCATAATTCCACCACAGTCTCTATTAATTTAATGCGTAAATATATTTTATCATAAAATATATTTGTAATCGAATCTTCTCAATAATGTTGTTGAAGTCAGGTTGGTTAAGAGATATAATAATATGCGTCGAAAATTAGGGAAGAATGTCAGATGTTTACGTATAAATCAGTTCAAGCGTTACACTTGTCCGTTTTTCCTGAATTTTTCTGATTGTTATTTGTGGCGGTACTGCCTGTAGCGGTTACTGACATACAATTTCCACTTGCTGATTGCTCAATCGCAGCAATAGTAGTAAGTGCAGTTCCTATAAGGGTTATAAAATTTCCTAATATGTTTATTTCATTTGGAGTGAGGTTTTTGGCTAATGCAACTGCAATAGTGTTTGCGAGCATTGTAATTTGAAGCCCTTGCTGCGCTGAACTATCCAAAAATATCACTCCAAAGTAACTTGGTTTATATCAGATATATATTTATTTTAAGTTCAGCTATATCTATTTTATGATGAGCATTAAGGCTCGGGTTATATTACATTTTATGATTATTTGTCTAATATGTGCAAAAAAACTATATGAAAAATCAAAATATAATGATATAATAATGACTGGTCAAAATAAAATAATACAAGATAGATTGAAATTAATAGGTGAATTAAATGCCAGACGAATTTTCGAGGACAGAATTATTATTAGGCAAAGAGGCGATTAATAAATTAAAATTAAGTAATGTGGCTATATTTGGTATCGGCGGAGTTGGGTCATTTACTGTTGAAGGATTGGCCAGAGCGGGGGTAGGTTCGTTTATCCTGATTGACGATGATAGAATATGCCTTACTAACATCAATAGACAGATTCATGCGACAAGGAAGACAATCGGAAAATACAAAGCTGAAATAATGCGAGACAGGGTTCTCGAAATCAACCCCCATGCAAAAGTTGAAGTTATAAAGGAATTCTATTCTGAAAAAAACGCTGACCTGTTTTTTGAAGGTCGTGAAATTGATTATATTGTTGATGCCATTGATACAGTAAGTTCTAAACTGGATCTTGCAGTGCAGGCAAAAAAACGGAATATTCCTATAATCAGTTGTATGGGTGCCGGCAATAAGCTTGACCCAACGAAATTTGAAGTTGCCGATATCTATGAAACAAGCGTATGCCCACTGGCAAAGGTAATGAGGCATGAACTAAAACGGCGCGGAGTAGATTCACTGAAGGTTGTTTATTCAAAAGAACCTCCGATAAAACCAATTGAAACAGAGCATACAAGCTGCAAATATCATTGTGTGTGCCCTGAAGGCACAACACGAAAATGCACCGAAAGGCGGCAGGTTCCCGGCAGTGTATCCTTTGTTCCATCAGTCGCTGGTCTAATAATTGCTGGAGAAGTAGTTAAAGATTTGATACGCAGTAAATAAAATTCTGTAATATAGCAAATAAAATAATTATTTAATACATGTATTTTGTTTAGTAAACCGATTTACTAACAGACATTTGCAAAAAAGAAAGGAACGGTTTCCCGTTCCTTATAATGCAAAATTCAATGAATTATTATTTGTGGAGCATCAGTTTTGCAGCTTTGTAAATGTCACCACATCCAAGAGTTATCACAAGGTCGCCGCTTGAAGCATTTTTGAGTATATAATCCGCAATGCTTTGAAAATCGGGGAGATAAACACTTCCTGGTATTTTGGCGGCTAAATCCTTTGAATATACATTGTAAGTATTCTTTTCGCGTGATCCCATGATCTCAGCAAGGACTACCCGGTCAGGTATTCTCAGCACTCTTGCAAAGTCGTCCATAAGCATGGCGGTTCTTGAATAAGTAAACGGTTGAAACACAGCCCAAACTCGCTTGAACCCCATTTCTTTTGCGGCTGTAAGAGTTGCTTCCAATTCCGCTGGATGATGCGCATAATCGTCGGCAATAGTTATTCCATTTACTTTGCCGAGAATTTCAAAACGCCTTCCGGCTCCTGAGTATTCGTTAAGTCCCTTTTCTATAGCTTCGGCTGGTGCGCCGGCAATATAAGCTGCTGCAGCGGCTGCAAGAGCGTTAAGTACATTGTGACGTCCTGGGATCTTAAGTTTGATGCTGGCGATTTTTATACCGGCATTAACGATATCAAAATAGAGGTGGCTGCCTGGCTCCATTTTTATGTTTTCGGCCCTAAAATCACATTTGTCTGAAAGACCAAATGATATTTTTTGTGCCTTAACGTCAGCCAGTGCTTTGATGGTATTTTCATCATCGCCGTTATAAATAATCGCTCGTGAAGTCTGATTAGCAAAAATATTAAAATGGGCAATTAGATTTTCAATAGTTTTAAAATATTCAAGGTGGTCGTTGTCAATGTTTAGAATAATAGAAACCGCAGGGTGAAGATGTAGGAATGAATCATTGAATTCGCAGGCTTCGCACACCATCAATTCGGATTTGCCGACGCGGCTGTTTCCGCCGATGAGAGGGAGCTTTCCTCCGATTATAGCTGTTGGGTCAAAATCAGCATAAAGTAGAATTTGAGTAAGCATGCAAGAGGTTGTGGTTTTGCCATGTGTTCCTGAAACTGCTATAGTATCTTTAAATTTATCAGCTATAAGTCCTAATAGTACCGCTCGTTCAATAACAGGTATTCCCTTAGAGCGGGCGTAGACAAGCTCAACATTGTCGCTGTGAACTGCAGCGGTATGGACAACCAACTCGGCGTCGCCTATATTTTCAGCTTTATGCCCAATAGTAACGGGTATTCCAAGTTTCCTAATCCGTGAAAGATTATCAGATTCGTTATTGTCGGAACCGGTTAATTGATAACCTTTGCTATTCATTATTTCAGCTAAGGCACACATTCCAGCTCCGCCAATACCTACAAAATGTAATCTTTTCACTTTACTTAATATATCAGGGTCGATTATCACTATGTCATAACTCCTTTCAAATCATTTAACATGCACACTTATTATACGTCCTTCTGTGTTTAAAATAAACCTTTTTTTACATAAGACGCATAATATTTGTGCAAAGGAACATAATACCAATTGTTACATTTAAGTTTTATGTAACGGTTTACTGCATTTTTCAGTTCGTTTGAGAAATTGGGATAAGACAAAATAGGAGGTTCAGCTATGAATATCACGGATATAAAAATAAGAAAGATTTTCACTGAGGGAAAGGTCCGCGCAGTCGTTTCAATAATTCTTGATGGTGATTTTGCAGTTCACGACCTTAAGGTTATCGAAGGTGTTGAAAGGCTTTTCGTGGCAATGCCTAACAGACATTCAGAGGATGGGAGATTCCAGGATATTGTCCATCCGATCTCAACAGAAGCAAGAACACAGCTTGAAGCAGTTGTTCTCGAGAAATATAGAGAAGCAGTAGCAGCTGCCGAAGAGCAAAAGAAAGAGGCTTAAACTGTTTTGAGCTAACAGTTTTGTTAGGCACTCTATAGAGATAAAAAATAAATGCAAGTAAACCGCGTGTATTATGTTAATAATGATTTGAAAGTATGACGTTTGAGTGATAGAACATATAAAAATTCTGAAAAAATCGGGTGCACAACATAATAATTCATTTGATAAGCATCCTTTGTTTATAGCGGCGGGTTATTCCCGCCGTTTTACTTTTGTTATGTTTCAAAAAAAAGCAAATTATGTTATAATGATTTAAGGTTCGATTATAAACTCATTACACAAAATAATGAAACCGGAAAAAATACCAATTTAGCTGTCTGTGAGTAGAATAAAAAAATAGTGGAGGAGTATTGTGAAAGTTCTGTTCCTTACGAATACGGCGGGACAAGGCCACCACTCAACAGCCAAAGCCCTTTATGACATGCTTAAATCAGAAGGGGTAGAATGTCGAATCATTGACACCTACGAATATACAGACCCCGTCCGTTATAAGATTATTGACCGGGGCTACCTAATGGCAACATCCAAATTACCAAAGGCATACGGTATGTTTTACAGAGCCTTTGAAAAGATGCCCAAAAGAGAATCCCTCTATTCACCGATGAATGTAGACAATTTTATATTAGGGCTAAAACTCAAAAAATTTTTTGATAATGAGTTTAATCCAGATGTAATTGTCTGCACGCATGTTTTTTCAGCGCAGGTTGTCAATGTCATGAAGGCAAGGGGTTGGATTAAAGCTCCTATTATAGGTATAGTAACAGATTATACTATCCATCCGTTTTGGGAAGACGTCCCGTATGTTGATTATATAGTTATCGCCAGTGAGATGCTTACGATGCAGGCAGTAAAGAGGGGAATAAGCAAGGAAAAGATTTTGCCCCTCGGCATTCCGGTAAATCCAAAGTTCAGTAAAAAGATTGATAAAGCCGAAGCAAGAGACATGCTTGGCATTGATCGCGACAAACTGACGGTCCTTTTAATGAGCGGAAGTATGGGATACGGCAATATAGCAAATGTACTCGCCCAAATTGATAGTATTGACGCCGATTTTCAGATAATTGCTGTATGCGGCAATAATAATAACGCGAGACTAAGAATTAAAAACATGAAAACGAGAAAAAAGGTTTACTGTTACGGCTTTGTCAACAATATTGACGTAATGATGGACGCAGCGGATTGCATTGTTACAAAACCCGGCGGCCTTACAACAAGTGAGGCACTGGCTAAGAATCTGCCGATTGTAATGATTAACCCGATTCCCGGCCAGGAAGAGCGAAATGTGGAATTTTTATTGAACAACGGGCTTGCCATCAATGCGACGAAAACAGTTCCAGTAGATGAAGCTCTTTATCAGCTATTTATGTATCCTGAAAAGCTTGAAAATATGAAAGCAAATATCAGATTGATTGGTAAACCTAATGCTTCAAGAGACATCGCGAACTTTATATTGAGTCTGGGGAGCAAAAATAACAATGTTTGAACCTCCGGCTTTTGCTATATCGATTATCGAGAAGATAGAAAGCGCAGGTTATGAAGCGTATTTTGTCGGTGGCTGTGTCAGAGACATGTTGCTTTCACGCAATCCTTCGGACTGGGATATTGCTTCATCAGCGCTGCCGCAGGACATAATAAGTATATTTCCCAAAACCGTTCCTACGGGAATTAAATACGGTACTGTGACTGTTATTACCGATGAAGGAAAGGCGGAAGTAACGACTTTCCGCAGTGAAAGCAGTTATAGCGACCATAGGCGTCCTGACGGCGTCAGTTTTTGTAGTAATATCGAGAACGATTTATCACGGCGCGACTTCACTGTCAATGCGATGGCGTATAGTCCGCGCCGCGGTTTTATTGACCCTTTTGGCGGACGTTTGGATATTAAAAATAAAAAAATTCGTGCTGTAGGTAATCCCAGTGAACGTTTTGAAGAAGATGCACTGAGAATTCTCAGGGCTTTCCGTTTTGCGGCACAGCTCGGTTTTGAAATTGACTGCGGAACATTGAAAGCAGCAAAGGAAAAGGCATTTCTTACAGCGAAAATCAGCACGGAGCGAATCAGAAACGAGCTTAATCGTATATTTGAAAGTAATAATCCGCAGATTGCTTTTGAAATTGTGGCAAACGGCATATTAGATTTTTGCGGTATAAAAAGCAAAGAAAATCTGCAAGATACAGCTAATGATTGTCTTAGGTCAACACCACTATCGCTCCCATCGCGATGGGCGGCGTTTTTTTATCTGCTGAAAACGCGCAACGTGAAAGCCATATTGGAAAAACTGCATTTTGATAACCATACTAAAAATAAGGTATTAAAGCTATTGAGTGAACTTAAGTTAAAACTTCCGATGACTCCAGTTGATATAAAGAAACGGCTTGCAAATGACTTCTCGCCGGAATTCTTTACAGAATACCTTAATCTATACAGTGCCCTTAACAATATTGATTTATCTTCTCAATTAAGTATACTGAATGAGATAATTGAACGCGGTGAGCCTTTTACTCAAAAAATGTTGGCGATAAACGGCAACGACCTTATTGAAAACGGCGTGGCAAGCGGACCTGACTGCGGCCGAATTTTGAGGTCATTACTTGACATAGTGATCTCTAACCCATCTTTAAATGACAAAAAGACCCTCTTAACACTTGCAAAACGTACTTTAAGTTGACTTTGTCCTATCACTAAACACGCAATATTTTCATAGGATAGTATTGAAAATCTTTACAGACGTACAACAACAAAGTACAGGCATTATCTGCTTATGTGCTTTATTGTGTAAACCCTTAGTAAAGACGCAAGATTATCCTGTGGGGGTCATTAAAAATGGCTAATAATATTGTCAAATCGTTTTCGGTGATAGGCGGCGATCTGCGTCAGGTACACCTTGCAGGCTTGCTTGCCTCTGAAGGATACAATGTTTACGCAACTGGTTTTGACAGAGACATAGAAGTATCTAAGGATGTAATACGGCTTCGAAGTGCAGAAGAAGCTGTACATAAATCTGAATGTGTTGTCTTGCCTCTACCATATTCAATAGATGGTGTTACGGTAAATGCTCCGTTTGCAAGGACCCCTATACCTGTTGACGAAGTGATAGGTGCGGCAGGCAAAGGGACTATTGTAGTCGGGGGAAAACTGGGCGATGCATTGACCGAGCAAGCAAAATCAGCAGGCATAAAGCTTGTTGACTATTATAAGCGTGAAGAATTAGAGGTATTAAATACCATCCCAACGGCTGAGGGCGCTATCCAGATAGCAATGGAGGAGCTGCCTATAACAATTCATGGTGCGAACTGCCTTGTCACCGGTTTCGGGAGGGTAGCAAAAACACTTTGTGACAGGCTCAAAGCACTTGGGGCAAATGTTACTGCCTGTGCCAGAAAGTATGCCGATTTAGCTTGGATAAAAACATTAGGGTATAATGCTATAAGTATTCCGGCACTAGAACATTCTGTATCAAACTTTGACGTAGTTTTTAATACCATACCATGCGTTGTACTAACGGAAAAAGTGCTTTCAAAATTAAAAAAGGATTGTCTTGTAGTTGACCTTGCATCAAAACCCGGCGGAGTTGACTTTGAAATTGCAGGGAGAATAGGCATTAAAACAGTATGGGCTTTAAGCTTGCCTGGAAAGGTTGCGCCCTTGACAGCCGGCGCAATAATAAAAGATACTATCCTCAACATAATTGCTGAGGAGGGCTTAAGATGATTACCGCCGGATTTGCTATAACCGGCTCTTTCTGCACGTTTTCAAAGGCAATGGCTCAAATGGATAAGATGGTTAAGGCAGGTTTTGATGTTATTCCGATTATGTCAAATGCCGCTTATGAAACTGATACAAGGTTTGGACGCGCAATTGATTTTAGGAACCGCGCAATAGATATCACTGGTCACAATATAATTCACACAATAGTTGATGCTGAACCCATCGGTCCCAAATCAATGTTCGATATACTTGTGATAGTTCCAGCGACGGGAAATACTATTGCCAAGCTTGCAAACGGGATAAACGATACACCGGTTACAATGGCTGCCAAAGCGCATTTAAGAGGCGGAAAACCATTGGTAATTGCAGTTTCCACGAACGATGCTCTATCATCTGCTGCGCAAAACATCGGGAAGCTTCTCAATACTAAAAATATATTTTTCGTACCTATGAAACAAGATGATCCTAATAAAAAACCGAATTCAATCGTAGCAAATTTTGAACTTGTTCTTCCTACGGTAAAAGCTGCTCTTGAGGGAAAGCAGATACAGCCTATATTTATTTAGCAAATATTCTTGATGTATGACATTTTATTCTTTGACAAGGTGAACACGAAATGGATTTTACAAGATTGATAGAACCGGGAGGCCATACGTTGCCTCCTCTTCCTTATGCATATAACGCTCTTGAACCGATAATTAGCGCGGATTCGTTAAGGATTCATCACGACATATTACATAAAAACTATGTCGATGGACTTAATAGAGCGGAGCTTAATCTCGTCGACGCTCGGCGAGACAATAATTTTGAACTTATAAAGTATTGGGAAAATGAATTGGCATACAATGGTTCTGGGCATATCCTTCACAGTATTTTTTGGGCAGTAATGTCGCCTGTCGGCAAAGGAGGGGAACCGGGAAATATAACACTAAGCGAAATTATAAATTACTTCGGAAGCTTTGACGCATTCAAAGAACAGTTTTCAAATGCTGCCAATAAAATAGAAGGTTCCTACTGGGCCATTTTGACATGGCAACCGACATGGCACAGACTTGAGATATTACAAGCCGAAAAGCATCAGAACAAGACGCAGTGGAGCGGAATACCTATCCTTGTTCTCGATGTTTGGGAACATGCGTATTATCTCGACTATAAAACACATCGGGATGAATATATACAAAAATGGTGGCAGCTAGTTAATTGGGAAGAGGTAGAGTCCCGCCTTAAACTGGCAATGAACGGTGAAGTTAAACTCACAATATAAAAAAAGGCTTCTTCCAATGTTGTGGAAGAAGCCTTTTAAGTTTTACTGAATATAACGCCTTGCACCCATATATGCCTTTGCCCAGTAGCTGTTTGAAAGGCTCGAAATTGTCACTTGCTTATTGCCGCTGGTTGCGGAAATAAAATTACCATTTCCAATATAGATGCCAACGTGGGTTACATTGTTGTTACCGCCATCGGTATCAAAGAAAACAAGATCACCTTGCTTCAAGTTTGATTTGGAAACCCAGGTTCCGAGTTGCGCCTGGTCTGCTGCCCGGTGGGGAAGGAACACGCCGACTTTTTCATAGGCGTACATTGTAAGTCCAGAGCAGTCAAATCCGGTTGAAGGTGACGCGCCGCCCCATACATATTTGATACCCAGTGCACTTTTAGCAGTATTTATAACTGTCGAAATTCTTGTTGCGTTTGATTCAGGAAGTGTGATATAGCTGCTGGAAACCCAAGCAGTTTTTCCGTTGTATAATATCTTGTACCAGCCGTATGTACCGCCAATAATCGATACTTTAGAACCCTTGTACAGTTTTCCAATGATAGCTGCACTTGTGGACGCATAAGATCTTACGTTAAGATAAGTGTTGACTTTGACTGTACCCGTATTGCTGTAAGCATATGCTGAGATTGACATGATGGATACGGCTGCAACTGCCGCAATGGTAGTTGAAATTAACTTTTTTAACTTATTCATTGTGGCCTCCTTTAACCAAACTATTTTGCTTCAAGGCTTCACGTTAGGGGAAAGGGATAAGGCCTAACTGTGAAGGCTGTTTTGTTTAAGGTAACTTATCTAAAAAATGTACGCCTACGTCGCTTATTATATATAATTTATGCAGTTGAGTAAAACGAATCCCATAATAAATAACTGCGTTACCATAACTTTCTTCGTATAATTACAATATTATCAATTTTAAAGCAAAGAGAGCAAATGCAGTAGAAAAAAACCCGAAAGCAAGTATTATTTGCTTTCGGGTTTTAAATTGCTTATGTTAAATTGAATCAAAGAATGTGTGAAGCATATAGCCTTTACATGATTAATTTTTGCTTTTTAGAATTGCTTCCAAATCCGACTTTGAAAAAGTATAGACTTTATCGCAAAAATGGCACCTTGCTTCAGCGCCGCCTTGTTCATTAATCATGGACTGCAGCTCATCCTTCGTTAGGCTTCTAAGTGCCCGTTCGACACGTTCAGCAGAACAGTTACACTTATATTCAACTTCATTTTCGTCCAATATCTCAACGTCGAAGCCTTTGAGAACACTTCGAATAATATCCTCAGGCGTATGTCCCACATTGAGCATAGTAGAGACAGGTTGTATGGTTTTGAGATTATCTTCAAGCTTATCAATAATAGAATCATCTGCAAAGGGCAGAAGCTGTATAATGTATCCTCCGGCGGCTTTGACAGAAAGATCGGTATCAACAAGTACGCCGAGTGCGCAGACGGTTGGAATTTGCTCACTTACTGCAAAGTATTGGGTGATATCTTCGGCTATTTCTCCGGAAATAAGAGGTGTTTGCCCGTTATATGGTTCTTTCAACCCCATGTCTTTTGAAACAAACACCGTACCATTTTTTCCGACTGCGCCGGAAACATCAAGCTTGCCATACTGGTTAAGCGGAATTTCAACAACCGGATTGTCGGCGTATCCGCGGACATTGCCGTTACTGTCAGAAACCGCAATCAAATGCCCCGCAGGGCCATCGCCGTGAATGCGGACGGTAACAGTATCATCTTTGCCTTTCAGCATTATACCCATCATCGAAGTAACAGTTAGTAGCCTTCCGAGAGCCGCAGTCATGACGGCGCTGGTTTTGTGAATTTGTTCAGCACGGCTGACAATTGACTTTGAATCTATGCCAAATGCGACTATTCCACCGTCGGATGTAATTGCACGTATTAATTTGCTCATAGTTATTCTCCAATCAAACTCATTTTAAATTTTGCGCGCCACATATATCAGACGTTCGCTGTTGTCCTTAGGATTGTCAAAGCTTAAATCATCATAAACGGCTTCGAGAGACAATCCGCTTTCAAAAAGCCAGCTTTTAATCTGTCTTGTTGTATAGGCACGCTCTGAAAAACTTTCGTCGAATCTGTTGTAGTGTCCACTGTCATACTCGAAAAACGTAAGTTCAAAATTGCATAGTCTTGTCTTTTTGTTGTAGAAGTTCTGCCATACGCAGAAAATGTCATCATAATCGTAAACAAATGCGTTGTTGCCGAGTATTGTTTCCATTTTAAACGGGGTATTGAGGTCAAAAACAAAAAGCCCGCCTTTTTCAAGAAATAATGCGATTCTTGAAAAAGCAGCTTTTACGGAGGCTGCCGATGTAAGATGATTTATGCCATCAAGCACACAGACAGCGGCTGAAACGGTGCCATAAAGGTCAAGATTACGCATATCCTGACAAATAAAAATCGGATTATTTGAAATACCGTTTGATTTTTCGGCGGCTTGTGACAGCATTTGTTCGCTTTGGTCGACGCCGATCACATCGTACCCCTTTTTGACAAGCTCGAATGTTATTGCGCCGGTGCCGCAGCCGAGGTCTAAAATGGAATTACCACAAAGGCTGTGCTTCTTAAAAATTTCGCATAAGTAGTCGGTCCGTGATTTGTAGTCGACGTCTTTCATCAGCACGTCATAGTATTTTGCAAAAACGCTGTAAGATTTCATTCGTTGTTTTTTTCAAGCCTTTCGAGAATTTTCCCATAACCGTCGCTGCCGTAGTTAAGACAACGGTTAACACGGCTGATTGTTGCAGTGCTTGCACCGGTTTCTCGTACGATATCGCTGTAGACGTGATGAGCCCTTAGCATTCTGGCGACGTGCAAACGCTGGGACAATGCTTTTATCTCTGATACCGTACATAAGTCATCAAAGAAATCATAGCATTCGTCTATGCTTTTAAGTGACAGAATGGCTTTAAATAAAAAGTCCACATTCTCGTCCTTAATTTTGCTGTTAATAATTATTCCCCCAAAAAATCTATAATTAGATAATACATTAGGATTAAGTATTATTTTAGCACAATAAATTGTGGAAGTAAACTTCTAAGGCAACTTAATGAACGAAAGAATAAAAAAATTATTTTAAAACTCGTTAAAGTAAATGTTAGAATTACAGCAGTGAATATATCCAGTTTTGTACTGTAAAAACTTGAAATACACTTGCAGGTTTGTTATAATTTTTATATTTGGAGGTGTGTTAATGGGAAATTTGTTAACTTATTTGCAAGGCAAGCTAATAAGCATACTATATATCTCTTTGGCTTTAATAATATCGCTGCCCGCGCATGAAATTGCACATGCATATACCGCATATAAATTAGGCGATCCAACAGCCAAAAACTTAGGCAGACTGTCGCTTAATCCATTAAAACACCTTGATCCCATCGGAACAATTTGCCTTTTACTTTTTCAGTTCGGGTGGGCAAAACCCGTTCCTATAGATCCCCGAAACTTCAAAAATCGCAAGGGCGGTATTGCTGTTACTGCCTTATCGGGACCGTTGGCTAACCTGATTTTGGCGTTTATAGCTATTGTGCTGCAATATATACTTGCGATTTTTAGTTTTAACATAAACCAAGCTGTATTATATACAGTTTTAAGATTTTTAAGTTATTTTTCATTTATCAATATAGGCCTGTGCCTATTCAACTTGATTCCTGTTCCTCCTTTGGATGGTTCCAATATTCTGATATTTTTCTTGCCTGACAGTGTTGGTGAGTTTTTTAACCGTTATGGCATGTATTTTCAGATTATCCTTCTTTTCTTGCTTTTCACACCGATAATAACAAATCCTCTCACAACACTTGTAAACAATGTTTACAATAATTTATCGTCAATTGCGGGCCTGATTTTCAGAACATTCATAGGCTCGTAACGTATAAACGGAGAGATTATGGAAAAGCTTTCTTTTAAAATACCAATTTTTGAAGGTCCACTGGATGCGCTTTTATATTTAATTTCAAAAAACAAACTGGATATATATGATGTGCCGATTTCAGAATTGCTGGACCAATACATGGACTATCTTCACAGTATGAGCGAAATGAACCTCGACATAACAAGCGATTTTCTTGAAATGGCCTCCCGGCTTGTTGAAATTAAATCTTCAATGCTCCTTCCAAAGCCAGATGAAAGCAAGAAACAAGAATTTATAGCAACCCTTATTGGGTATAAGACTTGCAAAGCTATGGCGGAGGCTTTAAGTAAGCACGATTTGCATATGGACATATTTGTCAGAGACCCAATGCAGGTCGATGTGGATGAAACATATAACCGTTTTCACGACGCGGATGTTCTTCGGGAAGCGTATATTGCGCTCGGAAACCGCATAAAAAGCAGAAAGCCGCCTACTGCAGATGAATTCAGAGGTGTAGTGGGCAGGAAAATCGTATCTGTTGCATCCCGAATCATACATGTAATAAAAAGATTGATAAAAGAAGGCAAAAAAGACTTCTATTCGATGTTTGACGATGCAAGAAATCGCTCTGAAGCAGTGGCGACTTTTCTCGCAATACTGGAACTTATAAAATCAAAAAAGATTGTAATAGACGATGATGATAAAAAAACTGTTCACTTCAAAAGCCACCGTATTAAGGAGACATAATTATGGACATAAAGCAGGTTAAGGCAGCAATTGAGGCTGTGCTTTTTGCATCTGGGGAACCGATATCACTGGATAGATTAGCTCAAGCTCTTGAAACGGATAAAAATACAGTTCAAAAAATACTTTCGATTATGATGGAAGAAAGGGAAGGCAAAGAATATGGCGTTTCAATCGTAAAGTTAGACGACAGCTATCAGCTGGCGACAAAGCCTGAATATTCGCATTATATACGCAATGCTGTTAACCAAAGACGCAATATGCCTTTATCTCAGGCTGCGATGGAAACGCTTGCTATTGTTGCCTACAATCAGCCCGTAACTAAAGGATATATTGAGCAGGTAAGAGGGGTTGACAGCTCACGCATAGTTTCTTCACTCGTAGAAAAGGGCTTGATAGAAGAACGCGGACGCCTCGATGTACCCGGAAGGCCTATTCTTTATGGGACAACACTGAACTTTTTGAGATGTTTTGGTCTTAAATCTTTAAATGACCTGCCTCGAATCGATGTCGATGAAGAACCGGCTGTCGATTTACCCAGTGAGTCATAAAAGACTGTGTATGTGCAAAAGAAGGTGCATTAATGCCTACCTTTGTTATTGTTTTGATTATCATAGCCGGTGTAATTTTTCTGATATTAAAGTCAAGAATTAAATTTCATGCCTATTATTCTGAGAAGATAGAGGTAAGTATACGCTACCTGTTTTTCAAATTCAATGCTAAAAAGCCTCAAGAAGGACAAACTGACAATGAAAAACAGGCTGTGGAGAAACAGTCTGAACAGCCACAGAAGGTAACATTGGAACAGCTTAGAAGCTTTTTAGACACTATCGGACAATTTTGGGACGAATTTATCGGTCAAATATCGAAATTTAAAGAAAAATTCCGAATTGACAAGTTGAATCTTGAGTTGGTTATCGGGGGCGGCGATGCTGCTGAAACCGCGATAACATATGGACAAGCCTGTGCAGTTGTTTTCCCAGTGATTTCGTTGTTAGAAAGAATAATAAAAATCAAAAAGAAGAAAATATTGGTGAACGCGAATTTTAACGGTGACGGCAGTATAGTGTTTGAAATAACCGCAAGTATAAGCATAGGTGCTTTAATTACGGCAGGTGCGGCAAATACTGTGAAAATACTTTTAACGCTTATAAAAAATCCAATTAAATTTGGTCAGAGGGGGATGCAAAATGAGTGAACATCCAATACAGGCGCTAATGGAAAACACGCTTCAGAAGATCCGTGAGATGGCCGATGTAAACACAATTATCGGTGAACAGATTGTGGCTCCGGATGGAACAGTAATAATACCAGTATCAAAGGTTTCTATGGGCTTCGCTTCTGGCGGTTCCGACGTAGGCGCAAAATCAACTAAGACGATGTTTGGCGGAGGCGGCGGCGCCGGAGTTACAATTAATCCAGTCGCTTTTATCGTTATTTCAAACGGCAACGTAAAATTACTTCAGATTGAAAACAGTACAACTGCAGGCGGAAAGGCAATTTCGCTTGTTCCAGAGCTGTTTGATAAGATTACAGCGCTTTTCAATAAAGATAAAAAAGATAAGACGGATTCAGTTACTCAGGGAACAACAACCAGCACTGTAACAGATAAATAAGTGTATCATGCCGATGCCGCTCGCATATGTATTAAAGCGGACAAAACTCCGTTATAATACTCGGGCGGTGTTTGCTTTGAATTTCTTAAAGAGATCTGTTAAAACTACTACATGTGCGATTAATTTACGCTGCAATTAAATTATAGGGACGTGTTTTAGTCAAAGCATTTGTTCTGCTAAATCAGGTAATGATGCTACTAACACTATCGCTTTTTTCAGCGGATGTCGCTGCACAAGCAAAACGAAAAAGTCTGAGAATATTTCCGCAATATAACAGATAGCATAACCTCATTTTTCACAAATCGCGTAAAGAAATAAGAACTATAAGGAGTTAGTCAATGAACAAAAAACCAATGCGTCTTCAAAAATATATAGCGGCATGCGGCACTGCTTCAAGGCGAAAAGCCGAAGAACTTATAATAAACGGCAAGGTAACTGTAAACGGCCATCCAGCCCAAATTGGCATGAATGTTATTCCCGGAAAAGATATCGTTGTTGTCAACGGCACTCGTATTAATTTGCCGCGCGAAAAGGTCTACATAGCCCTGAATAAGCCGCGCGGCTATGTAACAACCATGAGTGATGAGTTGGGGCGCAAGTGTATTACGGAACTAATCAAAGATGTCGGGACAAGGGTATTCCCGATAGGTAGGCTCGACAAAGACTCTGAGGGCTTGTTGCTTTTGACAGATGACGGGGATTTTGCCAATGCTCTTATGCATCCAAGCAAGCATGTACCGAAAATTTATCATGTTTCTGTGCGCCCGGCTATTACTGAAGACAAGCTAATCAAAATCGAAACGGGCATAGAGCTTGATGGGGTAATGACTGCCCCAGCAAAGGCAAGAGTACTTCACCAATATCCTGACAAATCAGTCGTTGAGATTACATTGTATGAGGGCCGAAACCGTGAGATCCGGCGCATGTGTGAACAATTGGGACTTGAGGTTGCCAGACTTTCACGCGTTGGCGTAGGAAATGTAAAACTCGGCGGATTAAAACCGGGAACATGGCGCGAGCTTGGAGAAAAAGAAGTAAGTTCCCTTAAACGTGCCGCAGGGCTTATCAAAAGAAAATAATAAAGATGGTGCAAAGCGTTGATAGAAATTAAATTTGCTGGTATTAATGAAGTTAAAGAAATATGTCACAGATTAAATGTTGAATATACAGAAGGCCTTAAAGTATATGCCGCTGTCGAAGCGGGCAATCCGCTTGGCGGCTGTGGGTTTTATATTGATGGCAAACAAGGCACGCTCGCGTTCACATATATGAATGAAGCTGGCCTTGAGCCGATTGAAGATGGACTTTTAAGAGCCTCGCTGTCGTATATGTTTGAAAACGGTGTTGAGACTGCAATCTCAAAGGGAAATATATCAGAAAAAATGCTCAGGCGTCTTGGTTTTAGGGAGAAAGACGGTGTTTATGTGCTGGACCTGTTGCATAGTTTTCTGACAGCGGGATGCCCATCTGAAAATAGTTAATGTATATATTTATACAATTTTATTTTGTATAAAATTTAACTTATATCACCGAGTTTGATGAAAATTATTCATGCGAATTTAATAAAATTACATTTAGATATAGACATTTTAAAAGTTGTGTTGTATAATAATAAAAAATAATATTGAAACATGCGGTAAAGGTCCGCAAGATACCTTTTAATTCGGTCCTGTGAGGCCGAAAAGGGTTGGTTTTATCAGTTTTTGGAATTTATAAAGATAATAAAACAGCCCGGGTATCATAACCTGGGCTGTATTTTTATTCTTCGATAATGTATAATTATACAATAGAAGGTGAAATTAATGCGCGAAAAGGCGGAAATAATGGATGAAAAAGCAATATTCAGAGCAGTTGCGCGCATAGCATACGAAATCGTTGAAAGAAATCATGGTGCACAAGATCTTTGCATTATAGGCATAAAAAGACGCGGTGCAGTATTAGCAAAACTTATCGCCGAAAAGATTTATGAAGTTGAAAAGATATCAGTTAAACTTGGGTACTTGGATATTACGCCTTTCAGAGATGATTTAAACTCATCACAGCTTCCAAATGAAGAGAGCGAAATTCCATTTGATGTCGTCAATCAAAATGTTGTACTTGTTGACGACGTTATATATACAGGCAGAAGTGTTCGTGCGGCAATAGATGCAATTATGAAGAAGGGAAGACCAAAACGTATACAACTTGCGGTTTTGGTTGATAGAGGACATAGAGAATTACCAATCAGGGCTGACTTTGTAGGGAAAAACGTCCCAACTTCGAGAAACGAATCAGTAGAAGTTATGGTAACCGAGTATGACGGTGTGAACCGCGTTGCGATATTTGACAATGGAGGAGAGGACGATGAATACAGAGTCAGCTGACTTACTGCTCATAAAAAATTGCCGCTTGTTTGATAAAGAATGCGATATACTTTGCTCCAACGGTTATATAAGGGAAATGTCTCAGGGGATAAATGCAAAGGGTGCGACTATAATTGACGCCAGCGGGCTTTATGCTGCACCTGGAATTGTAGATATGCATGTTCATCTCAGAGATCCCGGTCAAACGTATAAAGAAGACATTTTGACCGGTTGTGCGGCCGCAGCCGCAGGCGGAGTAACGTCAATCGCTGCCATGCCAAATACGGTTCCGGTCTGCGACAACCCTGAGATTATTGAATATGTCAAAGAAAAATCAAAAAGTACCGGAGTTCATGTGTATCCTATAGCAGCAGTCACAAAGGGGCAGAATGGTCAGGAACTCTGTGATTTTGAAAGCCTTAAAAATGCGGGCGCGGTTGCTTTCTCAGATGACGGAAAGCCTGTTGAAAATGCCGGTTTGATGCTCGAGGCTATGAAGCGAGCTCATAAAGCTGGCTCTATTGTAATCTCCCACTGTGAGGATTCATCACTTGCCGGTGGCATAATCAATGAGGGTGAAGCGTCAAAAAAGCTCAATGTCAAAGGAATCCCTAATTCGGCAGAGGCAGTTCAAGCAGCACGTGAGGCAATCCTCTCATTGACAAGCGGCCTGCCGGTGCATATAGCTCATGTGAGCGCCGCAGAAACAGTTGAAGTCATAAGAGAGGCTAAAAAGCGCGGCGCCAAGATAACAGCGGAAACATGTCCTCATTATATCTGCCTTGATGAAAGCAAAACACTTACCCGCGACGCAGATTTCCGGATGAATCCACCATTGCGGACAAAAAAAGACGTTGAGGCAGTTATAAAAGGGCTGCGGGACGGCACGATAGATGTTATCGCCACCGACCACGCTCCACATACATCTTTTGAAAAGTCAGACTTTGAAAATGCTCCGAACGGGGTAGTGGGGCTTGAAACATCACTTGCTGTATGTATAACTTATCTCGTAAAACCCGGCATTCTGACGCTGAAAGAGCTTTTTGAGAAGATGTCGGTTAATCCCGCAAAAATACTCGGAATCAAAGCGGGAACGCTGGCTATCGGCGCAAAAGCTGATGTAGTGCTGTTTGACCCAGAAGAAAAATTTCTTGTGTTGCCTATAAAGCTTCATTCAAAATCACATAATACACCGTTTAAAGGGATGACACTTTACGGACGCGTAAAATACACGATATCTGACGGAAAAGTAATATACAAGGCATAATTCGTTTAGGAGGAAGCCGCTCATGTCATTTGATTTGCTAATAACAAAAATTAAAGAGCTTAGGAATCCAACGGTAGCCGGGCTTGATCCGGATTTTGATAAAATACCTGAATTCCTAAAATCTGAGGCTGTAGCGGAATACGGCGAAAGTCTTGAAGCGGCTGCAGAAGCGCTTTACAAATTCAATACCGGGCTTATCGACGCGCTTTGCGATATAGTTCCTGCCGTCAAAATACAATGCGCTTATTATGAAAAATACGGCTGGCAGGGCATGAGAACGCTTTCTCGGACTATAAAATACGCAAAATCAAAGGGCATGTTTGTCATAACCGACGGAAAGAGAAATGACATAGGCTCGACAATGGAGGCTTATGCGGCAGCGCATCTTGGAACGGTAAATATTAACGCGTCAGAAACGGAACCTTTTGGAGCTGATGCTCTGACAGTCAACGGTTATCTCGGAAAAGACGGTATAGCTCCGCTTATTAAAATTTGCAGAGAAAATGACAAAGGCATTTTTGTTTTGGTTAAGACATCAAATCCTTCGTCAGGTGAACTTCAAGACAAAAAACTTGAGTCAGGAATGACTGTATATGAATATATGGGCGAGCTTTGTGAAAAATGGGGAGAAGAGCTCCCCGGCAAATTTGGTTACAACGGTGTCGGAGCGGTTGTCGGCGCGACATATCCGGAACAACTTTCCGAGCTGCGACGAAAGCTGCCGCATACATTCTTCCTTGTCCCCGGATATGGGGCACAGGGCGGCGGTGCAAAGGATGTAGCTGGAGCCTTTGATAAAGACGGGCTTGGCGCTGTAATTAATGCCTCCCGCTCAATAATGTATGCATATAAGAAGCAAGTCTGTGCTGAAGAAGACTACGCCTTGGCAGCACGGC
This sequence comes from [Clostridium] cellulosi, assembly GCA_000953215.1. Classification (NCBI taxonomy): domain Bacteria; kingdom Bacillati; phylum Bacillota; class Clostridia; order Eubacteriales; family Oscillospiraceae; genus Ruminiclostridium; species [Clostridium] cellulosi. The sequence goes on from LM995447.1 coordinate 1,095,116, forward strand.
GGGAAGCTATCCGCATGAGAGATGATATTTTGGCAAACATATAAACTCTTTAATCAGATATAGTTTAGACAGTTTCACTGCAAGTGAAAGGAGTAAATAAAATGTGTGAGCAAAAAGCGTATTTACTGCTTGCCGACGGGACGATATTTGAGGGTCGCTCAATAGGCAAACGCGGTACCGCTGTTGGGGAGATTGTTTTTAATACAAGCATGACCGGTTATGAGGAGATTTTAACGGACGCTTCATATTATGGTCAGATTGTAACCCAGACTTATCCGCTGATTGGCAATTACGGTGTCAATGATGACGATATTGAGTCGAGAAAGTCTTGGGTAAATGGCTATATCGTGCATGAAGAGTGTGATACTCCCAGCAATTTTAGGTGTGCTGGAAATCTTGATAGCTTCTTAAAGAAACAGAATATAATCGGCCTGTGCGGACTTGACACCCGCAGGCTTACAAGAATAATCCGTGAGCACGGTGTTATGAACGGGGCAATAACAGACGAAAAGGGCCTTGAAAACAAAGAGCAGCTTTTGAAAGAGATAAATAATTATAAAATTAAAGATGCAGTCAAAACGGTTACTGTACCGGAAAAGGTTGAAGCAAAGGCTGAAAATGGCAAATACAAAGTGGCGCTTATTGATTACGGCTATAAGATAAACATTATGCGGAGTCTCTTAAAGCGCGGGTGTGACGTAACGGTGTATCCTGCGCTCACTCCACCTGAAGAGATAATAAAAGACTCGCCTGACGGCATTATGTTGTCAAACGGACCAGGCGACCCTGCCGAATGCAAAGAGGCTGTAGAAAACCTTAAAGTCCTATCAAAAAGCGATATACCGATTTTCGGTATCTGCCTTGGACATCAGCTTTTAGCGCTGGCCAACGGAGCAAAGACAGCGAAGCTAAAATACGGTCACAGAGGTGCAAATCATCCGGTTAAGGATTTGAATCAAGATAGAACGTATATAACAAGCCAAAATCACGGTTATGCTGTACTTGCTGACACAATAGATAAAAGTGTTGGCACCGTCAGCCACATTAACCTGAATGACGGAACGGTTGAAGGCGTACGTTACAACAATGGTCACATGTTTACAGTACAGTTCCACCCAGAGGCTTCCCCCGGCCCGAAAGATACCGGATATCTATTCGATGAATTTATTTCTCTTATGAAGGATAGGAGCTGATATAAATGCCGAAGGATCCTACTATAAAAAAGGTTCTTGTAATAGGCTCCGGACCAATAGTTATCGGTCAGGCTGCTGAATTTGACTATGCGGGAACACAGGCTTGCCGCGCTCTGCGGGAAGAGGGTATTGAGGTTGTTCTTATAAACTCGAACCCTGCTACGATTATGACCGACAAGATGATGGCGGACAGAATCTATGTAGAGCCTCTGACCCCTGAAGTTGTTAAGAGGGTAATAATGCTTGAAAAACCGGACAGCATTCTGCCGACCCTCGGCGGTCAGACCGGCCTTAATCTCGCGATGGAACTTGCCAACAGCGGTTTCCTTAAAGAAGCCGGTGTAAGGCTGCTGGGTACAAAACCCGAAACCATAAGAAAAGCAGAGGACAGGCAGGCCTTCAAGGATACTATGCTGTCAATTGGTGAGCCATGCATAGCGTCTGAAGTTGTCGAGAGCGTTGAAGATGCGTTGGCATTTGCCGAAAAAATAGGATATCCTGTAATAGTCCGTCCAGCCTATACTCTCGGCGGCAGCGGCGGCGGTATTGCAAATAACAAGGCTGAGCTTAAAGAGATTGCAGGAAACGGCCTGCGCCTTTCAATGATACATCAAGTACTTATCGAAAAGTGCATTGCTGGTTGGAAAGAGATTGAGTACGAGGTAATGCGCGACGCAAAAGGCAATGTCATAACAGTCTGTAACATGGAAAATATCGACCCTGTCGGTATCCATACCGGTGACTCGATTGTTGTTGCGCCGTCGCAGACACTGTCTGATAAAGATTACCAAATGTTGCGCTCATCAGCCTTGAACATCATCACCGCCCTTGGCGTAGAGGGCGGGTGCAATGTCCAGTTTGCGCTCCATCCCGATAGTTTTGAATACGCTGTAATCGAGGTCAATCCCCGTGTTTCTCGTTCATCAGCTCTGGCTTCTAAAGCGACAGGTTATCCGATAGCGAAAGTTGCCGCGAAGATTGCGATTGGCTATAGCCTTGATGAGATCAAAAACGCTGTAACAGGGAAAACCTATGCCTGCTTTGAACCCGCTCTTGACTACTGCGTTGTAAAATTCCCCAAATGGCCTTTTGATAAATTTGTCTATGCAAAGCGTACGCTTGGAACCCAGATGAAGGCAACAGGTGAGGTAATGGCCATCGGCGACACCTTTGAACTTGCCATGATGAAAGCCGTACGTTCCATTGAGCTTAAGCTTGACACCATGTCAATGCCGAAAATGGAAGAGCTTGACGATGAAGCGCTTGAAAAGAAGCTGCATGAACAGGACGACGAACGTATTTTCGCGGTTTATCAGGCATTAAAGCGCGGTATGTCGCCCGATAAGATCTTCGATATTACAAAGATAGACCGCTGGTTCCTCTATAAACTTAAGAACCTCGCTGAAATGGAAATTTCGCTTGCGAAAGGTGAACTTACAGAAGAGAAGTATATTGCGGCGAAGAAAATGGGATTCCTCGATAAGACAATTGAAGCGCTGTCGGGACAAAAGCCTCCAAAGAAACTTCAGGCGGCATACAAAATGGTTGACACCTGCGCGGCCGAATTCGCGGCGGAGACCCCTTATTTCTACTCGACATGGGATGCGGAAAACGAGGCGGCGCTCCATATTGCCGAGCATGAGACAAATAAGAAAAAGGTAATAGTTTTCGGCTCAGGACCGATACGCATAGGTCAGGGTATAGAATTCGATTATTGCTCAGTGCATTGCGTCTGGGCGCTGAAAGAATGCGGTTACGAGGCGATAATCGCCAACAACAACCCAGAAACAGTGTCTACAGACTTTGATACATCAGACAGGCTTTATTTCGACCCGCTTACAGGTGAGGATGTTTACAACATTATTGAAACGGAAAAGCCATGGGGCGTTGTAGTTCAGTTTGGCGGACAGACAGCGATTAAACTCACAAAATCGCTCAAGAACATGGATGTAAACATCCTTGGGACCAGTGCAGATAGTATAGACGCTGCCGAAGACCGCGAGCGCTTTGATGAGATTCTTGAAAAATGCAATATCCCGCGTCCGGCAGGACATACTGTTTTCACAACCGAAGAAGCTCTGAAAGCTGCCAACAGTCTACATTACCCGGTTTTGCTGCGCCCGTCTTACGTTCTCGGCGGCCAAAATATGATAATAGCATATAGTGACGCAGATGTAACTGAATATATGGCAATTATCACGAGCCAGGGTATTGAGAATCCAGTTCTTATTGATAAATACTTAAACGGAAAAGAAGTCGAAGTAGACGCCATTTGCGACGGTGAGGACATACTTATTCCGGGTATAATGGAACATATTGAAAGGGCAGGAGTCCATTCCGGCGACTCAATATCTGTTTATCCTGCTCAGACACTTTCTAAGCGTATCAAGAATACGATTATTGATTACACAGAAAAACTCGCAAAGGCACTGAACGTGGTCGGCCTTATCAACATTCAGTTTGTAGTTTATAACGATGAGGTTTATGTAATTGAAGTAAATCCGCGTTCCTCGCGTACTGTACCGTATATCAGCAAGGTCACAGGTGTTCCAATGGTCGATATTGCGACACGCTGCATGCTTGGTTATAAATTAAAAGACCTCGGCTACGGAACAGGCTTACATCCGGAAGGCGATTACGTTGCCGTTAAAGTACCTGTATTCAGTTTTGCGAAACTTCACGACCTTGACACCCAGTTAGGGCCTGAAATGAAGTCGACCGGCGAAGTGCTTGGAATAGCGAAGACATTCCATGAAGCGCTGTTAAAGGGCCTTACTGCTGCCGGATACAAAATGAAAAAGCACGGAGGAGTTCTTATCTCTGTGCGCGATACAGACAAGCAAGAGATTATCCCGATCGCTGAGAGGTTTGCGAAGCTTGGCTATACAATTTACGCGACAGCAGGTACAGCTTTGACGCTCAACAACAATATGGTTGCCGCAAATGCTGTCAGAAAGCTTCACGAGCCTGAACCGAACATTATGACGCTGCTTGAAAGCGGAAAAATCGACTATGTAATATCAACTTCGGCAAAGGGGCGTATTCCGCAGCGTGACAGCGTTAAGATTCGGCGTAAGGCGGTTGAACGCTCAATACCGTGTCTAACATCTTTGGATACTGCAAACGCGTTAATTGAGTGTCTGAAGATGGATAAAACGATAAAAGATGTTGACCTTGTCGATATAACAAAGATATAATAAATGTAAGCTAATAGGGGCGGTGAAAATCGCCCCTTGTGTTTTAATTTGTTCGGTTATATACTCGGATGTGTAGGAGAATAAGCATGACTGCAGAGGATTGTGTAATCATCGATAAAAAGAATATAGCAAAAGGTATCTACGATATGTGGATCAACTGTCCCGGAATAGCGGCGGAAGCCAAAGCCGGACAGTTCGTAAACATTAAATGCGACGGTTTCACATTGCGCCGGCCTATAAGCATTTGTGACATTAATGCAGACAGAACAGCATTGCGCATTGTTTTCGAAGAGCGCGGCGAAGGGACAAAATGGCTTGCTTGGAAAAATGTCGGAGAAAGTATTAATATACTCGGGCCATTAGGCAACGGCTTTATGCTTGGGAAGCCTGACAGATCTGCAGCATTTGTCGGTGGTGGAATCGGAGTCCCGCCACTGCTTTATGCTGCAAAGCATTTCGGCTCCAATGCAGAGGCTTTTTTGGGGTTTAGAAGTGCTGAAGCAGTTATTTTGAATAAAGACTTTGAAAAGGCAGGCGTGCATGTAACAATTTGTACTGACGATGGAACTATGGGAAGACACTGCCTTGTGACTGAGCCGTTTATCGAATATTTAAATAGCAATTCTTGCTCGGTCGTCTTTTCATGCGGGCCGAAACCAATGCTGAAAGCGGTTTCAAAAATCTGCGAGGAGAGAAATATCCCTTGCTTTGTTTCGATGGAAGAGCGTATGGCCTGCGGAGTTGGTGCCTGTCTTTCATGTGCATGCAAGGTCAAATATGGAGGCACTGAAAAATACTTTCATGTTTGTAAGAACGGCCCCGTTTTTAATTCAAAAATGGTAGTTTGGTAATATTTAAATAAAAATATTAATTGAATTGGGAGGATATTTATATTGCAACCCGATTTATCAGTAAAAATTGCCGGCATTACGCTCAAAAATCCGGTTATTGCAGCGTCTGGGACATTCGGATTCGGCCGTGAATATTCAAAGCTATTTGATTTAAAGGAACTTGGCGGTATTTCGCTTAAAGGAATGACGCTTGAAGAAAGGAACGGCAATCCGCCTCCTCGCGTCGCAGAAACACCGTCGGGTATGCTTAATTGTGTCGGCCTGCAAAACCCCGGTATAGATTATTTTCTTGAATATGAACTGCCATTCTTGAGAAAACAAGACACAACAATTATTTGCAATATAGCAGGAAATACTGTTAGTGAATACTGCGAAATGGCGCAGCGCCTTTCTGAAACAGATATCGACATGATTGAACTCAATATATCTTGCCCGAATGTAAAAAAAGGCGGGGCAGCGTTTGGAACCGATTGTGAAAGTGCAGCTCATATTACCCGCGAAGTGAGAAAATATTGCAAAAAGCCCCTTATTGTAAAACTTTCTCCTGCGGTAGCTGATATTGCCGCAATAGCGCAGGCTGTTGAAGCAGAAGGGGCAGACGCGGTTTCGCTTATAAACACATTGCTTGGCATGCGTATTGATATAAAAACTCGAAAACCTATTCTTTCAAACAACGTTGGCGGCTTGTCCGGACCCGCGATTTTCCCGGTAGCTTTGAGAATGGTGTGGCAGACTGCCCGCCGCGTGAATATACCTGTCATAGGTATTGGAGGCATATCTAAGTGGCAGGACGCGATTGAAATGTTCCTTGCGGGGGCATGCGCCGTTCAGGTGGGTACTGCAACCTTTACTGATCCATTTGCAATGATTAAAATCCGCGATGGAATAAAGAACTATTTCGAAGAAAATGGTATTGGCAGCGTTTCTGAAATATGCGGCAAGGTACAGCCTTATGAAACAGGCATATTATACTAATTCTATTGCGCCTAAAAAGGCAGGAGGTGCTCTTATATGACAAAATTATATTTAGTCCGCCATGCCGAGGCGCAGGGGAACATAGACCGATACTTTCACGGCGTGACTGATGCCGATATAAGTAAGAACGGGGCATGTCAGCTTGAACGATTAAAAGAAAGGTTTAAAGATATTGAGATTGACGCCGTATACTCAAGCCCGCTTAAAAGGGCATTAAAAACTGCACAGGCAGCCAACTTTTATCATGGGCTGCCGATTAAGACCGATGAGGGATTGATAGAAATAAACGGCGGGCATTGGGAATGTAAGAGATGGGAGGATATACCTAAGCTATATCCCGAAGAAAACGAAGCGTGGGAAAAAAGGCCCTGGCTGTTCGAACCGGTCGGGGGAGAGTCAATGCGCCACGTTTATGACCGCATTTGGAACACTATACTAAACATAATTAAAGAAAACATGGGCAAAAGAATCCTCGTAGCGTCTCACGGATGTGCAATCCGCAACTTTGCATGCCGTGCAAGCGGTTTACCGATTGAAAGACTAAACGAGATGGATTGGTTTGAAAATACATCAATAAGCACATTTGAATTCGATGACTCGTTAAATGTAAAAGTAATCAGCCTTAATGACGCGTCACATCTTGACGAAGAAACATCAACACTTCCAAAACAAAAGTGGTGGCAGGAATTAAAGAAGAAAGGTGTATAATTTAATGCGTATTATGGGGGTAGATTTTGGCGACGCAAGAACTGGCATCGCTGTTTCAGATGAGGCCGGATTTCTTGCATCGCCGGTTTGCGTAATAAAAGAGACCTCTTTTAATGAAACAATAAAAAAGGCAGCAAAGTTAGCTGCTGAATATTCTGTCGGGCAGATTGTTGTAGGTTATCCGAAAAATATGAATGGCACTATCGGTGAACGGGCGGAAAAATCCAAGCGGTTTGCGAAGCGTCTTGAGGCTGCAACAGGCGTACCTGTCAAGCTGTGGGATGAAAGGTGCACGACAATGTCGGCCGCAGTTTATATGAATGCAACAGATACCCGCGGCAAAAAACGAAAGAATAACATTGACGCAGCCGCCGCAGCTATTATCCTTCAGGATTATCTTGATTATCTAAGAAATACCAATGTGTAAATTAACATAAATAGGGTTATCTTGAAGGTTCTTTATTTTTGTGCTCTTTTCGATTTGTTGTTTTATATTTTTCTTTGTGCGGAAAAAACAGTTCAAAAACGCCTAAGATCAGGAGCATAAAACCGAAAATTTTTCGAATTACACGAGCGCCCAGGTATCCAGCGGCAAAACACCCCGCGGCAGCACCCAAAAGACCGAAAATTATGGCTGGTAGAGCAACTTTCCACTCGACCAGTCTTTTTTTAGTGTGCATTATAAGCGAAAAAACGCCTACAGGTATAAAGAATAACAGGTTTATTCCCTGAGCTTTAAGCTGTCCGACGTTCATAAAAACGGTCAAAAACATGACCAGTACACCGCCGCCGCCAAGACCCAGTGAACCGATAAACCCTGCTGAAAAGCCTATGAGCGAATCGATAAGCAGTTGCATAATATTAACCCATAAGTAGCCGCCATGCAGAATAAAGCATAAAAGCTCCAAAAATGCGGCGAAGAATGTTTCCAGGGATATGCGGCAAGACTTTTGCACCGATAAACGCCCCGATTAAACCAGCTGGCAGATAAGGCAAAACGTCGTAATAGCTGAGGTTGTTTCCGGCAAGATATAATATTGCGCTAAGGATACACAAGGGTACTATAACGGCTATCGATGTAGCATGTGATTTATTAGGTTCAATACCGCTTTTTTCAAGCATTGGCACAACAACCATACCGCCACCGGCGCCCAGCAGCCCATTTAATATACCTGCAATGAAACCGGGCAGAGAACCTTTCAAATTCTTAATCTTAAATTTCATTTCAAGACAGCCTCCTGACTATTTTATGGTTGCCGTATGGATGTATATTATTCAAATACAAAAGGTCTGTCGTCAAAATCCCAGTGAATTAAAAAGAAAATAAAAATAGCCGGCAGTTATAACTGCCGGCTATATAAAACTAATGAAAGGGTTCCCCGCCGGGTCGTGTTGCGGCGCATAATAACCTGCCTTAATTGCAGGTGGGTATCGTCCCCTTGGCTTCACGCTCCCTTCGTCCAACAACAGTCGAAGCTGTGTTGGGAGGTCTGCAATCCACCAAGGGAGAAAGATTCCCTTATCAGATGCTTGTAGGGTTATATTTGCCGTTGAATCACGAGCCAAGCAGGGCAAAATCAAATGAATTAACTTTATCTGCTATTATTATATACAATTTCAATAAAAAACGCAATCGAGAACTTGAATATTCTATATATTGGACAAAACAGTAAGAATAACAACGCTAAAAAATGTTCTGTTACTATTATTCTACGTCGTTTGTCTCATCTTCGTCATCAATTATTTCATATTCGTTTTCAAGCATTTTTTCAAACTTCTTTGAAACTGTATAAAATTCATCGTCGTCATCGACAGTTACGAGAATATCTTCGCCTTTATCGTCAGATTCAATTTTTAGAATTACTAAATTGCCATCGCTTTCAACTAACTCTTCCGGTTTTTGAAATGCAGGAATCAAAGCGACATAAGTTGAACCTTCGTATTCCAATGATGCGAGGTGTTCAAACTCTTTTTCTTCGCCGTTTTCATCCAGCAGGGTAATCAGAGTACCATCAGGTTCACGCCCCATATAAGTCCCTCCTTAAGAGAGCGTTATAATATTCCGTAACTGACATGTTATCCATATTGAACATTCAACGTGTTATAATTTTAAATCCTGTTCTATTATAAGTCAATAACAAATTTTTTAGGAGGAAAAGAATTTTACAATATTGATTAATTATGGTATAATAATAATCTAAAAATTAAACTATAAAAGGTTAAATATATAAATTTGTAAAAGAGGGAATAATAATGAAGTGGACTGAAGATTTATCAGTAGGAGTTGAGCTTATTGACACAGAACACAAATCGTTGATAAATGCCGTCAACGAGCTTTTCGACGCTTGCAGCAAGGGCATGGGACGCAAAAAGATAGCAGAGACACTTGAATTCATGAGGAACTATATAAATACACATTTCTCCGATGAAGAAAAACTTCAAAGAGAATGTGGGTATCCAGATTATCAAAATCACCGCACATATCATGCGAACTTTGTTGAAAAGGTTAATGAGTACAGCAAGCGGTTGAGCGACGAAGGACCAAATATAGCATTAGTCGCCGACTTTAACAATTTTGTAACTGACTGGCTTATTAATCATATATCCCGTGAAGACAAAAAGATTGGTCTTTACATAATGCAAAAAAATAGTAATGTATAAGGATGTTGTAATGACATACGACAGTGCTGTAAAGTATATAGAAGCAACATTAAGGTTTGGCTCAAAACCGGGGCTTAGCCGTATACGAAATCTCCTTGAGTCAATTGGTAACCCTCAGGATGATCTTCGGTATATCCATGTTGCAGGAACTAACGGAAAAGGCTCGGTTTCAAAAGCTGTTTCTTCTGTGCTGACAAAGTCCGGCTTTAAAACCGGACTTTTCATATCTCCCTATGTAACAGAATTTTGTGAACGGATTCAGATAAACGGAAAATACATTTCACATTCTGACCTTGCAGAAGAAGTTGAATATCTGAAATGCTTTATTGAAAAGTCGGACGATCAGCTTACAGAATTTGAAATAATTACGGCACTTGCTTTCGATTATTTTAAGAAGCAAAACTGTGATATAGTTGTCCTTGAGGTCGGTTTAGGTGGGCGGTTTGACGCAACTAATATTATAAAAAAGCCTCTTGTATCCGTTATTACATTGATTTCGTACGACCACATGAAAATATTAGGTGATACCCTCCCTAAAATCGCCTATGAAAAATGCGGAATAATAAAGGACGGAGGCATTACTGTTTCTGCTCCAAACCAAAAGCCAGAAGTCCTGGAAACGATTATGTCATCTTGCGCGGAACGCAGCAATACGCTTATTCTGCCAAACCTTTCATCGGTAAAAATAATCAAAGAGAGAATTGACGGTACCGACATAAATTACGGAGGTACCAATATCCACATTCCGCTCCCCGGAAGACACCAGATTGCAAATTTCATAACTGCGTATGAAACACTAAAGGCTCTGTCAAGACAAGGCATTGATATTCCTAACGATAAAATAGCGGAAGGTATGGCTTCGGTTAGGTTTCCTGCAAGGCTGGAGATACTTAGCCGCTCTCCGCTGGTTATACTCGACGGAGCACATAATGTGAACGGTGCTGAAGCTCTTGCTGACTATATAAACCGTTATCTTAGAGAAAAACCGGTTATTATTATCGGCATGCTCCGGGATAAAGAGTATGAAAAAGCAGCGGCAATATTAGCGCCGTTGGCAAAGTCCGTTATAACTGTTAAACCTGATAACCCAAGAGCGCTTGACCAGAATCAGCTTGCAGATATCGTAAAGAAATATTGCCATGATACCATTGCATGTGATGATCACATGCTGGCTTTCAAAAAGGCATTGGAGTTGTCAAACGGTTCTCCTGTGATTATCTGTGGGTCGCTTTATCTTGCCTCCACTATGAGAAACATAGTATTGCAGCATATAGATAAAGATTTTAAATGATTATTTAATAAAATATTTGGTGTTCGACAATTTTTGCGTGTAATATATTGGCAAATCCTCTATCCTTATAAGGGTAGAGGATTTATTTTTTGCCTCTTAATTAACTAATACAGCAGTTCTCAAGTTGATTATTGCTGCAGTATACCTGAACTGCAATAATATTACAAAGTGAGAAGTGATATAATTTGGAAATCAAAAATACTCAGAACAATTCAATGTCTGTAAGAATTGAAAATGATGACGGGAAAGTAATAGCATATCTGGAGGGAGAACTTGATCACCACTCGGCAAAATCAATCAGAGAAAAAATTGATGAGAATATCGAAAGAATGAGCCCTAAATTGCTGATATTAGATTTTAAGAATGTAACATTTATGGACAGCTCCGGTATCGGTCTTGTATTGGGACGATACAGAATGATGCAATTGCTGAAAGGAAAACTTGTTGTCAGAAACGCATCAATGCATATCAAAAAGGTGATGAGGCTCGCTGGATTAGACAGGCTTGCTGATTTTGAATAATTTATTTCAACTACAAAGTAAAGTATCCATATCATCACATATTTGAAATAGACGTTTATATTTTTAAAGCGGGGGACTGAAACAATATGAAGCCACTAAATACAATGAAAGTGAGTTTTTTAAGCCGGTCGGCAAATGAAAGTTTTGCAAGAGTTGCCGTCGCGGCGTTTATTGCACAACTTGACCCCACGTTAGATGAATTAGCCGACATAAAGACAGCAGTATCCGAGGCCGTTACAAACTGCATTGTGCACGCATATAAAGATAGCATTGGCGAGATTTACATAACGGTGAAAATCTATGAAAACAACAAAGTAACAATATCAGTAAAAGACAAAGGCTGTGGTATCGAAGATATCAAGAAAGCTATGGAGCCTATGTATACATCCAGCGAAGGAGGAGAGAGAGCCGGTCTTGGTTTCACCGTTATGCAGAGCTTTACCGACCGACTAAGAGTTAAGTCTCGGCCCGGTTTCGGCACTACGGTCATAATGGAAAAAAAGCTCGGCAAAAAATCGGTGGCGCGGGGGACTTAAAATGCCTATTACTGAAAGTTTTCCAAAGACCCAGAAAGGCGGCACTTCAAAAGAATATTATGAGTTATTAAAAAGAGCGACCAATGGTGATTCTGCGGCACAAACGGCTGTAATAGAACGCAATTTGGGTCTTGTTCACGCGGCTGCCCGCCGCTTTGCAGGACGGGGCATCGAATATGACGACCTATATCAGGCCGGATGTATGGGGCTTGTTAAAGCTGTTCTTGGTTTTGATTTAAGCCGAGGCGTTCAGTTTTCAACATATGCTGTTCCCGTCATAATGGGTGAAATGAGGCGATTGTTCAGAGACGATGGACCAATCAAGGTCAGCAGGACACTAAAAGAACAATCCCTTAAGGCAGTTAGGACCCGTGAAAAGCTGTCTTTGAAGCTTGGCAGAGAGCCAACTATCGGAGAAATCTCGTCTGAATTGGGGATGGATCCGGCAGAAACTGCACAAGCGCTGGAAGCCTGTGCAGCTCCAGTTTCTTTGACAGTTGACGAAGACGGCGAAGATATTCAAGCGGATATACCAGTGGAATCTGGAGAAGACGCGCTTGTTGATAGGCTGATGCTAAAAGATGCATTAGGGCATCTTGATGTAAAAGACAGGCAACTTATTATTCTAAGATATTTTCAAAATAAGACTCAGTCGCAAACTGCAGAAATCCTGCATATGACACAAGTCCAAGTGTCAAGGCGTGAGAAAAAAATATTGAAAGCACTTAAAATAAAACTTAGTGAGTAGGCGGGTGAACATCCAATGTGATGTTACACCCGTTTTTATTTGGCATATGGATAGGAATTACAACACATTGATTTTAATGCTGATTCGTAATAAAATAATAGAGTCGTCAGGATTAAAAGTAAGATAGATTAAGCGCTGAATTTTAAGTTAAAATGGCATGTGCTGCAAATATAATATTCAGCGCTGTCTTATGCAGATTCTGGCATAATAAAATTCGGGTGGATGATTTAATGCCGGAGAATATAAATACAGAGTTCATTAAATTGCGTAAAGAAATTATGGAAGCGGATTTTTCAAGATTGAATGATATGCAGCGCCAAGCTGTATTTCATACGAAAGGTCCGCTGTTGATTTTGGCAGGTGCAGGCAGCGGAAAAACAACTGTGCTTGTTAATAGAATTGCTTGTATTTTAAAATATGGCAACGCTTATGAAAGCGAAAAAATAGAATATGACGTCAATAACGAAACGCTTGATTATCTGCGAGACTGCCTTAAAAATAAACGCTTTTCCGAAGAACGCCTGAGCCGTCTGCTTTCCGTCGGGAAAGTACCCGCATGGAGTGTAATGGCTATTACCTTTACAAATAAAGCAGCAAACGAGCTCAAAGAAAGATTATCCTCAATGCTGGGGGATGATGCCCGGGATATATGGGCATGCACATTCCATTCTGCCTGCTCACGGATACTTCGCCGCGACATAGACAAACTTGATATGGGCTATACAGGCTCGTTCACAATTTATGATACTGATGATTCAGTCAAGTTGATCCGTCAATTTGTAAAAGACGTGAAAGATGAGAAAAGTTTTGCCTCAAAGGTTGTCCTACCGACAATCAGCCGTGCAAAAGAGAAGTGCCTTGACCCAAAAGAATTTGCGAGTATCTCTTCAAACGATTCCCGCATGGATATGATAGCAAAGATATATGAAAAATATCAGCAGGCGTTAAGGCGCGCAAACGCTCTTGATTTCGATGATATGATAATGCTGACAGTTAAGCTCTTTGAAAAAAGACCGGATGTACTTGAATATTATCAGCACAGATTCAAGTACATACTTGTCGACGAATATCAGGACACAAATCATGCCCAATACAGGCTTGTCAGCCTGCTTGCCGACAAACACCGCAATATCTGCGTTGTCGGTGACGATGACCAGAGTATCTATCGTTTTCGTGGTGCGACGATCGAGAATATCCTGAGTTTTGAAAAACAGTACCCGGATGCGAAAGTTATAAAACTAGAGCAAAACTATCGTTCGACCTCAACAATATTGAATGCTGCAAATGAAGTAATCGCAAACAATAAGGGCAGAAAAGGCAAGATTTTATGGACCAAGAACGGGACAGGAGAAAAAATAGATATTAACGAATTCGAGGATGAATCCTCTGAATCGCAATATATATCAAATTCCATACTCGAAAACGTGAAAAACGGCGCCAAATTTTCCGACCATGCTATTCTTTACCGCATGAACGCACAGTCTGGTGCGATTGAGAAGGCCCTTGTAAGCCGCGGTATTCCGTACCGAATCATAGGCGGTTTCAGGTTTTATGAGCGCATGGAGATAAAAGATATTCTCGCGTATCTTTGCGTTATAAATAACAAAGATGACGACCTGCATTTTGAGCGCATAGTAAATGTGCCAAAGCGCGGCATAGGCAACGCAACACTTGAGGCTGCGCATGAAATTTCTGATAGATACGGTATCAGTCTTTATGAGGTATTTAAACGCTGCGATGAGTTTGAATGTTTCTCGAGAAAAGCGGTAAAAATAAAAAGCCTTATTAACTTTTTTGAGGAAATGCGCTCAGCTTCAAAAGTGATTGCACCTCATGAGTTGATAACGGAGGTAATTGAAAAGAGCGGATATCTGGCTGAACTGGAATCCGATAAAAGCAGCGATTCTGAGGAACGAATACAGAACCTCAATACGCTGATATCAAACGCTGCCGATTATGAAAAGAATCAGGATGAGCCAACACTTTCAGGATTTCTGGAAGAAACATCATTAATGACCGACCTTGATAATTACGACGAGAATGCAGATACAGTCGTACTAATGACAGTACATTCGGCCAAGGGACTGGAATTCCCGATAGTTTACATTGCAGGCATGGAAGACGGTATATTCCCAAATCAGGCGGCACTTTCTTTCCCGGAAGAAATGGAGGAGGAAAGGCGGCTTGCATATGTTGCCATAACCAGGGCAAAAGAAAAACTGAACTTTTCGTATGCAAGAAGTCGTATGATTTTTGGGAAAACCGTTTATCACCGCCGTTCAAGGTTTATTGACGAGATACCAGAGATTTATGTTAATGAGCATACAAGCAGCCGTGAGCAGATTTTTAACGCTTTTAAACCTGCCAAAGGACAATTTGGAAAGCAAACAATTCAGACAGGCGGTTTAGGAATAGGGCAAAAAGCTGCTCACACTGAGGAAAAGTATCAAGCAGGAGATATCGTTGTGCATGATACCTTTGGAAAGGGAATTGTTCTCTCAGCCAAAGCGATGGGCAACGATATGCTGCTTGAAATTGCTTTTGAACGGTTCGGCACTAAAAAGATTATGGCGAACTTCGCAAAACTTAAGAGAGCGTAAAAAATTATGCCGGCTGCCTTGTGAGTTTAAGCAAGGCATCCGGTTTTTAATTTTTATTTTCAAAAACTATGAACGCTGCGAATGTCCACTTCATAATATTTACTAACCGGCTTAAAAAATAATTTTAAAGAAAAACAAGCGTATGCACAATAAAAAATATCCCTCATAATATATTAGTGTGAATTCCATACTGAAAGGTCAATCTAAATAGGCTGTGCCCGGGTTTACCTTTATCACTACTTTAGGAGGATATTTATGGTGGACAAAAATGTTTCTGCAGCGAACGCGAGCGGCCATCAGACCTTCAAAGAAGCCGTATGCATAGATGTTGCGAGGGTATATGATTCTTGCAGCGAACAGTAATGATCATGTTGTATGTAAATGGGCAGGTTAAGCCAGCACATCGCGCAGTTCAACTTCTATTATGTAATCGTTCGGACCTGCGTTTTTGGCTTTATAATAAAATGCTTTTTTAATTACACATTTAAGGAGCTTATTCTTTTCCTCTGGAGTCCCGTTCCAGTATTCCTGAAGCAAATGTGTAATTTTTATATTTGATAAGTCATTTTGATTGATTTTTCTTTTTTGCTTTTCTTCAAGGGTTTTGATCTCTGCTGAGAGCTTATTGAGCTGTTCAGTTAAAATATTATTTCGCTCCTCAAAAATTTCAGTTGTATAAATACCCTGTTCGAGCAGGTCATATAACCGATTGCGCTGTTTTTGGAGTTTTTTCTCTCTCGCTTTAAGGTTTTCGAGAATATTAATATCATTTATACGGTGGCAGTCTGTCGAGCAGTTTTCGTCTTGCAGCGACAAAGTATTAAGCTGTTCAATTAGTACGCCGATAAGCGTATGCTCAATATTTTCAAGGCGTGAAGATTTCATGCATCCGGTAGTTGGGCAAAGTAAGTATTCGGCTTTGTTTTTGCCAAAGGCTCGTCTTGTCATAGCGCGGCCGCACCGTCGGCAAAAGAGCAGCCCAGAAAAAGGGTTCATTATTACGCCGCCGACTCGGTAAGGCGGATGCCTTTTCCCTTGAAGCAAAGCATTTGCCGTTTCAAAGGTTTCATCGTCTATAATGGGTTGATGTAGCCCGTCAATTACGAGCCAGTTTTCTTTCGGATTGTCTACAATTCGTTTTCTCCCGTTGAAACTCTTAGTTGTTATATGTTTTTTCTGCCCCCACACTATTTTCCCAATGTAAACTGGGTTTGTCAGTATCTTTCTTACGCTGCTGCGGCTGAACATATCCGAGCGGCGCGGCCTGACACCGAGCATGTTAAGCCTGTTGCATATTTCCTGGCACCCGTAACCCTCGTTGTAAAGGCTGAAAATCATCTGAACATATTTTGATTCCTCCGGGTCAGGGACAAGCGTCGGAACTTTATTTTTATAACCTCTTTTGTACCCAAAAGGAATATTCGAAACATACCCGCCTTTTTCAATTGTAAGATGAAGCCCGCGGCTTAAACGTTTCTTAATCATTTTAAGTTCCTGACGAGCCATAAAAGTTTTGAATTCACTTTGCGTTTCATCAAGCTCATTATTAAGGTCATAGATTTTATCGGGTGTTATAATTGCCGTTGAGGAATTTTTAAATGTTTCAAGAATAAGCCCCTGTTCCTTCATATTTCCGCGTCCGAGCCTGTCAATATCCATACATAAAACGCCGGTGTATTCTTGATTTTCTATATCATTTAGTAATTGTAACATTTGCGGCCTTGAAAACAGGCTGTCACCGCTGACAACTTCTTCGTAGATTTTGACCACATTAATCATATGTTCGGCGGCATAGCGGCTCAGTTGGGCTCTATGTTTTGCCAAGACAACTTCCGTCTCTTCACCTTCCTCCGCCCGTGATTTTCTAAGGTACATCGCGACGCGTTCAAAAAATCTACTGTCCATCGGCTTCACCTCGATTGTTTATGACTCTATAAAAAACTATGTAAAAGCTATTTAAAATAGATTTAACTTGTCAAAATGGACTTGTTCCGCCTCATAAGTTCTATAGAGGTGGTTTCGATGAATGATTATCCTTTGGATATTTCCGAGGAAGAAAATGCGGGGTTGAAACACCCTTTTCTGAAAGCTGCACTTTATGATTCTGTTAAAGAATTTCAAGACGGCCCGAAGATACTGATACGAAAATCGGACGAGAGGCTGACAAAAAAGCAAATAAGGACAATGATAGATATAAACAGGCAAATTGCGGCTCGGACCAATTTCAATAAGCCACAAAGCAAATAAGCTATATTAAAAAGCTTGCCATATAGTCGGCAAGCTTTTGCAATTAATGTGCAAGAAATAAAGTATACTTTTTTATTTACGATTTGTGTCCTGAGGGCGAACCCGTTGAAATCCGTTATCAACTTCACCCTTGGGTTCAGGTATATTAAGCATGTCCGAATATGATTCAGCCTCATATTCGTTTTTTGGCGGTGTTGGTATTGACCCAGTATAGTCATGTGCAGAAATTACTTGTTCCACATCATAGAACTTATCATCATCATACGGCGGATAGCCGCGTCTATTTTCCTTTTTTTCTTTTTTTATGTTCATAATATCATCCTTCCTGATTTTATTTTAACCATAAAGATAAAATAAAATCAGTGAAAAAATGGGTATTGTATTGTAGTCGGATATATAACGTGCACATTACTGTGATAAGGACTGTCTTGAAGATTTGAGGGTATATTTTAACGACGAAAATCAAACAATTGTAAATAACGCATTTGCAGTAAAAAGCCGCTCCGCTGAATTAGCAAATGTTTACGTAGATGTTGAGCCGGTACAGTTTAACCGGGGATTTTATTCCGTAGACATGACATTCTGCTTTGATGTTTCTGTTGAGGTATTTGACAGACCATGCGGCAGAACAGGCAGAAAGCCATGCATTGTTTCAGGTATAGCTGTTTTTAACAAACGAGTAATTCTGTTTGGCAGTGAAGGAAATGTAAAGGTATTTACATCAGACCATGAAAATGTAAACAACGAAAGCTGTCATTACAATGACTTGCCGAAAGCGGTTGTTGAGGCCGTAGATCCGGTATTCCTTGCAGCAAGGCTTGTTGACGCCGATACTCCGGCAGAAGGCGCACAGATTCCAGAAATGTTCTCAGAAAAGCTTGAAGGAAGCTTCGGTTGTGTTGTTCCACTCAAACTCGTACTTGTGACTTTGGGACTGTTCTCTATAGTTAAGCTTGAGCGCAATGTCCAGATGCTCATTCCTGCTTACGACTTCTGCATTCCGGATAAAGAGTGTGTCACTTCAAGCAGTGATCCATGCGATCTGTTCAAAAACATCAAATTCCCAATTGATGAATTCTTCCCGCCTCGCTTCAATGAGCATGGTACTGGCAGTCAAGGATGCGGATGCGGAGATTCAGACCGTGAACACTGATAACACTAATAAATACATAAGAGTTAACGTAAAGTACATTAAATATAAACCGGCTGTGTTAATACAGCCGGTTTTTTATTGGTTATTTTCATTATTTTACCTGAAAGTGGGTACATTGAATTTTTTGTTATAAAATATTGAATGATTTGAAATTTCAAAAAAAACGTTGGTATACTATTTACGAACACGATATAATAAATTAGAATATTATAGGAGAATTGATAAGTTGAGGTGACGTAGAAAGTGGTCGTGAAAAGCCGCAAAAAAGACAACATAAAGCGACTTAAGATCATCGGCGGCGTAATCATCACAGCAGTAGCTTTCTACTTCTTTATGGCAGCTTTGAGCGGCTTAAATCCCTCCGACCTCTCTACAGAAAGAATCAACTGGTGGCTTGTATGCGCTTCCGCGATTATTTTCGGATTTGCAACATTTGTTAGGGCGCTTGTTTATCCGTATGGAATAGATAAGGATATGTCAATAATAGATGCATGGCAGATAGTTGCAGTTGGAAATGCAGCAAATATGGTGCTGCCGTTTCGGGCAGGTGAGGGCATAAGACTTGCTGTTTTCCCTAAAAGATACAGCGCTGCAAAAAGGGCAAAACTTGCGTTTATTCCCGGTATGGCTGATATTGGCGTGATATTGCTTCTCAGTGTTCTTGCTGTATATATTGCTGATTTTAAAAATCCGACATTTGTCAGTACCCTTAAAATAGCCGTTTACGGTTTTTTAACCTTATGTGCTCTTTTATTTATCATTTTCCTGGCGATTCCAAAAACACGCGTGGAAGTAATTTCATACTTCAATAAAGACACTTTAAATATGTTAAAATGGGTTTTTCTTTCGTGGATAATTATGCTCTTATCCATTTGGGTCGGGTTTATCGCGATTGGGTATGGCCCCTTACATTCTATTCAACTGTCGTTCGGAGCCTTTGCAGGGATGAATATTGCCTGCCTCATTCCTTCTTCTCCTGGAAATCTTGGAGTTTTTGAATGGTCTGTAATAGTGGGGCTTGCCGAACTTGGAATAGCTACCATACCGGCTAAGGCGGCTGGCCTTGTGCTTCACATAATTCAATATGTCGGAATTGTCCCGCTGGGTATAATACTTTATATACGCTTCTTTATTCATAGAAATAGAACCGAATCACTCTTATTTTCGCGCAATTCCTCGTGGCGGGCCTTCGGCTACAAAAAATAGGATGTTAAGTTGGTGGCTCAATGGAAAAATGCAATATTCTTGGCATACAATATGACAATACCACAGTAGCTAAGGCTGCAAAAGATATATATGAATTTGCGTGTAGTAATGCAAGGGGGTATGTTGTAACTCCGAATGCAGAAATTGCCGAAACTTGTTTTAAAAACAAAGAATTAAAGACGGCTGTCGAAAATGCAGATTTTATATTGCCTGACGGTGCAGGCGTCATAATGGCTTCAAAAATATTGGGTAGACCGTTAAAATGCCGAGTAACTGGCGTTGATACAGCTAAAGAGCTGCTTTTGATCATGTCGAAAACAAGAAAACGTCTTTATTTATTAGGTGCAAAGCCTGGCGTGAGTGAAAGGGCAGCGGAAAATATATCGGCAATGTATCCTGGAATTGTAATTGCAGGAACTCACCACGGTTATTTTAAAGATGATGAGGAAGTAATCAGCTTAATAAATAACGCAGATCCCGACATTGTTTTTGTGGCGCTTGGTTACCCTCGTCAGGAGATTTTTATGTATAATAATTATAAAAGGGTAAACGCCGTGATGATGGGGATCGGAGGCGGCGTTGATATTTTTGCCGGTGAAGCGAAACGTGCGCCTGATTTTTTTATAAACCATAATCTCGAATGGTTTTACAGACTCTTAAAACAGCCAACAAGAATCGGCCGTATGATGAAATTGCCTGCCTACATAATAAGGGCCGTATTCTGGAAAATTACATCTCGAAAAGAATGACTAAACGTCGAAAATACTAATTGGAAGGAAGAATTGATTAATGAAAGTCGAACTTTTAGGATATACACCGGATCCTGAGAAACTTATTGCTGCCGGTGCAAAATTCTGCTACTCAAGAAGCAGCGTTGACGATATTATGGATGGTCTCGACGCAGAAAAATCCGCTTCATATGTTGAAATGCTATCCAATCTTGGTCATATGAGCGTTATGGAACACGCTTCATTTACTTTTGGCATTGAAGGCGTTTCAAGGTCGCTTCTGGCTCAGATAACAAGACACCGTATTGCGTCTTTCAGCGTACAAAGCCAGCGCTATGTGCGTGAAAATATGTTTGAATATGTTATTCCGCCGCAGATTGCTGATGACGAAGAGGCGAAAAGGGAATACATTGCTGCCATGGAAGAGGACCAGCGCCATTATGAAAAAATAACTGCGATACTTAAAGAAAAGAACTTGAAACGGTTTTTAAGTGAAGGCATGTCCGAAAAGGCAGCAAATTCTGCTGCTGAGAAAGCAGCAATAGAGGATGCGCGCTTTGTGCTTCCCAATGCCTGCACTACTAAAATTATGATGACGATGAATTGCCGCAGCCTGATGAACTTCTTTGCATTGCGCTGCTGTAACCGTGCTCAGTGGGAGATAAGGAATCTTGCCCAGGAAATGTTCAAACTCGTCTATGCCGTTGCGCCGCATGTGTTTGAAAATGCCGGTCCTGCCTGCGTATGCGGAAGCTGTCGCGAGGGAAAGATGTCGTGCGGCAAGGCGGAGGAAGTACGGAAGAAGTTTGAAATGCTAAAAAAAGGCGCAAATATTCCAAAGTCGAGGTAAAATCATGGGCAAACTTTATTGCTTGTTGGGGAAAAGCGGTTCCGGCAAAGATACTATTTTTAAATTATTAATGAATGATAAAAGTCTCCGGCTTTCTCCGGTAATAACATATACTACAAGACCGCGGCGTGAACATGAAACAGACGGTGTCGAATATAACTTTATTACACCTGAAGAACTTATGAGGTTAAAAGCCGAGGGTAAAATAATAGAAATGCGCAAATATAACACTGTAAAAGGTGTGTGGTATTACTGCACTGTTGACGACGGAAAAGTCAATTTGGAAAACGGAGATTACCTCACCATTGAAACTTTAGAGGGCTATAATGCCCTAAAAAAATATTATGGCAACTCCGTTGTTCCGCTCTATTTAGAGGTTGAAGACAGCGAACGGCTCATTCGTTCAATAATGAGGGAAAGGGAGCAGCGTTCGCCTGATTATAATGAGCTGTGCAGACGATTCCTTGCAGACAGTGAGGATTTTAGTGAAAAGAAGCTTATTGAATCTGGCATCATTTATAGATTTCAAAACATTGATGCTGAAAAATGTGCCAATGATATAAAAAAATTCATTTTACAAAAAGGTAATGAGAGGTCAGTATGTTAAAATTCAGAGAATTGCAAATTGAGGACAAGCAGTTAGCCGACAAAATACTTTATCCGCTGAACTATCGCCTTTGCGAATTTTGTTTCGGTGATCTTTTTCTTTGGAGAAAGATATATAATACCGAGATAGCATTTGAAAACGACTTTATGTTTATAAGATATTTAAGCGATGATAAGAGATATTACCTTTTTCCCGCGGGGAGTGGTGATATCAAAAGTGCGCTTAGAAAAATATATAGACAAGCATTAGAAGAAGGCGATGAGTTTAGGCTCGCATGTATAACCCCGGAGATGAAAGAGGAAATTGAAGAATATTTTCCGGGAGTATTTGAATACACGCCTGTACGTAGTTCTTTTGATTATATCTACAATGCTTCAGATTTAATTACCTTAGCAGGCCGTAAATTTCACTCTAAACGCAACCATATTTCCCGTTTTGAGAAATTGGGTAATTGGAAATACGAAGATATAACAAAAGACAATATATCTTTGTGTGAAGAAATGAGCGACGAATGGTGCAAAATTAACGGCTGCAAGAATAATGTCGGTTTATTTAACGAGAGTTGTGCTGTCAAACAAGCTTTCAAACACTTTTTTGATCTTGGTTTGTCCGGTGGCGTCCTTTACCTTGAAGGACGGGTAGTGGCGTTTTCAATGGGACAGAAACTTTGCAATGATACGTATATTGTCCATATTGAAAAAGCTTTCAGTGACGTTGAAGGTGCCTATACCATGATTAATAGGGAATTTGCAGCTCATAACTGCCAAGATTTCGTTTATATTAACCGTGAAGATGACGCAGGTGACGATGGGCTTCGCAAAGCAAAATTGTCGTACCACCCGGCAATACTGCTTGAAAAGAATTACGCGGTGTTAAAAGACGGAGCCACTCTATGATAAGACACGCATATCGTAATGAGCGCTCAGATATCTTCAATATATGGCGTGCTTGTTTTGGCGACAGCAAAGAATATATAGATTTTTTCCTTGACCACAGTTTTGATCCTGAAAAATGCCTTGTCTGGGACGATAATGGACATGCTGTCGCCATGCTGCACCTGCGGACAGCGGATTATACTTCAAAAAACAAAGAATTAAATGGGAAACCGGTCATGTATATTTATGCTGCGGCGACGTTGCTAGAGTATCAGCGGCGTGGCATTATGTCAAAGCTCATCGCTGCTGCGAATGACGAGGCCGCGGCACATGGCTGCATGTTTACATTTTTGCTGCCGGCAAGTGATAGCTTATACCAGTATTACGCAAAGCTCGGTTATATTGCAGCTTTTAGTATAAAACGAGCAATACTTAGCAGAAATGACTTAATGGGATTAAAGTCAGAGCAGATAATTCCCGATAATACCGGCAAAAGTCCTATTGAAAAGCGCCGAGAGCATTTTTTGCCCTCTATCCAATGGAGAGAGCAGGAACTTAATTATGCTTTAAGAGAATGGAACTTTGTTGGCGGCGAGATAATCAATTTCAGCGGCGGCTATGTCATGGCGCGTAAGAAAGAGGATGTAATAGAAGTCAAGGAAGCATGCGGCAGATTTGAAGATGTTACCGCTGCTTTGCTTGATAAATATGATAGTTTAAAATATAGTTTTTTGCTTGCTCCATATGCAGAATATCCGTTTCCGACAATAACGGCTAAATACGGCATGATAAAGCCCTTATCTATCCCTGAAAATTGCAACATTATTAAAGAAAAGCCTTATGTCAATCTTATGCTCGATTGATTTTAAGAGGCGCAGGGTTGTCCGACAGTTATGTCAGTTTTGACAATAAAATTTAATATATTAATTGAAATCAATTCAAATATACAAAGTTAGTTTGTATATTTGAATTTTTGTTGACTTTTATAATTTAGCATGCTAAAATACTAATATGTTAAACAATGAACTTAGGGGGATTTATTAGTGACGCGTTACGGCAAAATGGTACCAGAAGGCACTTGCGATTTACTTTTTAAGGAGTGTGAATCTCTGCGTGAAGTGCAAAATCGCATGACTGAGCTTTTTAAAACACGCGGATTTAATGAGGTCATAACTCCGTCATTTGAATTCTATGATGTATTTACGGGCAAGGCCAATGCCATACCGCAGGAAATGATGTATAAATTAATCGATAGCAAGGGCAGAATTATTGCGCTTAGGCCCGATAATACAATGCCTGTAATGAGAGTTGCCGCAACAAAGCTAAAAGGTTTCCAGCCCCCTCTAAGACTGTTTTATAACCAAAATGTTTTCAGAATAAACCCGTCATTGTCCGGCCGAAAGGATGAGATACCGCAATGCGGTATTGAACTTCTCGGGCTTCGAGGCATTAAAGCGGATCTTGAGGTGATTGCGACTGCGATAGACACGCTGAAATGTGTTACCGGCGAATTCAGGATTGAAATTGGACATATCGGATATTTTAAAGCAATAATTGATGGGCTTAAATGCTCCGATGAAGAAAAAGAACAGATCCGCTTATACATAGAATCGAAAAATTATGCGGCTCTGACGGATATACTCAAAGAAAATGACAACAAGTCAGGATATGCATTAAACGAGCTGCCGCGTCTTTTTGGCGGGGAGGAAGTTCTGGACAGGGCTATTGAAATCGCGCCTAATGAGGCTGCATTGGACACAATTAAGTACCTTCGCTCTATTTATGACGCGTTGTGCAAGATGGGATATAAGGACAAAGTATTGATTGACCTCGGTTTGGTACAGCAGATAGATTACTATACCGGAGTTATCTTCCGCGGCTATATTCAAAATTCAGGTGATTATGTCCTTTCTGGCGGAAGATACGACTGTCTTGCAGAATCTTTTGGAGCTGAAATGGCTGCTACTGGGTTTGGTGTTAATACAGAAGCAATTGCCCGCTGTGTTAATTTAAATCAGAAGAACAACAATCCAGATGTTATAATATATTATGACGCCAAGAATGCAAAGGCGGCTTTTGAGCATATGGAAACGCTGACTTCATCCGGCCTTATATGCGAAATGAGTGGTTTCGATTCAATTGAAGAAACACGAAACTATGCAAAAATCAGAGGTATATCGCGCATTGATATTGTTTCAGTTGAGAAAAATAGTGTTTCCATACAATCAGAATATTTGCAATAGGTTAAAGGAGGCGTTTTCATGAAGCCGCTGAGAATAGCGCTGACAAAAGGCCGGCTTGAAAAGGATACAGTCGAACTTTTCGAAAAAATAGGCTTTGATTGCTCAAAGATTAGAGATAAAGGGAGAAAGCTTATTCTGCCAATCCCGGGGACGGATATTGAAATAGTGCTTGCAAAAGCTGCAGATGTTATCACCTATGTCGAACACGGCGTTTGTGACGTTGGGGTTGTCGGCAAAGATACTATTATGGAAAACGGACATAGTTTCTATGAGGTTCTTGATCTTGGTTTTGGCAAATGCCGTTTTGCTTTGGCAGGTCCTGTTGGAAGACCCTTTTTTACAGGTTATAATATGAAATGTATAGCCACAAAATATCCAAAGGTCGCAAGGGAATATTTCAAGAAGCGCGGAATGGATGTCCAGATAATAAAAATAGAGGGTTCCGTTGAATTGGCTCCTTTGCTGGGGCTTTCTGACGCGATAGTCGATATAGTTGAAACAGGGACAACGCTTAAAGAGAACGGGCTTGAAATAATCGAAGAGATATGCCCGATATCCGCACGCATGATAATAAATATAGCCAGCATGAAGCTTAAAAAAGAAGAAATAGAAAGCCTGACGAAAAAGATTGAAGCGGTGAAGGAGGCAAATAAACAGTGAAATTCGTAATAGCTGACGGTCAAAGCGAATTAGAAGCTTTAAAGGCAATGCAAGCACGTTCAACAGAAATAGATGATAACGTCACGAAAACTGTTCAAAAGATTATTGCTGATGTGCGTTCCCGAGGAGATGAGGCCCTCAAGGAATATACTTTAAAATTTGATGGCGTCAATACCGATTGCTTTGAACTGACAAGCGAAGATATTGATAATGCATATAACTCGGTTTCCGGGGAAATTATATCTGCACTAAAGCGCGCCGCTGAAAATATAAGAGACTTTCACGAAAGGCAGCTTCAGCAGAGCTGGTTGACGACAAAAGAGAACGGTATAATGCTCGGTCAGCGCGTGCGGGGACTTAAAAGAGTTGGCATTTATGTCCCCGGGGGCAGGGCAGCGTATCCTTCATCTGTTCTTATGAACGCGATTCCTGCCAAGGTTGCGGGCGTTAAAGAGATTATCATGGTTACGCCTCCTTCAAAAGACGGAAAAGTCAATCCGAACATACTCGCCGCTGCCAAGGTAGCGGGAGTCGACAGAGTTTTTGCTGTCGGCGGCGCTCAGTCTGTTGCGGCTCTTGCCTATGGTACGCAGACTATACCGAAAGTTGATAAGATCGTTGGTCCAGGCAATATTTTTGTTGCCACAGCGAAAAAACTATGCTTCGGTGTTGTTGATATCGACATGATAGCCGGTCCGAGCGAAATTTTGGTTATTGCTGATGAAACGGCAGAACCAAAATTCCTTGCCGCAGATTTAATGTCTCAGGCAGAACACGACCCTATGGCGAGCGCTATCTTGCTGACAACTTCAAAGGAAATCGCCGAGAAAACCATAGAGGAAATTGAAAAGCAAAAGAAAGCGCTTTCAAAGCGCAGCATAATCGAAGAATCACTCGAGAATTTCGGTGTTGTGATAGTTTGCAAGACACTTGACGACTGCATCAATATTGCCAATGAAATTGCTCCGGAGCATCTTGAGCTAATGGTTGAAAACCCAATGGAGTATCTGGGACGTATTGATAACGCAGGCTCAGTGTTCCTCGGCAAATACGCGCCAGAACCGCTCGGCGATTATTTTGCTGGTCCGAATCACGTTCTGCCGACGAGCGGGACGGCAAGGTTCTTCTCACCGCTCTCAGTTGACGCATTTGTGAAAAAATCCAGTTTCATTTATTATACTAAAGAAGCCCTTGAAAAGGGCCGTGATGATATCGTCGCTCTTGCAGAATGCGAAGGCCTTACGGCACACGCAAATTCTATAAAGGTGCGATTTTAAAAAATCTTTAGCATTAAACGGAGAGGGTTTAGGATGAACGACTTTATTTGCAATAAGTTAAAACGGCTGACGCCTTATGAACCGGGAATAAACGATTGCGCGATACACCTTGACGCAAATGAAAGCTGTATGGAACTCACCGATGAAATGAAAAGAAAAATCGGTGAGAAAATGCTTGATCTGCATTTTAACAGGTATCCTGACCCTCTTGCAACGGAAGTTTGTGAGCTATTCGGTGCAAGGTATAATGTGCCGGCGAGGTTTATTACTGCGGGCAACGGTTCAGATGAGCTGATAAGCCTGCTTTTCGGAGTGTTTGTCGAACAAGGGGAGAAGGTGCTCATAACTGAGCCTGACTTTTCAATGTATAAGATTTATTGCTCGACTTACGAATGCAAACCGGTGATTTTGAACAAGAACGACGACTTTTCTTTTAGCCCTGATGAGATGATTGAACTTGCGAACAAAGAAAAAGTAAGGCTCATAATCTTCTCGAATCCGTGCAATCCAACAGGGCAGGGCATATCCCGCGACGATGTTCTGAAAATCGTTGAAAATTCTCATTGCCTTGTAGTAGTAGATGAAGCATACATGGACTTCTGGGATCAGTCTGTAATTGATTGCGCACCTGCTGCTAAGAATCTTATTGTTTTAAGAACGTGCTCAAAAATCGGTTTTGCGGCAGGAAGGCTTGGATTTGCAATAGCAAATTCCGAGCTTACAGATTATTTCCGCTCGGCGAAATCGCCTTATAATGTAAACTCTCTCACGCAGGCGGCAGCAAGTGTTTTTCTCGGTGAAAAAGATTATCTTCCGGGAGCAATAGATGCCATAAAACGGTCCCGTGACAGGCTGTATAAAGCATTAAAGAAGCTGCAGGAACGTTATAATGATAAAATGCATGTTTATGAAACGCACACGAATTTCGTCCTTGTAAGGTTCAACGACAGCAAGGATGTGTGCGAAAAATTAAAGGCGTTTGGCATTTCGGTAAGACTGATTTCAGGATGTCTGCGAATCACAGCAGGAACAGAGGCGGAAAACCGTACACTTATCGGCACACTTGAAAAAATATTGGAACACAATTGACAAGGGGAGGCAATTTTATGAGAACAGCTAAGATTTCCCGTAAGACAAAAGAAACGGATATCAGTGCAATCCTTTCACTTGACGGCGGGGAATGCGAGATATCAACGGGAATCGGTTTTTTTGACCACATGCTGACTGCATTCGCTGTCCACGGGGGATTTGGACTTAAGTTGAAAGTTAAAGGTGACCTTGAGGTAGACGGACACCATACTGTTGAGGATACCGGTATTGTGCTTGGACAGGCCTTTTCAAAAGCCCTCGGTGACAAATCCGGTATCGCGCGTTACGGCAGCTTTTATGTACCTATGGATGAAGCGCTCGCTTTATGCGTTGTTGATGTCAGTGGCCGACCTTATCTTGTATTTGATGATGTTTTTGATGGCCAAATGATAGGTGGATTGGATTCAAGCCTTATAGTTGAGTTTTTGCGTGCATTCGCCTTTAACGCTGGCATAACGCTCCATATAAACGTCATGTACGGTAAAAACGCTCACCACATGGCTGAAGCGGTGTTTAAGTCCCTCGGACATGCGCTCAAAGCAGCCTGTGCAATAACCGGTTCGGATGTACTCTCTACAAAAGGTGTGCTGTAAATGATTGCTGTGATCGACTGTAATGTCGGGAATTTATTCAGTGTAAAAAACGCGCTTGATTATATCGGCGAAGAGAGTGTTATAACTAACGACGTCGATGAAATCGAAAAAGCTGACGGCTTGATTCTTCCCGGAGTTGGCGCTTTTCCTAATGCAATGCGCGAGGTTCAAAAGCTGAATCTTCAAGATGTGATTAAAGAGCAGGCAGAGCATAAACCTTTGCTTGGGATATGTTTAGGCATGCAAATGCTTTTTGACAAAGGTTTTGAATTTGAAGAATGTAACGGTCTTGGGCTAATACCCGGAGAAATCAGAATGCTGCCGGATAAAGGCCTGAAAATTCCACACATGGGCTGGAATGCGCTTCAGTACAAAAATCCTTCGCCGCTGCTTGACGGAATACCAGAGGGCAGTTACTTTTATTTCGTCCACTCATATATGGCATATACGGACGACAAATATATTTCCGCATATGCCGAATATGGGGACGAAATCACGACCATTGTCTGGGACGGCAAATATGTGTTCGGGTCACAGTGCCATCCGGAAAAAAGCGGTGAAATCGGGCTTATGCTGCTCAAAAACTTCGGGAGGCTCCTCAAATGATTATTCTTCCGGCAATTGATATAAAAGACGGCAATTGTGTGAGACTTAAAAAAGGCGATTTTGGAACAGTCCATAAGGTATCGGAAAATCCATTTGAAACGGCAAAAAGCTTTAAGGCTGCCGGAGCTGAGTGGATGCATATGGTTGACCTAGACGGTGCTAAAACTGGACAACGCCCCAACCGCGAACTTATACTGAAGCTTATAAAAGAGAGTGGGCTCAATGTTGAAATAGGCGGCGGAATTCGCGATATGGACTGTGTCAGAGACTATCTTGAAAATGGCGCTGCAAGGGTAATCTTGGGTTCAGCAGCTCTCGAAAACAAGGAATTTGTTAAACAAGCTGTCGCTGAATACGGCGATAGAATAGCTGTCGGCATTGATGCAAAAGACAGAAAGGTTGCAACTAAGGGCTGGCTTAATACGTCCAATGTAGATTTCATTGATTTTGCAAAAGAAATCGAACAGCTTAATGTAAAGTACATTATCTTTACAGATATAAGCTGCGACGGAATGCTGACAGGCCCGAACTTTGCTTTGCTGAAAGAACTGCAAAATGCCGTATCGTGCAACATAATTGCAAGCGGCGGAATACGAGATATAGATAATATCTCTGAGCTATGCAAAATGGGCGTTTACGGCGCAATTTGCGGAAAATCCATCTACAGCGGAACCCTTGACCTAAAAGAAGCAGTAAAGATTGGGGGCCTGCAGAAATGAATAAACTCGCAAAACGTATCATTCCATGCCTTGATGTTGACCGCGGAAGAGTTGTAAAGGGAATTAACTTTATAGATATAAAAGACGTTGGCGACCCAGTCGAATGTGCTTCTCTTTATGATAAACAAGGTGCCGATGAAATCGTGTTTCTCGATATAACGGCTACGCATGAGGGCCGCGGTACAATGGTAGACGTTGTTGCACGGACCGCGAAAAAAGTCTTTGTACCTTTAACTGTCGGCGGCGGAATACGGACAATTGATGATTTTAGGGAGATACTTCGGGCCGGAGCAGACAAGGTTTCAGTTAATTCCGCTGCTGTGCGCGACAAAACTCTAGTCGCAAGGGCGGCTGATAAATTCGGAAGCCAGTGCGTTGTTGTAGCGATAGATGCGCGCAGAAGAAAGGACGGAGGTTTCACAGTTGTCATAAACGGCGGCAGAATAGATACAGGCCTTGATGCTATAGAATGGGCAAAAGAAGTTGAACGGCTTGGGTGCGGCGAAATCCTTTTGACATCAATGGACGCAGACGGTACAAAAAATGGTTATGATATCGAATTGACTGACGCCGTTTGCAAGAATGTCAATATACCCGTTATTGCATCAGGTGGATGTGGAAAGCTGGAGCACTTCTCCGAGGTATTCCAAAAAACTGGAGCAGACGCAGCCCTTGCCGCCTCTCTGTTCCATTATCGTGAATTGACTATCGGCGAGGTTAAAAGGCATTTACATGAAAATAACATTCCTGTCCGATTGAAGTAATACAATGTTGCAGGAGTATAGATAAGGAGGCAATCAATACGGAATTCGACATAAAAAAGTGTTTTGAAAAATCAACGCTTATCCCTGCTATTGTGCAGGAAACCGGAACAGGCGAGGTTTTAATGCTTGCCTATATGAATGAAGAGTCTCTGAAAAAGACGCTTGAAACCGGGTACACATGGTTTTTCAGCAGATCCCGCCAAAAGCTATGGAACAAGGGTGAAACCTCAGGTCATGTTCAGCGAGTAATAAAAATAACGGCTGACTGTGATTTTGATACTTTGCTTGTAGAGGTTGAACAAACCGGACCCGCGTGCCATACCGGCAATAAAACTTGTTTTTTCAATGAAATACGGAGGTTTTAGTCATGAACGATGTAATTAACGATTTATATGAAATTGTAATGAGCCGAAAGTCTCAGCATATTGAGAATTCATACACCTGCTATCTATTTGAAAAGGGATTAGATAAAATACTTAAAAAAGTTGGTGAAGAGGCTTCGGAAGTTATCATTGCGGCAAAGAACGGAAAAAACGAGGATACCGTTAATGAAATGGGCGATCTATTATACCATCTGCTTGTTCTGATGGCAGAGCAGGGGATAAAACCTGAGGATCTGTATGCTGTCTTAGAAGAACGCCGCAAAAAGACCGGCAATCTTAAGGTTCCGCATCAAGTAGATAAGAACAGCTAATTTAGATAACAAATATTGAGCACCTGAATACTTTCAGGTGCTTTTTTTATGCTTTTTTATCTTGTCCAATTTTTATGTTCTAAATGTGGACAAAACCTCATAACCTTAAAGCGAGGGGGAGGTTAAAATCATGGAAGAAAAGATAGCAGCAGCGAGATTCGATGATGCCGTCCAAAACCTCGGGAAATTGACAAGATGCCTTAATCTTTCGATAAGCACAAAAGCTCGAGTTCAGGAAATTCGATTGAGAATAGACAAGCCGGTAGTTCTTTCTTTGCCGGAAGGTCCGTTGTTCATAACAAAATTCGGAACGCCCGCAGTACTGCCGCGGGAAGGCCTGCTTTGCGCTTCACGGGACAGTATAGATGAGGCTTTTCGGCTTATATGTGAGTGTTCAGTACATTCCCATCAGCGTGAAATTAAAAATGGATTTGTCACGATAAGGGGCGGACACCGCGCGGGTATTTGCGGCACAGCGGTAACAGAAGGGCGTACTATAACGAATATACGCGATATTTCCTCCATCAACCTTCGCATAGCGCGGGATATTAAGGGAGCCGCCGATGGCGTTGTCAAAGCCATAGTCTCTCATGGAAGTGTTTGCGGGACTTTAATATTCGGACCTCCCGGCTGCGGCAAAACAACTGTCTTGAGAGACCTGGCGCGGCGGCTTTCGTTAGGCAGTTTATTTGGCAAAATACACCGCGTAGCTGTTGTTGACGAGCGCGGTGAGATTGCAGCTACATACCACGGCAAACCTCAAAACGACCTCGGCCCTTGTTGTGACGTCCTTGACGGATATCCAAAAGGGGAAGGCATTATGCAGGCCGTCAGGAGCCTTTCGCCTGATGTTGTCATATGCGATGAAATAGGCGGGGAAGAAGATGAGAAAGCAGTAGAGCTAAGTCTAAACGCCGGCGTAGCAGTTATTGCGAGTGCGCATGCGGGGAGTGCTGCGGAACTATTGACAAGGCCGCAAACCGCACGGTTACTTAATAGCGGGGCGTTTAAACTTGCTATTAAGCTTGCCGGAAAAGAAAATCCAGGCAAAGTAGAGCACGTTTATACGCTTGAGTCATTACAGCAATTCCGAATGAATTATAACAACGCTAGAATAGGAAAAGACATTCGAAGCGCATAGGTTTTAGGAATTGCGCAATCTGGAGGCGATAATTTTATGACGCTGAAATATGCAGGAATAGCTGTATTTATTTTTACCTGCACAGCAGCCGGTTTTATGAAATCACTATCGCTTTCCCGACGTGTTAAAGAACTCGAAACCTTTATAAGCGCCCTTTCTTTCATTGCAACTGAAATCCGGTATTTTGCTTCGCCCACTCCGGTTATTATCTCAAAAATAAAATCGAAAGAAGAATATGCGGGGCTACATGTCTTTGAAATCTGCGAAAAAAATCTTTTGACTACCCATGATTTCAAAAAATCTTGGACAAGTGCATTGGATGCTTCAAAACAATATCTTTCACTTGACGCCGGAGACATTGAAACTTTGAAATGTTTTGGGAACACTTTCGGAACTACAGATATTGAAGGGGAACTCGCAAACTGCGAGCACTACATAAACAGCATGAAGGTAAGACTTGAGTCCGCAAGGATTGATAAAACAAAACGCGGACGGATGTATTCCTCACTTGGTTTGCTCACGGGAGTTTTAATAGCGGCTGTTCTAATTTAGGAATTAAAATGTCTTTGCGGGACAGGGAGGTTAAAATGGGTATCGATCTTGTTTTTAAAATTGCTGCAGTCGGCATAATTGTCGCGGTTCTGGACCAGGTATTGCACCGCTCTGGACGGGATGATATTGCAATGATAACTTCACTCGCCGGACTTGTTATAGTTCTATTCATGATTGTAGAGCAGATAAGCCGTTTGTTTAATACGATTAAATCTACATTCGGACTGTGATTGACTATGAATATCTTCAGCATTGTAGGAATTGCAATAGCGGCCGCAGCCATAGCGGTCTTATTAAAGAGATACAACAATGTATATTCACTTCTAATCGGATTAGCCGCAGGGCTGCTCATATTCTTTATGATTTTAAACCAAATACAACCGATATTCGATGAAATAAACAAGCTGATGAACGGAACTAAAACAGATCCAAAATATGTATCGATACTTTTCAAATGCCTCGGGGTATGCTTTGTCTCGCAAATAGCATCTGATGCCTGCCGAGATGCCGGAGAAACAGCTATAGCGTCAAAAGTCGAACTTGCGGGGAAATTTACTGTATTGCTTATTGCCCTGCCTTTATTCGGCGAGATTGCGGATCTTGCATTAAAGCTTATGTCCAAATAAACACAGGTTTTATGAGGTTGTTATGAAAAAAACAGGAATATTAATTATCACATTTATAATTTTCAATATTTTGTTTTGCCAGACTGTATCGGCAAAGAGTAATAATGAAACTCCATCTTCAGTTGAAAGCATAATTAGCGAACAGCAGGAAAAAAGCAGAGCGGGGGAGCTTTCTGAAAAAGTCCCTGACAGCGCTGAAAACAGTCTGAAGAAAGCCGGGATAAAAAGCGGTGATAAAGATACATTAGCGCGTTTTACCCCGGCTAACATTTTCGGAGCTTTGATAGATGCTGTTAAATCAGCGGCTAAATCCCCATTAAAAGCCATAGCTGCAGTCACTGGGATACTTCTTGCCTGTGCACTCTTGGCGACATTGAAAAATTCATTTGCTGAAAGTTCCATGCATAATGTTTTTAATGTTGTAACCGCCCTTTGTGTTGCCTCAGTGATATTAGTCCCCATCACGCAATGCATTTCTTTCTGCGCTACAGTTATAAAACAATCGTCAACTTTTATGCTTGCATTTATTCCAGTATATACTGCGCTTGCGGCAGCATCCGGACATCCTGCGTCCGCGATAGCTACCCAAAGTCTTTTGCTCGGCAGTTCCGAAATCTTATCACAAATTGTTTCGACGACCTTTGTGCCTATGGCCGACATATATCTGGCGTTTTGCGTTATCGCCGCTGTCTCGCCGCAAATAAACATAACAGGTATTGCGGAATTCATAAAAAGTGCAGTTTCGTGGGCGCTCGGGTTGTGCCTTACTATATATACGGGGATACTTACGGTTCAGGGGGCTATTGCTTCTGCTACCGACAACGTGACAATAAAAGCGGCAAAATTTGTTGTTGACGGTTCGATTCCAGTTATAGGCGGTGCAATTTCTGATGCAATGAATACAGTAATTAGCTGTGCCGGGCTTCTAAAAACTTCAGTTGGAGCATATGCAATAGTAGTATTAATTTTAGCATTTTTGCCGCCGGTCCTCGAGTGCGTAATGTGGCTGCTTGCAACTGATATTTCACTTGCTGTAGCTAATATTCTGAATATCAGTAATATGAACGGTATGCTAAAAGCTATAAAAGAAGCACTGAAGCTGATAATAGCGCTTGTAATTGCAAGCGCATTGACATTTGTTATTTCGGTTTCAGTCATGCTTCTTTTGGGGAAGTGATTAAATGGACGCTTTGAAATCATGGGGTATCACTATTTGTATGGCAGCACTGGCTGCCGGCATAGCGGGAATTATATCACCAAACGGCAAAATGGAGAAAGTTTTTAAATTTGCCTTATCGCTTTTTATCTTATGCTGTTTGCTGATCCCGTTATTTAATATTAATAATATAAAACTTGAAAATATACAGTTTAAGACGACAAGTTTTCAGATTAATTCAGAACTGACAAAAACAATGGAAACTGAACAAAAAATGATGGCGGAAAAAAATATCGCGCAGCTAATCTTTGACTGCTGCAAAAGTTGCGGCGTAACACCTATCTCAATAAAAGTATCACTAAAGAAAAACAGTGATAATGCCTATGCCGTAAATTCAGCAGAAGTCAGCGTTAATTCCAGCGATATGATCAAAAAAGAAAAATTAAAGGAAACAGTAATGAAAAGGCTGGGTGTAGACATAAAAATTAAGGAAGGTGGGAAGTGATGTCCTCAGGAATTTTCAGTGTTAAAAATCTTGGAAAGTTTTCAAATAAAAAAATCTCAATTGCCATCGTCGTTCTTGGCATTATAGGGATAGTACTCATATTGCTTTCCGATTTGATTCACTTTTCACCAAACGATACTAAAACAGTTTCAAACCCACAAGACTTATCAAGTGAGTTTGAAATTAAAACCGCAGAGAGATTAGAGAACATTATCAGTCACATTAACGGCGTTGGGAGAGTGAAGGTGATGGTAACGGTAGAAAGTGGGGTGGAAAATGTCTACGAAAAGGACAACAAGGAAACAAAAGATCAACAAAACGAATCTGGCAGCAACACACAAATACAACACAGCAGTGAGTCAAGCCATGTCATCATAGACGGTGATAACGGCGCTCAGCAAGCGCTTCTTACAAAACAACTGCAGCCTAAAATATTAGGCGTTGTTGTCGTTTGTGACGGCGGTGCTAACCCTGAAGTAAAGGAAGCCGTTATAAACACTGTTTCCACAGCCCTTGGAATTACAACAAACCAAATCTGTGTCAATGAAATGCAGCCTAATTCTCATTAAAATTGCCGGAAAGCGGCTGTTATAAATTACATAAGTAATCATGTCGGGGAGGAAATAACATGAGTATGATAATCAACAGAAGGCATATAATTTTAGCAGCACTTGTCGTGGCGCTTGGACTTGCCATCTTTTTGAATTATAAGTTTTCTCAGCCTAATTCAGTTGCAACTGAAACTACTGCGTCAAAAGGAAACCTTGGAGACACAACTTATGTATCAAACCAAAAGGTTAGCGGGACAAAATCGGACTTTTTTGCTTCAGCAAGGCTCACCAGGTCCCAAAACCGTGATCAGGCTGAACAGGTGCTTAAGAGCGTCACATCCAATTCGTCAGCAACAAGTGAGGAACGCAAAAAAGCTAATGAAACAATTAATCAAATTGCCAAGGATATTAACATTGAGGGGCAGATAGAGACACTCATTAAAGCAAAAGGATTCCCAGAATGCGTTTGCCTTATTAACGACGGAACAGCGTCTGTTGTTGTCAAACCCAAAACATCCACGACTCTTTCAGCAAATGATACTGCACAGATATTAGACATAGTCATTTCACAAACTAAATTTTCAAAAAATAATATAAAAATAATTCCGCAAAACTAGTTGTCTCTTCCTGTTCTTGTGGTATAATATAAGGAAAGGAGGGCGCATAGCATGATAGAAAAAAACTATACAGAAACCGGCAGCCTGAAAATATCAGAAAATGTACTTGCAGCTATTGCAGCTAATGCCGCAAAAGAAATAAAGGGTGTGGCAGGTTTGTTATTGCGCCCCATTCCCGAAAATATAGGAATATTTCATAAAAAGAAAGTAGACAAAGGTATTCGTCTTTCAGTCAAAGATGGAGAAGCTGTAATAGATATTTATGTAAGTATTTATAACGGCGTTAAAATACCAGAAACTTCTGAACAAATTCAGGCAAAGGTTAAAGAAGCGGTACAGAACATGACGGGCATAACAGTTTCAAAGGTCAATGTTCATATTTCTTCTTTGGTAATCGCTGAACCAGAAGCAAATCAAAACCAATAATTTTGTAGTTTTTTGACTATGCATTATTAAAATCGACGTCAGCAAGTAAGATCGTCAGATTTTACTTAAATCTTGTACTTAATATTGTTGATTAAGTTCGAAGATTCACTGAGCTGATTGCAACCCTCCAGTACTCTGGAGGGTTTACTTTTGATTAAAATCGTAATAATATATGTATGTAAAAATAGGAAATGTGTATTGCAATTCCTCAACACTAATTGATTTAATATGAATGTACTTAGCGGAGGGAATTTAATGACCAGAAGAGAAGCCAGAGAACAAGCGCTATCGCTTATTTTCGAGCACATGTTTAACGATGAGCCAATTCAGGAAATACTGTCACTTGCCAAGGACTCAAGGGATCTTGAACCAGATAGTTTTGCATTGCAACTTGTTCAAGGCGTTTACGATAATATAGATGATATCGACAGAGAAATAGAAAAGTATTCTATCGGCTGGAGCAAAAAACGTCTTTCACGCGTGGTTTTATCTATACTCCGTATGGCGATTTACGAAATAAATTATATAGAGGGCATCCCCAGCAGCGTTACGATTAACGAAGCGGTTGAGCTTGCGAAAAAGTATGGCGGTGATGGCGACAGTGCGTTTATAAACGGGCTTCTCGGTGCTTTAGTCAGAAGTACACCTGATAAAGATAATAAAGAAAGCTCTCCAAAGGTGAAATAACGTGGCATATTATCTTGGTATAGATACCAGTAACTATACTACTTCAACGGCGCTTTTCGATACTGACAGTTATAATATGATTCAGCGAAAAGAACTGCTGAAGGTAAAAGATGGACAAAAGGGACTTCGCCAAAGTGAAGCATTGTTCCAGCATGTAAAAGCGTTGCCTATACTTATGGAAGAACTGTGTGGCAGCGGAGTTGATATTAAAGCTGTAGGATATTCTTCTAAGCCCCGCGACGCAGAAGGTTCCTATATGCCATGTTTTCTCGCAGGAGAGGAAGCGGCCAGATGTATCGCGGCTGTGAAGGGGATTCCGTGTTATAGTTTTTCTCACCAGGCGGGACATATAGCCGCTGCGCTTTTTTCTATCAATAAACTTCAGATGATAGAAGAACCGTTTATTGCCTTTCATGTGTCCGGTGGAACAACCGATGTAGTTCTTGTCAAACCTGACAAGGATAATTTATTTAAAATAGAGCCCCTTGCGTCGTCACTCGACCTCAAAGCAGGACAAGTCATTGACCGTGTCGGTCTAATGCTTGGCATAAACTTCCCGGCGGG
Source organism: [Clostridium] cellulosi (assembly GCA_000953215.1). NCBI lineage: Bacteria > Bacillati > Bacillota > Clostridia > Eubacteriales > Oscillospiraceae > Ruminiclostridium > [Clostridium] cellulosi. Next base: position 1,133,533 of record LM995447.1, read on the forward strand.
GCCAGAACTTGAGAAACTCGCGCTTAAGAGTAATCGTAAATTTAAAGTTCATCCGTGTCTCAAAGGAAGTGACTGCTGCCTTTCTGGATTGGAGAACATTTGCGCAGACATGATTAAGTCGGGCGAACCAAAATGTGATGTCGCAAGGTTTTGCCTGGAGTATATAAAAGTTACACTCGACAAAATGGCACAGTCCGTTCTTGACAAAATTGGCCGACTCCCATTGCTATTTGCCGGAGGAGTCATGTCAAACACTATTATAAAAGAGTTTATGACCGAAAAATACGGCGCATATTTTGCAAAGCCTGGATTTTCTTCGGATAATGCGGCGGGCATCGCGGCGCTTACAAAGATAAAAACGGAGGGCTTATGAGTTCCGGCTTTGAAATAATTACGGTTTCTCAGCTCAATTACTATGTCAGAAGTCAGCTTGATTCTGACCCAATGCTTAGAAACATATTTTTAAGAGGTGAAATATCAAATTTCACCAACCATTACCGTTCTGGCCATCTCTACATGTCTCTCAAGGACGAAAATGCTGTGATAAAAGCTGTAATGTTCAAAAACAGTGCACAGCATCTTAAATTTATGCCTCAGAACGGTATGAAGATAATAGCAATGGGCAGGGTGTCACTATACGAGCGTGACGGACAGTATCAGTTTTATATTGACGATATGCAGCCAGACGGCGTCGGTGCTCTTCATATAGCCTTTGAACAACTAAAAGCTAAGCTTGCATCAGAGGGACTTTTTGACGAAAGCAGAAAAAAACCTCTTCCGGCGTTTCCTGAGCGCATAGGTATTGTTACATCAGAAACAGGCGCTGCTCTGCATGATATACTTAACATATTAAAACGCCGCTGGCCTTTAGCCTCTGTCTTGCTTTATCCTGTGTTGGTGCAGGGCGAGCAGGCACCTGAACAGATCTGCAAGGCTATAAACTATTTCAGCAAAAATAAAGCGGCGGATGTATTGATTGTTGGCCGGGGCGGAGGTTCAATTGAAGATCTCTGGACTTTTAATGATGAGTGTGTGGCGCGATGTATAGCAGCATGTTCAATACCAGTTGTATCTGCGGTAGGGCATGAGACTGATTTTACAATAGCTGATTTTGCAGCGGACTTGCGCGCGCCAACGCCGTCAGCCGCAGCTGAACTTGTTTCACCGGACTATGTGACTATTTTATCAAGGATATCGTACTTAAAATCAGAATTAGACAGGATAATAAAACATAAATTGGAAGAGTACGAAATAAGGCTTGACAACGCGATATCAAATCCTGTTTTTAAGGAACCTTTGAGTGCCATTAATGTTCATAGAATCAAATTTGAAGAAACATACGCTGAACTTAATAATGCTGTCAATAATATACTTCAAAAGAAAAAGACTGAATTTTCATCACTTGTATCATCACTTGAAGCTTTGAGCCCGCTTAAGGTACTTTGCAGGGGTTATGCTATGGCAAGCGATGATCATGGAGTAATAACAAGTATTAAAAAATTAAAGCCAGGAAAACAGTTTAACCTGACTCTTAAGGACGGAACGGTTGAATGTCTCGCAAACGGCGAGGTAATGCAGCAGAAAGGCCGGGTTGATAATGAAAAGTGAAAAAAAGGATTTGACATTTGAACAGGCTATGTCACGGCTTGAAGAAATAGTAAACTTACTTGAAGATGGTGGTGCGCCTCTTGAAGAAACAATGAAGTTGTACTCAGAGGGCGCTAAGCTCGCAGCTATTTGTTCTTCAAAACTGAAAAAAGCAGAACAAATAGTTGAAAAGGCACAGTGCATAAAATCGAAGTTAAAGGAAGAAGACACTGATGACTGTTAACGAATTTAACGAAAGACTTGATAACTACGGCAAGATAGTCAATGACGCGCTTTTGAAATATATACCTTCTAATGATGTAAGACAAAAGCAAGTTTTCGAAGCCATGCGGTATAGCGTTATGGCTGGTGGTAAAAGGATAAGGCCTGTTTTGGTTCTTGAATTTTGCAGAGTATGCGGCGGCGATATTGAAAACGCTCTGCCTTTCGCATGTGCTATTGAGTTTGTGCATACTTATTCACTTATACATGATGATTTGCCGTGCATGGACAACGCTGAGCTGCGCCGAGGCAAGCCCTCATGCCATATTAAATTCGGGGAAGCAACTGCGCTTTTGGCTGGGGACGCACTTTTAAGTCTTGCATTTGAAACGGCTTTATGTAATAATAACATAGATAAGATAGGTTATTATAATGTAATCAGAGCAACAGGCGAGCTTGCCAAGGCTTCTGGTGCCGAAGGCATGGTTGGCGGACAAGTTATCGACCTTGACTCTGTTGGCAAACAAATCGATCTGGATACCTTAGAGGATATGCACAAAAAGAAAACAGGCGCGATGATTATAGCCGCTGCAAAGATGGGATGTATGGTAGCCGGAGCGGACGGCCAAAAAATCAACGCAGCCGGTGAATATGCTAAGAGAATAGGACTGGCATTTCAAATTGTCGATGACCTTCTTGATACCCAGGGTGACACATCAACACTTGGAAAACCTACGGGCAGCGACGATGTCAATAATAAAAATACTTATGTATCGCTGCTTGGCATACAAAAATCCAAAGAGATGGTCGAAAAGCTTACAGATGAGGCGATTGATTTTCTGAAAGTTTTTGATGACAATACATTTTTAGCAATGCTTGCCGAAAAGCTCGCAAAACGTGACCGGTAGTGGTTTTATATATTCCGCTCGAAGTTACAGTTTTGGTAAAACACTGAATATTATTTTGCGTTGCCAGAGGTCGGCGTAGAATAATTCAGGAGGAAAAATATAATGTCAATTCCGCAATATTCGCCGATTTTTAAAGGCATATTTTCCAATACAACACTTTTAGCGGCTTTTTTAAGCTGGGTATTAGCGCAGACCATAAAAACTGTTATCGCAGCTATACGCACGAAAACTTTTGTCCCTGAAAGACTTTTTGGTGCAGGTGGAATGCCGAGTGCTCATTCGGCCATGGCGTGCGCTCTTACAATGTGCGTGGCACATGAATGCGGGCTTGAATCTCCGGAATTTGCCATAACAATATGCTTTACTGCTGTCATTATTTACGATGCAATGGGGGTACGGAGGGCCGCAGGTGAACAGGCAAAAGTAATCAATAAAATGGTCGACATTATGGAAAAAGAGGGTTCTGAGATAACTGAAAAAGAGTTAACAGAATATCTCGGGCATACACCTATTGAAGTGCTTGCTGGAATTTTGCTTGGAATAGTCGTATCACTAATTCTAAATTAATTTTATATAAGCGCTTTTCAAAGCTAATATTGGAGGCATTAAATGGAAAGCGGCAATTTATTAGATAGTATTAATTCACCCAATGACATAAAAAAATTTAATATAAATCAGCTTGAGGCTCTTTGTGCTGAGATTCGTGAAAAATTGATAAGTACCGTTTCCAAAAACGGCGGTCATTTAGCGTCAAATCTTGGCGTAGTAGAGTTGACCGTCGCTATTCATTATGTATTTGATTCCCCAAATGACCAGATTGTTTGGGACGTAGGTCACCAATGCTATGTGCATAAACTCCTGACTGGAAGACGGGAACAATTTGACACCATTCGCAAGTTCGGCGGTATTTCAGGTTTTACGAAACCTCCCGAAAGCAAACATGATCCATTTGGCGCGGGCCATAGCAGCACATCTATTTCTGCCGCTGCGGGGCTTGCAAAGGCTAAAAAATTGAAGAACGAACCGGGTTCTGTTGTGGCCGTTATTGGCGATGGCGCTCTTTCCGGTGGGCTTGCATTTGAGGGTATTAATAACGCCGGTCGAAGCCATGATAAGCTTATTATCATACTGAACGATAATAAGATGTTTATTTCCCGCAATGTTGGAGCAATGGCAAGACATTTGGCGCTAATTAGGACAAAACCATGGTACTTTAAGGTTAAGGATAATGTCGAATTTATATTGCAACATACACCACTCATTGGATCTCCAATAAGAAATGCGCTTGTCAAATCAAAGTCAATAATCAAAAATGCACTTTACCACAGCACAATATTCGAAGAAATGGGTTTGTTATATTTAGGCCCTGTTGACGGTCACAATCTTGCCCAGATAATTAGAGTTCTTCAACGTGCCAAATCTTTAAATAAACCCGTACTAATTCATACATTAACAGTCAAAGGAAAAGGCTATCAATTCGCCGAAAGTAATCCGGGATTATACCACGGAGTTTCGAAATTTGATGTTGATACAGGCGACCCGATAGGTCCCCCGCACAGCGAGACATACTCAGAAATTTTTGGTGAATCTCTGTGCCTATATGCCGGAGCCGACAAGAGGATTTGTGCAATTACAGCAGCAATGAAAGACGGTACAGGGCTTACCGAATTTTCAGAAAAGTATAAAGACCGATTTTTTGATGTCGGGATAGCGGAAGAGCATGCTGTTGTTTTTGCGGCGGGACTTGCACGCAACGGGATGAAGCCTGTTTTTGCTGTTTACTCGACTTTTTTGCAGCGTTCTTATGACCAGATTTTACATGACGCTGCCCTTCAAAAACTAAATGTTGTTTTGGCTGTTGACCGTGCAGGCATTGTCGGGGAAGATGGCGAAACCCATCAGGGCATTTTTGATGTTGCAATGTTAAGCAATATACCCGGCATTATCATTTACAGTCCTTCTACAAAATCTGAGCTTCAGAATTTTCTTTATTCTGCTTTATATGAATGTGAAGGTCCTGTCGTTGTAAGATATCCACGAGGGACTCCGGAGATCGAACCTGATGGGTTTCATGCTGATTTTGGAAATTACAACTTATTCACATTAAGTAAAAATGCCAATATATTAATAGTAACATATGGTAGATTATTCTTCCATGCGGCTCGGGCAATGGAAGATTTAGAAAAAGATAATATTCATACTTCTGTGCTGAAGCTAAACCGTATAGTTCCTATTGATCCAACCTGTTTTGAATTTGTTAATAATTACGACAGGATTATTTTTTTCGAAGAAGGAATCAAGAGAGGCGGAATAGCCGAACATTTTGGCATTGAACTTTATGAACGTGGATTTAACGGCAAGTACAGTATCCATGCAATTGACAATAAATTTGTAAAGCAAGGACCAGTAGACAAATTGCTGTCGCTTTTAGGACTTGACACAGAAGGCATGGTAAAGGCAGTAATTCAGGAGTGTAAAAATTGAGTCAAAAACAGCGTTTAGATACATTATTGGTAAGAAAGGGCCTTGAAACCAGCCGTGAGCGTGCAAAAGCACTTATTATGTCTGGTGTGGTTTTCGTAAATGGACAGCGAGTGGATAAAGCAGGTGAAGAGGTAGACGTTGATGCTGAAATCGAGATACACGGCGGTCTTAAGTATGTAAGCAGGGGAGGGCTTAAACTCGAAAAGGCCCTAAAATCTTTTGATCTTGACCTTAATGATAAAGTATGTATGGATGTTGGAGCCTCAACAGGTGGATTTACCGATTGTATGCTCCAAAATGGCGCAAAGAAAGTTTATTCGGTCGATGTGGGATATGGTCAGCTTGCGTGGAAATTAAGAACCGACAGCCGCGTTGTAAACCTCGAGCGTACAAATATCCGCTATCTGACGGCAGATAAGCTCAATGATACTATCGACTTTTTTACAATTGATGTTTCATTCATCTCTTTAACACTTGTGCTTCCAGTCGTTAAAGGCTTTTTATCTGAAAATGCAAGCGGAGTTTGTCTAATTAAACCGCAGTTTGAAGCAGGCAAAGGTAAAGTCGGGAAAAAAGGAGTCGTTAGAGAACCGAGTATACACAAGGAAGTAATAGAGAAAATATGTAATTTTGCTTCTTCTATTGATTTCAGCATTGAGGGACTCGATTTTTCTCCGATTAAAGGGCCGGAAGGTAATATTGAATATTTATTGTACTTAAAAACCGCTTCCCCTGACAGCAAAAAGACTATTACAATAGATATTATCTCTGATTTGGTTGATATTTCTCATAATAAGCTTGACGGTGGTGCTTGACTTTTGAAGATCGCAGTCATTGCAAATCACGAAAAAGATAAAAATTTCAAATACACGGGACTAATATGCGACCGTCTAACAGAACTTGGAGCAGAAGTGATGGTAACTCCTCAAGCTTCAGAGTTTATTAATAATTCATCTATTTTTGTCCATAGTAGAGAAGAAATAATAAATAAGGCTGATATTGTCCTGGCGCTTGGTGGCGATGGTACTATTCTGCACGCAGCAAAAGAGGCTGCATTGTCAGGTGTACCTGTCCTGGGCGTAAACATCGGCCATCTGGGTTTTATGGCTGGCTTAGAGGTTGATGAACTTGAAGAGCTCAAACGGCTGTTAAATGATGATTTCATCACAGATGACAGAATGATGCTTGAAATTACGTTTGAAAACAGACCGGGAGTTAAATATTATGCCCTCAATGATGTTGTGATTTCAAAAGGTGCGCTTTCAAGAATTATTGACATAAGTATTTCTTGCAATGGTCGGCCGGTTAGTGGATACAGGGCTGACGGTGTTATTGTATCCACTCCAACTGGATCTACCGCATATTCATTATCGGCGGGAGGACCGATAATAGATCCTGTATTGGAATGTATCGAAGTAACGCCGATATGTCCGCATTCATTACTGTCCCGTACGGTACTATTTACACCACAGACAGTAATTGGCCTGCAGGTAAAAAAGCTTGTTGACAAGGACGCATATCTTACAATTGATGGCCATGACTCTGTAAAATTAGAAGAATATGAAAAAGTAAATATATCAAAAGCAAACCAAAAAGCAAAACTCATACGGCTTAAAGATATTTCTTTTTACGAGGTACTGAATAATAAATTTACGGAAAGAGGTGTTTGATTTTGAAGCAGAGCAGGCATGACCGTATACTTGAAATAATCGCAGAAAATGAAGTCGGAACTCAGGAAGAACTCCTTGCCTTATTAAAGAAAAGCGGTTTTAACGTCACTCAAGCAACAGTATCCAGAGACATAAGAGAATTACGTCTTGTGAAAACGCTTTCAAGTAAAGGTGAATATATCTATACTGCTGCAAAATCAGACCAAAACAATTTATCATCAAAATTAGATACGCTGTTTTCGGAATCGGTAATAAAAGTAGATTATGTTTTTAATCAGATTATTATTAAATGCTATGCTGGACTTGCAAATGCTGTCTGCGCGGCAATTGACTCGCAGCATTTTGATGGTTTGGTTGGAACGATTGCCGGTGACGATACAATATTGCTTATCATGAGGGGCGAGCCACAGGCTCACAACTTATATAATATGTTTCAAAAGAAGCTTTTGAGATCTTAGCAATTGATTATTGAAACGCATGAATGGGGGTGCTCAAATGCTTTCTCGCCTGCACATAGAAAATATAGCCGTCATAAAAAACGCTGACCTTGATTTAACAAAAGGTTTTAATGTGCTTACTGGCGAAACTGGGGCAGGAAAATCCATTCTAATTGACTCAATTAACCTCGTATTGGGTGAGCGAGTTTCAAAAGATATAATAAGAAGCGATTCAAAAACAGCACATGTCAGCGCGTTGTTTACCGATGTATCTGAAAAAGCTTTGCAGACACTTAAAGAATTCGGTTACGATTGCGATGATGATATTTTAATTCAGCGTGATATTTCCGTCGACGGCAAAGGTTCGTGCAGAATATCAGGACGCCCCGCGACTGTTTCAATGGTCAGAGAAATTGGTAGGATCCTTGTAAATATACATGGACAGCATGATAATCAGACTTTGCTTTCACCTGAAAAGCATATCACATATCTCGACAGTTTTGCGTCAGTTGGCGATTTGCTTGAAGAATATAAGCAAGCATATAGTCAGATGAAGCAAATTAAAGCTGAGCTGTCAAAGATACAGACCAATGATGCGCTGAAAGAAAGACGGATTGACCTTCTGAAGTATCAAATTGAAGAAATTGAATCGGCAAACCTCAAAAAAGACGAAGAGGAAGAACTGAAAGCACGAAAGCTGAGAATTGTTAATGCAGAAAAAATAGCATCGTCCGTAGGCGGTGCTTATGAGGCGTTATGCGGTTCCGATGACAAACCTGGCGCCCAGGAACTCCTTTCAGAAGCTGACAGTGAACTTGACAATATCGTAGACGTTTTGCCGGAAATTAAGGAACTTTCTCAGCGTATCAAGAACCTTACATACGAACTTGAGGACTGTACTGCGGAACTACGGGATTTTGTTTCTCAAGAAGAATATGACCCGCAGGAAATCGAATATATTGAAGAACGACTTGATACAATATATAGACTGAAAAGAAAATACGGCAACAGCATTGAAGAAATATTTGAGTTTCTTGAGAAAGCAAAATCAGAACTTGAGAGTATCGAAACAGCAGATGAACGGGCAGAAATCCTCACGAAAGAGTTAACTCAGGCCGAAAAAAAGGTATATTCTTTAGCTGAGAAGTTGTCAGAAAGGCGAAAAGCCGCTGCCCGTGAATTGTCTGAAAGGATAATTAAAGAACTCAATTTTTTGGACATGCCGCAGGTCAAATTCTCAGTTAGAATTGACCGTTTAAAGGAGCCGTCACAAAATGGGCTTGACGATGTGGAATTTTTAATTTCTTCAAATCCCGGCTCACCGGCACGGCCATTATCAAAAATTGCTTCTGGCGGTGAAATATCGCGTGTAATGTTGGCAATTAAAGCTGTACTTGCAAACAGCGATGGCATAGATACGCTAATCTTTGATGAAATTGATACTGGTGTAAGCGGACATGCAGCACAAAAAATTGGAAACAAGTTAAAGCAACTTTCACAAGATTGTCAGGTTATCTGTGTCACGCATCTTGCGCAAATTGCAGCACAGGCCGACAGGCATATATTAATAGAAAAACAAGTAACAGACAATAATACTTATACCCATTTAAAGACACTTGATTATGACGGGAGAAAGCAGGAATTAGCAAGAATTATAGGCACTAAAGTGACTGAAAAAACGCTTCAGACAGCCGATGAAATGTTAAGTATTTCCGGTATAAGTAAGGTGCCATAATTCTATGCAATAAATAGATTATCTGGAGGTAACTATTGTAATGACGCTTTTTGAGGAACTAAAAGCACGAGGCCTTATCGCACAGATGACCGATGAGGAAAAAATCAAGCATTTATTGGATAATGAAAAAATAACATTTTATACTGGATATGATCCAACTGCTGACAGCCTTCATGTAGGACACTTTTTGCAGCTTATTGTTATGGCTCATTTACAGCGTGCAGGGCACAGACCCATTGCAATATTAGGCGGCGGAACTGCCATGGTAGGCGACCCAACAGGCCGTACCGAAATGAGAAAAATGATGACAAAAGAAACAATTGATCATAATCTTGAGTGCTTTAAGAAGCAGATGTCGCGGTTTATAGACTTTTCAGATGGAAAAGCACTTATGTTAAACAATGCCGACTGGCTGCTCAAAGAAAAATATGTGGACTTTTTGCGTGAAATAGGCATACATTTTTCAGTTAATAGAATGCTGACATTCGAATGCTTTAAGACCCGTATGGAGCGTGGACTATCTTTTCTCGAATTTAACTACATGCTCATGCAGAGTTATGATTTTTATAGATTACATGAAGATTATGGTTGCATTTTGGAATTGGGCGGAGACGACCAATGGGCAAACATAATCGGCGGAATAGAACTTATTAGAAAAAAGACTGGCAAAGACGCTTACGGTATGACTTTTACATTACTTACGACCAGTGATGGCAAAAAAATGGGTAAAACAAGTGGCGGCGCTGTATGGCTTGATCCGAATAAAACCTCACCATATGATTTCTTCCAGTACTGGCGCAATGTTGAAGACAGCAATGTAATCAAACTGCTTAAAATGCTCACTTTCTTGCCGCTTGATGAAATAAAGAAATATGAAAAACTCGAGGGCAGCGAACTGAATAAGGCAAAAGAGGTCCTTGCTTTTGAAGTTACTAAGCTTGTTCATGGTGAAGAGGAAGCGCAAAAGGCGCTTGATACAACGCGGGCCTTGTTTGGTTCGGGCGGTGTTGCAGCTAATATGCCAACCACATATCTGACTGAATCAGATTTTACCGATGGCAAAATCACTATTATTGATCTTCTTACCAAATCAAAACTTGCTCCATCACGCGGAGAAGCGAGAAGATTGATAACGCAAGGCGGCATCACTGTAAACGATAAAAAAGTTGAATCAATAAACGAAGATTATACTGTTTCTGATTTTAACGATAATTTTATAATTAGAAAAGGAAAGAAAGTATATCACAAGTTTAGCTTAACTAAATAATACAATCACAATAAAGGACAGAGCTTTAAGCTCTGTCCTTTAATTTTTCTCTGCTTTCTATCGGCTCACCATAATCAAACGTTTTATAAAAGCCGAAAGAAGTATAGTTTTTAGATTTTAACATTTCATTGCATTTGTCATATACATTTAATACTTCTTTCCTTGCATTTTCAAATAAATCAGGTATTGTATATGTAAATATATCATCAGGATAATTAATATTAAACCATTCTTTGTGTTTGAGATTGAGAGTATCTCGTGTTATATGATCTTTTTTAATAAAACTGCTCAATAATTCGGATTTTTTTACAAGCGTCATGGCACTTTGAATCAATGCTTGTTTTGCCTTGCTGTCATAATCGGATCTTTGCAATAAGTATGCAAGCCGGTTAACAGTTAAACATATTGAAAATCCGCTCTTTATTTCTCTTTCATTTACTGTTTTATCAAAAAGTTTTTTAATTAAAAATACGTATAGGTTAGCAATAGGGTCAACAAAGTTGCCGTTTGGCTCATAATAATCGCTTAATTCAAAATCGTTTATACTTCGACCCATATGCTTCAGCATAAGACTACCGATTTCATTTTCAATTAGAATATGATGCGATTTTAAAATTTGTTCGTCAATTTCATATATCAAATAATAAACATATGGATGAATAGTTGAATCGAGTATGTAATGACAAATGAAGCCATAAAAGTAACTAAGCAGTTGTGGATAGCATTCTTCTGACTGTGATTCAATAAGATATTCAGAAATAGCAGAAAACAACAATTCGGGATCAACACGATGTAATGCAGAACCACATCTCGCAGTTTTGCCTGTATCGCGATAAAACTTTGAATAAAAAAGAAAATCCGGACCCTGCAAGCCCCAATTAAATTCTTGAGGATATGCGTCAATTTTATATTTAATTTTATTATCTACTTTCTCTTTAATATATTCACCAAAAAGGTAATGTGTCGTAAAATCCGGCATATTTTCCTCTAAATCCTCCTTCTTATAGATATAATAGCACACCATTGACTCTAATTAAACATAAATTTGTAAATAATTGTCCATACACATAAAATACTGCAGGCTTCAGATACTAACATAAAAATAACGTAATTATTATAATAGGAGATAACAATGTATTTTCAAAAGTTTATATTTGAACCGTCCGCTCTAAAAACAGAATATGGACGTGCTATTTTTAACTCTCTTTCATCAAAAGGACTTAATCCCCAAATAGGAAAAATAAAAGCAAGAACGGAATGCGGATATGAGCAATTCAGGGAAGGGAAGAGGACACTAATAATAGGTTCCCGCAATCTATCTCGTTTTGAAACATGCAAACCCTCCGCTAATTATCAATTGCCAATACTCACAGGCTGTCCTGGAATGTGCGAATATTGTTATCTAATAACGAGAATGGGCGAAAAACCATATGTAAAAATCAACATCAACATTGATAATATTTTAACAATTATACAAAATTATATTAATAATAATCCAAATTCAATAACATCATTTGAATTATCAGCTTCATCTGATCCTTTGCCGTTTGAGGAGCCTACGGGCATTGTCTCAAAAATGATTGAAAATTTTGCAGATATGCCAAATGGAAAACTACGCATATGTACAAAGTTTGAACCAGAAACATCAATACTTAACGCGAGGCACAATGGGCACACAGATTTTCGTTTTAGCTTAAATACAGAAAATGCGATAAAAGAATTTGAACACGCGACACCGAGCCTCGAAAGAAGAATTATAGCAGCACAAAAAACAATTGATGCCGGTTATAATGTTGGAATAATGTTAGCACCAGTTTTTTTGAATGATTCCTGGCAAAACGATTATAAACTACTTTTAGATAAAATAAAAGATAAATTAGGCGATAATATAAGAACATTTGAAGTTGTGACTCATCGTTATACCAGCAGAGCAAAAGGCGTTATTACAAATATCTTTCCGGAAACAAAGCTTGATATGGAGGATTCCAAAAGAAAATTTAAAATGGGGCAATTCGGATATGGTAAGTATGTTTACGAAAAAGACAAAATAAATGAAGCAAGAGAATTTTTTAAAAGCGAAATTGAGAGAAGATTTAAAAGCGCTGAATTATTATATGTCGTTTAAGCGCTCCTTATGATTGCTTAATTCTTCCCAATTATACAAAATAGATATTTTGTATAATTGGGAAGATAAAATTTCAATTATCCCTATTTCTGCTCAATTAAAGGTATTATGGAGCCTATATCGTGCAATTCTGACTTTTCATCAAGAATAATAATTGAAACATTATGTTCTTTTAAAAAATCCTGAATACGATTATATTCAGGATGCTTTTTTATATTCCCGCAGAACGCTAAAATGTTTTCGCTAAGTTTTCCGCAGCAGCCTCCTATAAAACCATAATTATAACCGTTCAGCTTTATAAACCCTTCTTTTATAAGCAGCACATCTATCCCAACATTCATGGCCGCTTTGGCTATACTCTTATCTGCTGTAATTATTGCGTTCTCACTTACTACGCAGACAGAACATTTTGCGTACCCTTGTTTTATATCTATAATTTTTATATTCTTATTATTATAATAATCTAATAATTCTGTTGCCGTATTACCCATTTTGCAAAAAAGATAATTACCAATTCTGGCTGCGTTTAAAGCTATATCCTCAGGATATTCTTTCGCAAGTTTTTTACTTATTGGTATTAACTCAAATCCTAACTCTTTTAAACGCTCATAAACGTCCCGATTGCTGTCTGAATTATAGTAAACAATTTTGTTATTACCAACATGGTGAAAAAGCATATCCGGATGTGCCGATACCTGCGGCTGAATATCTGGGCATGGATTTACCGTAATTGGCTCAATTCCCAACCTTTTTAAGTCGTTTAAAGCCGCCCGACCTGCACCGGCTGATATTAAAACCGCTTTAACTTTACTTTTTGGCAAATTTGGACTGTTTACGAATTTCAAACAAGCTGTCTCTCCTATTCATGACGCAAGGCGTCTACAGGTTTTAGATTTGCCGCCTTATAAGCTGGGTATACACCAAATACTACACCCGTTAATAACGCAAATATTATTGAATAAATAATTGAAGATGCTTTTAAACAAAACTTTAGATTTATTGCCTTTGAAATGATAAGTGAGATTGTTGAACCAAGCAAAACCCCAATGACTGCTCCGATTATCGAGATTGATAATGCTTCAAACAAAAATTCGAACAATATATAGATTTTTTTCGCTCCGATTGCTTTCTTAATTCCAATCTCTTTGGTTCTTTCATTTATAGAAAATAATAAAACTGTCATAATTCCAAGGCCTGCAACGATAATCGAGATTCCTCCGAATGCGGATACAACAAGCGTCAAAATGCTGAGAATATTAGACATATGCTCTTTTTGTTTTAGCATATTAGAAAATGTATATGTGTTGCCGCCATGAAAATTGGATAATGCAGTCACAATACTATTTCCCGTATTTTCTATGTCCTCGTTGTCGGTTCCTTTTATCATTATTTGGTCATAACCATCTCTGAGGCGCAAATCTTCTGCCGTCGTATAAGGCAAATAGACAAAAGTAGGCATATATTCCCCTACAAAATTATACAGCAAACTGCTGCCGGACTCAACAATACCGCATATCTTAAATGTTTCATATTCATTGCCTAAAAAGAGAGATACTTCTTTTCCTGTAATATTCGGTCTTTTATAAATTTCTCTCGCAAAAGTGTCATCGATAAGACAGACTTTCGCATGTGATTCTACTTGAGACTTAGAAAACATTTTCCCGTATGATATTTTGAGGGAAATCATATCTTCTGCACTGCTGTCAACGCCCCATAACAATGCGTTTTTCTGCTGCCCTCTTAGAACCGCATTGCCAGCCTGCATAATAAGCGGCATTGCATTCTTTACGCCTTTTATTTTCTTGCAAATTTTTAAGTCTTCGTCGGATAACATTGCGTTAGTATCATACATATTTTCTTTTTGCTGCGAAATATTTATTCCGTTGATTCCAAGATTGTCAAGCTGAGCTGTTACAGAATTTTTTGCGCTATTTCCGATTGCGCTTATTATTATCACCGACGCTACGCCAATGACAATGCCGCTGATTGTAATTATACTTCTGAATTTTTTGCGTCCAAGATTACGCCACGCACAGATAAAAAACTCATGCACCGGCCGTCCCCCTGCCCTTTTCAGCTTATTCTAACAAGATCACCGTTTTTTAAATTATCAGGAGAATCATCAATAACAATTTCGCCAGATTTAATACCATTAATTATCTCTATTCCACTATCGTCTTCACTGCCTGTTTTCACTATCCTCTTTTCCGCTGTTCCATTTTTAAAAATAAAGACATACTCATTGCCGCTATCATCCTGTCTTAAAGCTGAATATGGCACTTTTACAACATTGCTTTTTTCAGAGGTTTTGATCGCCAAGTCTACCGAGGCTCCAGGCATCAAATTGCAATTTTTCTTGTTTATAGAAACAATTATGCCAACCATGTTTTTCGTACTATTATCAGTTGTCACTTTTTCTACCACAGGGTATATTTGCTTTACCGTACCGTAATATGTTTCTGTAAACCCTGAGCCTGTTATTATAGCAGTTTGCCCCACTTTTACATTTTTAATATTATTTTCATCAACCATTGCCTTAATTTGAAGGCTGTTAAGGTCGGAAATCGTAGCAACTACTGTACCGGCCGGTATTATACCTCCGGCTCCGTCTGCAATACTTGTAATTACTCCTGATATAGGTGCTTTTATACATTCTTCAATTGTTTTTATTACATTCTCTTTTTCTTCGTTGTTTATGAAACTATTGCTGACAGTATCAGTTTCATAACTTTCTGAATTATTTTTAATTTTATTAGTCAAACTATTGTATGTGTCATTTGTAATTATGCCAGAATTCAGTGCTTGCTGAAGTGCATTTAAAGCATCGTTGCTTGACATCTGCGCATTAGTTTCAGGCTTTGAAAATGTTACACTATTTGTGGCATTTGCTTCCTTAGTTACAGTCTCATCGATATCAAAAAGTATACTCCCCTTCTCTACCCTGTCTCCTATATTAAAAAGGTTTTGATTGATTTTAACTTGGTATGGCAGCGCAATCTCCCTTTTAACAAGAGCTTCTACAGTTCCAGAACAATTAACTGTAGAAATTACGCTTGTATTCATGATTTTTATTGCCTTTACCGATTTATATGAATTTTTTATACCTATAGGTATAAAAATTGAGCCAACAATTAACAGCGCTGTAACAGCAAATAAGCATATATACTTTTTCAATAATATCACCTCTTAGAACTTTACTCCTGAACAGTATTATTTTAACTAAACAGTTTAATATTATTAGGGCTATATGAAAATTAATCCAAGAATATTTACTATTTTATATGATACAATATTTGTAACTACACTATATAACGCAGTGGAGGGGTTTAATTGAGTTTTGTGCATTGCTCCTGCGACTGCAAATATCAAAAAGACGGATATTGCAATCTTGAAAAAGCTTCAGAAATTACAAATGTCAGAAAAAAAGACGGATGTCTATTCTATGTTTCCTCATCTGAACGGAAAAACGAAGGTTATTCTATGAAATATTAATGTTAAATATGGGCTGTATCAGATCGCATATAAATTCTGCGTCGGATACAGGCCTTTGTTTTATAAAATTTTGAAAGTAGATACAATATTATTAAAAAAATAAGCCTTATGCCGATCTAATATCGGCATAAGGCTATGTAATATCTATGTTATTATGCCAAGTGATGAACAACATCATTCTGCTGAAATTGCTTCATAAGCTTGCCTGACGGTCTTAACTGGAATAATCTCTAAGCCAAAGTCTTTTTGTTTTAATGTCCTCATATTCTGATATGGAATAACAACTCGTTCAAAGCCTAATCTCGCAATTTCAGAAATTCTGATGTCAGCCCTGTTTACAGCACGCAGTTCACCTGCAAGTCCAACTTCTCCAAAAGCTGCTGTTTTTGAATCGATCGGCTTATCTTTTAAACTTGAAATTAGCGAAATCGAAACAGCTAAATCAGCGGCAGGTTCATCAAGTTTAAGCCCGCCAACTACGTTTATATAAGCGTCCAAATTTGAAAAATAGTACCCTGCCCTTTTTTCAAGAACAGCAAGAAGCACTGCCATTCTGTTATAATCAAACCCTGCTGACATTCTACGCGGCGTACCAAATCCGGTTTTTGACACGAGAGCCTGCACTTCCGCCAAGACTGGACGTGAACCTTCCATAATGCAAGCCACGCAAGTTCCCGATACATTTACAGGTCTGCCCGACAAAAGCAGCATTGATGGATTATCAACTTCCCGCAAGCCATCGTCGGCCATTTCAAACACGCCAATCTCATTAGTTGAGCCAAACCTATTTTTTGCAGCCCTTAATATGCGGAAAGGCATGTTTCTTTCGCCCTCAAAATAAAGTACAGTATCAACTATATGTTCCAGCACCTTTGGGCCGGCAACAGCGCCCTCTTTATTTACATGACCCACAATAAACAGCGCAGTCTTGCTTGCCTTGATAACTGACATTAGCTCCTGTGTGCATTCTCGTACCTGACTTACGCTTCCCGGCGAAGATGATAATTCATCTTTATACATCGTTTGAATAGAGTCAACAATAGCAATATCAGGAGACTGGTCAACTATTGTATTTGACACAATATCTATGTCAGTTTCAGCAAGCAGCAAAAGATTCGGATTTGTAACACCCAGCCTTTCTGCACGCAGTTTTATTTGCCTTACAGACTCCTCGCCGGTTATGTATAATATTTTTTTATCTTCGCCAATAGAACGGCATACCTGAAGCAGTAATGTAGACTTTCCTATTCCGGGGTCACCGCTTAACAGTATCAATGAGCCTTCTACAATTCCTCCACCGAGCACCCTGTCAAGTTCTTTTATCCCCGATGTTATACGCTTTTCAGTTTCATAAGATAATGAATTCAGTGTTATAGGCCGTCCAACCGCTGCTTTTCGTTCAATATTTTTGACTGAAACGCGCTCTGGCTGAACAATTTCTTCAGTCATGGAATTCCATTCACCGCATTCAGGGCATTTTCCGGCCCATTTGGGAGACTGAAACCCACATTGTGAGCATACAAACATTGTTTTAGCTTTATTTGCCACTATTACACTTCCGTTTCTGGCTAAGAACAATAATCTAATGTTCCGCAATAAATTGCAAAAGCCATTTTATATTGATATTCACTACTGTTTAATTTTTTTGCTTCATCCGGATTTGATAAGAAACCGCATTCTACCATAACTGCCGGTATTTTTGCGTGATATAGAATATATAAATCCTTTCCTGCCGGCTTGATTACCCTTTCATTTTCGGGCTGAAGCAACTCTTTTACATTCGACTGTATAAGTGAAGCAAGTATCTTGCTGTCTTCATTGTTTTTTGAATAAAATACCTGCGTTCCTGAATACTTTGATTCAGTATACATATTCTGATGGATACTTAAAAATATAGCATCCGGGTATTTCTCAAGCAATTTGGAACGGTTATGTATGTCTGAAACCTTTTTTTCCCTGATTGTTTTGCTGTCCTTATCATGTATAGAACGGTCATCTTCCCTGGTCATCACTACATTAAAACCGGATGCTTCAAAGAGGGTCCGCAGTTTAAGGGATATCGAAAGATTAATATCCTTTTCGACAATATCGTTATATCCTACTGCTCCCCCATCAACCCCTCCATGGCCTGGATCAATTATTATAGTATTCTTTTGCTTTTCTATATTGTTGGCTGCAAATACATTCTTTACTTGGTCAATGGAAATAACTCCTGCTGCTATCAAACAAACTCCAACAAATGCAACAATCAATCCAATTCTAAGTTTTAACATTGCTGCGGGCGTTTTGATAATGCGGATTTTCAAAAGACCACCCCTCGAAAACATTATGCGAAAGGTGGCCAAAGTATAACGAGTTATGTTTACATATTTTTCTTAGACTGAGACTTGGGAGCCGGTTTATTCTTTTTATAAATCAGTTTTGGAAGTATCGCAAAATGATACCATCCGCTGATATATCCTAATCCTGAAAAAAGCGGTATTATGAGTAAAACAGCGAAACAAGCAATGGGGATTTTCATATATCCGTCCCCGAGAATAATAAATTGAATATTTACAATATGATATATGACATTAACAACATTGCTAAAGATATTATTTAAATCCGCTGTGGCTAACACCAAAATAGTTAAAATTACATTAGGTATGATTGATAATAAACCTGCAACAAAACCTTTGGCCATGAACTTTTTCATATGTCCATATTTTACTCTGTTAGGGTCTCTGTTGCCTTCTCTCCACGCAGAGCTGTAAATAGCCCCTTCTGTTATCAACATAGCAATGGCCGCTAAGAATATTCTTCCGCCCGTAGTAGCAACAAGTCCGCCCTCTGTTGCCTCATTTTCAAAATATGAAACTGAATTCGACGATGAAGATGTCGGTGCTGAGGAAGATTTCGAAGACGGTGTTGCACCAAGGGGAGCCAATGAAATAATTATAAAAAATGATAAAATAAAACCAACTACAAATGACCCTAATATTGAAAGCGAAAGCTTAAATGTTGTTTTTTTTAACATCATTCCACCTCAAACTTAGTCGTCTTTCAAATAATTATAGTACAAACCCTTTCAATTGACAATGAAACTTTCAAACTTTAGCACATAGTAATAGTAAAAATAATTTTTAAAACATATTCTTTAACGATATAAAAGTTTTTAGGGGGCCAATATGAGCAAACTTAATAATATTGCATTTTATGTACTTGTTTTTACGCTTATATCGGCAACAATACTTCTGTTTTCCCGAACACTCTCACTTTATATAACTTCAATGACCAAACCGCCTGTCCCAAAGAACCATTATTCAATATTAATTGACTTGGAAGAAAAGAAGCTATATTTATTAAACAACGGAAAGCTTTATAAAAAGTACCCTTGTGCCGTTGGAGCTCCGTCTACCCCTTCCCCAATCGGAAGTTTCAAGATTAATAGAAAAGAAAAATGGGGTGAAGGTTTTGGCGGTTATTGGATGGGCATTAATTGTAGCTGGGGAAATTACGGCATACACGGTACAACAATGCCGTCGACAATAGGCAGCGAAGCGTCCCACGGATGTTTTCGGATGTATAATAAAGACGTTGAAGAGTTATATAACCTTGTTCCGATAGGAACGGTTGTTTCTGTTACCGGAGGATGTTATGGCGCCTTTGGAAAGGGATTTAGAGTAATAACCCCGTATATGTATGGACGCGACGTTCAGGTGGTCCAGCAGCGTTTAAAAAAGTTAGGGTATTATGACAGTTATTGTGATGGCATATATGAATCTGAATACTTTAAACGCGCGGTTCATAGATTTCAGCGCGACCATGGGCTGCCAATATCCGACAACATCGATATGAAAACTCTAAACGCTTTAGGGTTCATAATGATG
The DNA here is from genome assembly GCA_000953215.1 of [Clostridium] cellulosi. Classification (NCBI taxonomy): domain Bacteria; kingdom Bacillati; phylum Bacillota; class Clostridia; order Eubacteriales; family Oscillospiraceae; genus Ruminiclostridium; species [Clostridium] cellulosi. The sequence goes on from LM995447.1 coordinate 1,153,329, forward strand.
GATTAAAATGCTATCCCTTCAATTTCAAGCAAGCGCTGCTTTAAACTTATAAGATTACTTTTACCGCAAAATCCTCCTATCATCCCGTCAGAGCGGATAACTCTATGACATGGTACTATAATCGGTATTGGATTTCTTGAAACAGCTCCGCCAACAGCACGCGCTCCTTTTACCCCTGCCATAGATGTCAGTTGACCATAAGTAACAGTGGTGCCATACGGCACTGTTTTTAGAGCGTTATATATTTTCTGCTGAAAAAGTGTAGCATAAATTTTAATTGGAACAGTAAATTTTTTAAGTTTGCCGGCAAGATAACTTCTTATTTCTCTTTCACATGCCTCGCACAAATTATTTGAACCACAGAGCTCATAGTTTTTAATATTCTGTTTCAGCCATAAGTCAGAATTGCCAATTCCAAATGAAAGATTTATAATATAATTGTCAGTACATATGACTTGAAAATCAGTTATATCTGTTTTAAACGTTTTCATATAAAGTTTCATAACAATTTCTCCTTAAATAAGGGGTTAGAAAAATAAATGGATATACGTTTATATAATGCATCGTGCAAAACAGTTAAAGATTTCCTCGTGTATATGGAAACAATAAGAGGAAAATCACCAAGAACTGTTAACGAATATGCATTGGATCTAAGAACCTTTTTTCGCTTCATAAAACGAAAACGCGGTCTTGTTGATAGTAAAGTAGACTTTGAAGATATAACTGTAGACGATGTAGATGTTGAGACTATTGCTTCCGTTACACTTGGAGATATCTATGAGTATCTGATATATATACAAAATGAGCGTCATAACAACGCTTCGACAAGGGCGCGGAAGGTTTCAAGCCTTAAAACATTTTACAAATACGCCTGTGATAAGGTTGGAATTGTAAAAGAAAATCCGACAATTAATCTTGAAACGCCGAAAAAGAAAAAATCACTGCCCAAGTACCTTTCGCTTGAAGAGAGTCTAAAGGTCCTCGAAGGTATTGATGGCGAATACAAAGAAAGAAATTACTGCATAATCACTTTATTTTTGAACTGCGCTTTGCGGTTGTCTGAACTTGTAGGGATAAATTTTGGAGATATACATAAGGATTATATAAAGGTTACTGGAAAAGGAAATAAGGAGCGAAATATTTACCTTAATAAAGCTTGCATTGATGCTATTAACAGATATAAAAAAGTAAGACCTTATAATAACGTAAAAGATAAAGATGCATTTTTTATCAGCAGACTTGGCAAAAGGATTAGTCCGAAAACTGTTCAGTGGATCGTTTATCGGTTTCTTGATCAAGCTGGGCTCAGTGGAAAAGGTTATTCTGTACATAAGCTGCGCCATACTGCAGCAACTCTTATGTACCAGCAAGGCGGCGTTGATATCCGTGTCCTTAAAGAAATTCTCGGCCATGAAAGCCTGTCTACAACGGAAATATATACTCACCTGTCAAGCACTCAGGCAAAACACGCCGTGGAAAGTTCTCCCCTTGCCAATGTAAAATTCAATAAAGAGAAAGATAAGACTGAATAACAAAAATTCCATGTGTGTTTACACATGGAATTTTTTATTATCTTTCGCGGCCTCTATCTTTAAAGATGATATCTTCATCATCTTCATTATCTGAATCCTCATCCTTTGGCATCATGTATTTATCAATTACATGCCATGAATTAAATACGATTATAAAACCAAATGTACTCAGTATAAGAAACGGGATCAGGAACAACGTCAACGGACTAAATAAATAAACGACTAATGCCAACAAACCGCAAAAGAATGTTATGACAATGTTGTAACCTAAACCTGCAAAAGCAAAAATAAAAGCATTTTTTAAAATTTGCCTAATGTTAAGATAAAATGTTATGAGCATTGGGAAAATGTAATACTGCATAAAAACAAATATTACAGTAAACAGGATACTTAAAACAAAGGGAATAGAAAATATATTGTTTGTTGATATCTGTTGATAGTAGAAATTAAGTGAAAAGCTTATGATAAAGAATGCAACGAAATCAATCGTACCGATTATCAAGGACTGTTTCCAGTTCTTTTTCATCGTGTCAATGAAATCAGCCCAAATAAATACAGGCATTTCACGCGCAAAGTTACGCAGTACATAAGTAAAACCAGAGGTGACAACTGCAATACCTATAAATGGTATCATTGAAATATAATATAAAACTGGATTAGGGAAATACGTGTTTACCAAAATGAACGGGATAAAAAAAGGTATGCATAAAACGAAGTAAAGCATATTTACTTCGATAAGTTTCCAAAATTTCCTGAAGTAAAGTTCAAAAAACAGAAAGAAGCTTTTCTTCTTTGGCTCATCCTTGCTGACGCCCCGTCCAGGTTTAGCATAGTTTCCGAAACCTAAAAAACCCATTTACTACTCCTACTTTATTTAAATTTCTTTAATTATTATATCATAAAATCATGCTCTTGGGTGACATTTATTATAAACTTCTCTGAAATGGTTGCTTACAATCTGTGTATACACTTGTGTTGAAGAAATATCGGCATGACCGAGCATTTCTTTAATTGACTTCAAATCAGCTCCATTTTCAAGCAAATGAGCGGCAAACGAGTGCCTCAAGGTGTGAGGCGTTATCGTTTTATTTATCCCCGCTTGTTTCGCATATTGCTTTATTATTTTCCAAAAACCTTGTCTGGACAATCTTCCGCCGTTATGATTGACAAAAAGTGCGCGATTGCTGTCTAATTGATATTCATTGCCCAATAAAACGAGGTAATTCATTACTGCATCAATCGCGTCTTTATATACGGGAATTATTCTACTTTTATATTCGCCTCGGCAATAAAGTATGCCCAATTCAAGGTTTATATCACTTATATTAAGCGAAACCAACTCTGACACTCTTATACCCGTAGCATATAAGAGCTCAAGCATAGCTTTGTCACGGCAGCCTTTAAAATCTTCGCATGAAGGTTGGCTGAGCAGTAAATCAACCTCTTCACTTGTTAGTATTTCCGGTAAACGTTTCTTTTCATGTGAAAGCTTTAGCCCTAACGCGGGATTTTGATGTGCTTCTCCTATCGCAATAAGATACTTATAAAAGCACCTTACGGATGCAGCACAGCGTACTATCGTCGACTCCGATTTTCCTTTCTTTTGCAATAATTCAATAAAGTCTAAAACATCAGAAGTGGAAATATCGGAGAGATTTTTCTTTTTAATATTTATAACATAATCTAAATATTGCGATATATCACGTTTATAAGCGTCAATCGTATTGGCTGACGCTGATTTTGTAGTCTCTAAATAGACAATAAATCCTGTTAAATAATCGACCACTTAATTTCATTTCCCTTCTGTTTCCATAAGAATGCTCTTTAAATGAAATCAAATCCGCGCAAAAGAAGTAAAGCTGCAGTCTATATTAAGAAAGAAATATTTTAGAAAAAAGTATTATGGATAAAGCTTGAATTATTGAGGCAATGGCAGCTAATACAAAACATATCGCATATTTAAAACAATATGTCCGAAACATAATAGTGAGGTTCTTTTGCACCCCGCGCAAAATCACATGAGATATTTGCTTTGAAAATTTGAAACCTTCCCTGCTTGCAACAATTATCGCAAGCACTGTAATTAATGCCTGAGGTAGAATAAACAGCAAACATATAAGAAGGCCCTTTGCTCCAAATCTTATATATATAGAAGCCATTGATGCGCCAGTAAATGTTCCATACAGAATCGGTATTACAAATTCAAAGGGAAATCCGACAGCACAGAGACCTAACATGTAAGATATACATATAAGCGCGGCAGAAGGAAAAAATGAACAAACAGCAAGAGACAAAAATCCTTTTGACGCGGCTTCTGATGAAACTAAATCCTGCATAAAAAAACCGGTACCTTCAAGTGCCGACTTTGTTACACCGGCCGAATTGATGTATATAGAACCCGTTAAAATACCGGCTAATACAAGAACCATAAACAGCAAATACTGCCTAAGCAAAGCTCGTTTTACATTTTTAGAAAGCTGCGTATTTTGTCTTGAATGTTCTTTAATCCGTGTTCTATTACGTTCCAAGGGCTTGACCTCCTTTTGCATATCTTTTTGAAATTTATATGCAAAAGGAGTTTTTCTTATAACCTAAGGGTTTTGTCTATTTGCCGAGTTCCTCCGCCCGTTTAGTACAGCGCTGCATTGCATCAATTATCGCGCCCTCGAAATCATGCTCATAAAGGGCTTCAAGAGCCTTCAGAGTTGTGCCACCCGGCGAAGAGACCATTTTAATTAGCTCATCCGGCGAATAACCGGAAGACATTATCATCTTAGCTGAGCCTTCAAGTGTTTTTGCAATAAGACCTTTTGCAGTATCGTAATCAATTCCCTGCTTGACAGCGCCGTCGATTACTGCCTTTGCAAAAAGGTAAACATAAGCAGGGCTGCTGCTATTGACCGAGATAACAGCATTCATTTTATCTTCCGGCAGAATATCAACACTGCCGCCCGCTTCAAATATCCTCTTTACTTTATCAAATTGCTGATCCGTTACAGGCGCTACATGGCAAAGCGCCGTCGCACCACATCCGAGAAGCAGCGGAGTGTTCGGCATTGCGCGTACGACAAGGCTGTCCTTGCCCAATTTGGATTTTATAAATTTTGTAGATATTCCTGCGGCAATACTGACTATTATTTTGCCATCGGTGTATCCGCGGAGAGCATCAAGGACTTCATCATAATTCTGCGGTTTTACAGACAGAAAAATAATATCGCTGTTTTTTGCAGCAGCTTCATAGGTGTCATATACATTAATTCCACGTTTGGCAAATTTTTTGCATTTTTCACGGCTTATATCAATTACTCCGATATCTGATGCTTCACAAACCTTTTTGGAAAGTATGCCTTCAATTATCGCACCAGCCATATTTCCAGCGCCAATGAAACATATTTTATCAGCCACACTATCACCTGCCAAATAAGATAAAAAACGCGGATACTCAAAAAATATGATAATACTTTTTGCTTTTCTAATCAATAAATGGAGGCATATTTATCTAAAATTGTGACAAATTCACAAACATTACGACATAATTAAAGTTAATATGACAAAACTACGATGTTAATTATCAGCAAGAGCAGCTTTTATCATAAGGGCACATTCGAGCCTTTTCTTTTCCAATTCGCAGGAAATCTCCAAAGGCATCAACATATCTCCGTTATAAAGCTGGTTATTGGCATTGCAGCCACCGGAACAGAAAAACCTTGCCCAACATTCAGAACATTTTTTCTTTGTAAAAATGTTCGTCTTAGAGAATGTTGTCTTTAAATCGTTGTCAAAGCTGCCGTTTTGATCCAGTACATTGCCCATCTTGAAACCTTTTTGGCCAACAAACTGGTGACAAGGATAGATATCACCGTCAGGCGTTACAGCAATATATTCATTGCCGCAACCACAGCCCTTAAGCAGTTTAAGAATACACGGGCCTTCGTTTAAATCAATCATAAAGTGGAAGAAGTTAAAGCCCTTCCCTTTCTTTCTGCGTTCAAGATACGCTATTGCAAGCTTTTCATACTCTTTGAAGATCTGCGGCAAATCTTCTTTTTTTATGGCATAAGGTGAATTTTCATCACAAACAACAGGTTCTACAGAAATCTGGTCAAACCCCTCGTCTGCAAGATGAAGGACGTCCGAAGCGAAATCGAGGTTCTGATGGGTAAATGTGCCGCGCACATAATATTCTCCCCCGTTTCTGCGTTCGACGAGTTTTTTATACTTGCCGATTATCTCGTCATAACTGCCCCTTCCGTCTGCATGAGGGCGCATTTTATCATTAACTTCACGACGCCCGTCAATTGACAGTACGACATTCTTCATTTCGCGGTTTATGAAATCAATTTTCTCGTCGTCAAGCAATACGCCGTTTGTTGTTATCGTAAATCTAAAATGCTTATTATACTCTTTCTCTAACTTTCTGCCGTATTCGACTAATCGCTTTACAACGTCAAAATTCATTAACGGCTCTCCGCCAAAGAAATCAACCTCAAGATTATGCCTTGATCCAGAATTCTTTACAATAAAATCAAGGGCTGCTTTTCCGACCTCAAACGGCATAAGTTTTCTTCCGCCGCCAAAGTCACCGGTTGACGCAAAGCAATATTTGCAACGAAGGTTGCAGTCATGCGCAACATTTAAGCACATTGATTTTATCGGAGCTTTGGAAGTATCACCTGCAAATTGCTTAATATCGTCTTTTGAGCAGAATACCCCATCTTTATGTAATTCATAAAGCTCAGACCATGCTTCTTTAAGTTCACTTTCAGTATAAGTATTTGAAAGTTTATCAAAGGCTTCTTTGGGAAGCTCATTTGTCATATTCTCATCGGCAAAAGCAGACAATTCATAAGAAATATCGTCTAAGACATGAACAACGCCTGTGCATACATCCAGCACAATATTATATCCATTAAGGGAAAATCTATGTAGCATAAAGTTGCTCCTTTATATTATTCACAACAGTATTTTTAAGCGTAAAAATTCAGGGACGCTTAACGTCCCTGAATTATGAATTAATTTGAAGAGTTACTTTTCGCATTTCTGATTAGCTACCGTACAAGAAGTCTTGCAGGCTGATTGGCACGAAGCCTGACATTCTCCGCATCCGCCTTTAGCGGCAGTGGCTTTGAGATTCCTATTG